>NZ_JBQCUV010000001.1:303822-469539 GCF_051962915.1 Neisseria sp. P0006.S009 | reverse complement strand
ATGGAGCGGGAAACGAGTCTCGAACTCGCGACCTCAACCTTGGCAAGGTTGCGCTCTACCAACTGAGCTATTCCCGCTCTGATATTTGTTGCTTCGTATATCGAAGAAGACGCAATTATTATGGATTTAATCGCGTGCGTCAAGTGTTTTGTTTTTATTTTTTTAAAAAATTTATTTGAATTCTTTCCATGCCATTTTCAGGTAGTAGCACATTGACCAGATGGTCAATACAGATGCTATAAACATCAATATGTTACCAATGAGATAGAAAGGATCGCTATATTTGTCTGTGCCGATAAGCAAAAGGAAGATGGCGATCATTTGGGCAGTGGTTTTGAATTTACCGATGGTTGCCACGGCAACGCTGCCGCGTTTGCCCATTTGTGCCATCCATTCGCGCAAGGCGGAAATGGTAATTTCCCGGCCGATGATAATCATGGCGAAGATGGCGTATGTTCTGCCAAGGCTGACGAGCAGGAGCAGGGCAACTGCGACCATGAGTTTGTCGGCAACGGGGTCGAGGAATGCGCCAAAGTCGGAAGTTTGTTTCCAGCGGCGTGCCAAAAAGCCGTCGAACCAGTCTGTAATAGCGGCAAGTGCAAAGATGATGGCGGCTGTCCAGTTGACGGTTTGTGGTTGAATCCATGTGTTCGGTAAATAGAATAGGATGGTGAACACGGGGATTAATAGGACGCGCATCCAGGTAAGTAAAATAGGTATGTTCCAAGGCATGGTTTGGGATCTTTTGGATGATGTGTCGGGTTGTTCATTATAGCTTATTTGTTCACTCTGCTTTTTGAAGTGTTGTTTTTTTGCCGACAAGTATCTCGGGCATAGGTTTTTGTCGTGTGGGTTGTGAAGAAAATCTGCTAAGGCCGTCTGAAAAATAGGCTGTTGCGGGGTGTAAATGTTTTTGGGTAGAAAAGTAGCTGCGAAATAGTGGGCAATAAGGTCTGCCTGCTGTTCGATATTTAATTGGTTGATGTGGGGTAAGGGGATGGGGTAGGCGTAAGCTTTGCGTTTTCTGTATCCGCCTTTGAGCATGATGAATAGGCCGGAAAGCCAAACTTTGTGACCGCGCTGGTGTTGCCAGACATGTGTCAGCTCATGAATCAGCCAAATTTTGTAGGCTATGCCGGCTTGAGTGAAATCTTCGGGGCAGTGTTTACGCGGAAAGTATATGTTTCCATTGGGCGCAATGGCGGTATTGGCGTTGGGTATAAGTGGAATGCCGCGATATATTTTGATGCGGTGGAAGTTTATGCTGTCCGCAAAAACTTGTTTTGCCATACGGACTTCATTTTCGGTCAGTCTGCGCCAATCGGAAAAAATCATATTTGGAAGGGAATATAAAAGGGTATGAAGATTTCAGGCCGTCTGAAAGGTTTCAGACGGCCTGGGTCGGGATTTATTGTTCTGTTGAAGCGGCTTGTTTGCCGTTGTCGAACAATTTGTCCATAGGCGTCAAGTTGACTGCATTGCCTTGGCTGACTATCCATTTGTTTTCAACACGCCATACGCCTGAGGCATCTTCAACGCGTAAGTACCAATGATTGGTTGGGCGTAAAGGTTTAAAGACGGCTTCGTATTCCATGCGGCCGTTTTGCGGTTCGGCTGTTACGGCGCGCAGCTTGACGGTTTGGTCATCGGCTTTGCGTGTTGGGTGCATCAACAATAGGTTTAATGGCTGTTTGGTATCGAATTGTCCGCTGACGAATACTTTGGCGGCATTCATATCCGGACTGATTAAGACCTGCACCTGAATTTGCCGTTTAACGGCTTCTTCATCGCGGTGAAGTTGGATTTCGATGTGTTTGCCGTCTTTGTAGTAATCGTCAGACACCAAGTCTGTCGTATGTTCTTTTGCGACGAAGAACATGGAAACGCTGGCGATAACGACGAAGATGGGGCCAGCCATCAGCACCCAGGGCCAAATATGTTTGTACCAAGGTTTGATTTTGGGTTGTGGGGACACCGTTTATTCTCCGATAAAGGTTGCTTTTTCTTCTAAAGTAGTCGGTTTGGAGTCAGCAGAGCCGGTCTCGTGATAGATAAAGGTAAATTCAATCGGATGGCTGCCTTTGTCGGCGTATTCGGGAATGGTAGATACCTGTACCGGGATGGTAACGGTTTCCCGCGGCGCAATTTTAATACCGTTTTCAGGCAGGCCGGTCAGCGCGATTTCATCAAAGCCTTTGACGGTTGCAGTCATCAGTTGTTCATTTTCACTATTGTTGATAATGCGCAGGTTATAGGCATTTTCCAACCAGCCTTGGCTGTTTTCGCGAACCATGACGCCACGGTCTTTCAGGATATCGACTTCGACCATTTTTCGGGTGGAAATGCCGACCAGGAAGGCGATGATGACCACCAGGAGTACTGCGCCATAACCAGCTACACGCGGACGTTTCAAGCGTTTTTTGATGTCGCTTTCAGGGTATTCGTGTTCCAACGCGCCTTCGGTCGTATAACGGATTAAGCCGCGCTCGTAGCCCATTTTGTCCATGATTTCGTCGCAGGCATCGATACACGCCGCGCAGCCGATACATTGGTATTGCAAACCGTCGCGGATGTCGATACCGACGGGACAGACTTGCACGCACATGGTGCAGTTGATGCAGTCGCCCAAGCCGCTGTCTTCTTTGTTGGCGGTTTTCTTGCGTGCGCCGCGCGGTTCGCCGCGTTCGGTATCGTAAGAAATAATCAGCGTGTCTTTGTCAAACATTGCACTTTGGAAACGTGCATACGGACACATATGCAGACACACTTTTTCGCGCATGATGTGGGCGAAGAAGAAAGTCATGAATCCGTAAAATGCTGCGGCAAACATTGCGCCGCCGCCTGCTGCTCCGGTGAATAAATCGGGAATAAATTGGCGGATCGGGATAAACCAGCCTGCAAAAGTGATACCTGTCCATGCGCAGACAAGGAAAATCAGCAGGTATTTGGTGGCCTTAATGCGAATTTTAGTAAAGTTCCAAGGCGATTTTTCCAGTTTCAGGCGTTTGTTTCTATCGCCTTCGACCAAGTTGTCGATCCACAGCATAATTTCGGTGTAAACTGTTTGCGGGCATGAATAGCCGCACCACAAACGACCGGCAATGGTTGTCCACCAAAACAATCCGAATGCGCAAATCATCAGCAGCAAGGCAAGGTAGATCAAATCGCCCATGCCCAGCGACAGTCCGAAAATGAAGAAATGACGGTCAGGGATATTGAATAAAACCGCCTGACGGCCGCTCCAGTTGAACCATGGAATAACGTAAAATACAAACTGGGTCGCCAATACGGCGGCGATACGCAGTTTGGCAAAGCGTCCTTCTGCCTTTTTAGGATGGATGCGTTCGCCTTCGGGATGGATTTGAATCACGCTGGATTTGGGTTTGGAAGGTTTGGGCGCAGTGGCTTTTGCTGTTTTTTCTGTTGAGGGTGTGGTGTTTTCAGCTTGGTTTTCTGGTGACATTTCAGTGTTCCTTGATGAAGTGCACACAAGCCTGTTGTCATGGTAGTAGTTTGATGTGAATATTTTCAGACGGCCTTTCGCGTGCATACAAATCATAACATTTGACTCTATTCAAAGCAAAAGAGGGACTTCGTCTTAACGATGGATTCCTTGTGGCCGTTTGATGTAGGGCCGTCTGAAAAGGGCAGTATTCAAAGGTTTACGAATCAGCCTGTATGCAAACTTATAGTGATTTGCTATTTACACGATAAAAATATATAAAGCACTGTTTCAAAACGAAATAACAGTTAATATCATCTATCCTGTTCGTTTCGGGCAACCGAGTGGAAACAGGCCGTCTGACAAAGCGAATATCAAAAGCTATCCTTGAAAGCACGGCTGATTCAGGCGATAATCGGCACACCTTTTTTCATATTTCCAATCTTGTCCAAGGAAGGTCAAACCATGTCTCAACTGGCAAACGCAATCCGTTTCCTCTCAGTCGATGCCGTACAAAAAGCCAACTCAGGCCACCCGGGTGCGCCTATGGGTATGGCGGAAATGGCAGAAGTGTTGTGGACGAAGTTCCTCAATCATAATCCGGCTAACCCGAAATTCTACAACCGCGACCGTTTTGTCCTCTCCAATGGTCATGCTTCCATGATTCTTTACAGCCTGTTGCACCTGACCGGCTACAACGTTTCTATTGATGATCTGAAAAATTTCCGCCAACTGCACAGTAAAACCCCCGGCCATCCTGAATATGGCTACACCGACGGCGTGGAAACCACGACCGGCCCATTGGGACAAGGTATTGCCAACGCTGTGGGCATGGCTTTGGCCGAAAAAATCTTGGCTGCTGAATTCAATAAAGACGGTTTGAACATCGTTGACCACCACACCTACGTCTTCATGGGCGACGGTTGTATGATGGAAGGCGTATCGCATGAAGCCTGTTCGCTTGCCGGTACTTTGGGCTTGGGCAAACTGATTGTTTTATATGATGACAACAATATTTCCATCGACGGTAAAGTGGACGGTTGGTTTACCGAAAATATTCCGCAACGCTTTGAAAGCTACGGCTGGCATGTGATTCCAAATGTAAACGGTCATGATACTGATGCCATTCAGACGGCCATTGAAGCGGCCAAAGCCGAAACCGGCAAACCTTCCCTGGTTTGCTGCAAAACCTTAATCGGCAAAGGCAGTGCCAACAAAGAAGGCAGCCATAAAACCCACGGTGCGCCTTTGGGTGCGGACGAGATCGAAGCCACGCGCAAACATTTGGGTTGGGCTTATCCTGCGTTTGAAATCCCTCAAGAAATCTATGCTGCATGGGATGCAAAAGAAAAAGGCGCGAAACTTGAGGCCGAATGGAACGAGCTCTTTGCTCAATATCAAGCCAAATACCCTGCCGAAGCCGCAGAATTCGTGCGCCGCATGGATAAAAAACTGCCGGAAAACTTCGATGCTTACGTTCAAGCTGCATTGAAAGAAGTGTGTGCCAAAGCAGAAACCATCGCCACTCGTAAAGCCAGCCAAAACAGTATCGAAATCTTGGCAAAAGAGCTGCCTGAATTGGTGGGCGGTTCTGCCGACTTGACCCCGTCCAATCTGACTGACTGGTCAAACAGCGTTTCCGTTACCCGAGAACACGGTGGCAACTACATTCACTACGGCGTGCGCGAGTTCGGTATGGGCGCAATCATGAATGGCCTTGCCCTGCATGGCGGTGTTAAACCATTCGGCGCGACTTTCCTGATGTTCAGCGAATATGAGCGTAATGCCTTGCGCATGGCTTCGCTGATGAAAATCAACCCTGTATTTGTGTTTACCCACGATTCCATCGGTTTGGGTGAAGACGGTCCGACCCACCAACCTATCGAGCAAACTGCCACTCTGCGCCTGATTCCAAATATGGATGTATGGCGTCCATGTGATACCGTTGAATCTTTGGTAGCGTGGTCTGAAGCCGTTAAAGCGGCCGATCATCCGTCCAGCCTGATTTTCAGCCGTCAAAACCTGAAATTCCAAGCGCGTGATGAGCAACAACTGAACGACATCAAACGCGGTGCTTATGTAATCAGCGAAGCTCAAGGTAATGCGCAAGCTATTGTAATTGCTACCGGTTCTGAAGTTGAATTGGCTCTGGAAGCACAAAAAGTATTGGCAGAACAAGGTATCGCCGTACGTGTCGTTTCCATGCCGTCTACCAATGTATTCGACCGCCAAGACGCCGCCTATAAAGCCGCCGTTCTGCCGGAAGGTTTGCCACGCGTAGCCGTAGAAGCCGGACATGCCGACGGTTGGTATAAATACGTCGGTTTGAACGGTGCCGTGGTCGGTATCAACCGCTTCGGCGAGTCTGCACCTGCTGACTTGCTGTTCAAAGAATTCGGCTTTACCGTAGACAATGTGGTTGCCACTGTTAAATCCGTTTTGTAAATCAGATTTTTGATTGAGATAAAAAGGCCGTCTGAAATTCAGACGGCCTGAGACCTTTGCAAAATTCCTTTCCTCCCGACAGCCGAGATCCAAACAAAGATTTTCGGCTGTTTTTGTTTCAAATATCCACTGATTCTACCCAAATTCCCCCTTAATCCCCCTTGGATACCTGATTAATCAGGTATCCGGCCACCTTTTAGGCAGCAACAGGCGCACTTAGCCTGTTAGCCGCTTTCAACAGGTTCAAACACATCGCCTTCAGGTAGCTTTGTGCACTCACTTTAATCAGTCCGAAATAGGCTGCCCGCGCATAGCGGAATTTACGGTGCAGCGTACCGAAACTTTGTTCGACCACATAATGGGTCTTCGACAAATATCGGTTGCGTTTGGTTTGCGCTTCCGACAGCGGATGTTTGCGGTGAGCTTTGCGCATAATGCCGTCCTGCAGTCGATGCTCTTCCAGATGTTGCCGGTTTTCCTCACTGTCATAGCCTTTGTCGGCATAGACGGTCGTACCTTTGGATAATCCTTCCAATAAAGGCGACAGGTGTTTGCACTCATGGGTATTGGCGGGGGTAATGTGCAGTTTCTCGATATAGCCTTCCTCATCGGTACGGGTATGTTGTTTGTAACCGAGTCTGTATAACCCGTTTTTTTTTATCCAACGGGCATCGCTGTCTTTACTCGGTGCGGTTTGGCCGCTGACTTGTCCTTCTTCATCGACTTCTATGGCCTGGCGCTGTTTGCTGCCGGCGGTCTGGATAATGGTGGCGTCAACGACGGCGGTGGATGCTTTCTCTACTTTTAAGCCTTTTTCGGTCAGTTGGCGGTTGATCAGTTCCAGCAGTTCGGACAGCGTGTCATCTTGCGCCAGCCAGTTGCGGTAGCGGCATAAGGTGCTGTAATCGGGGATGCTCAGTTCGTCAAAACGGCAAAACAGGTTGAAATCGATGCGGGTGATGAGGCTGTGTTCGAGTTCGGGATCGGAGAGGCTGTGCCATTGTCCGAGCAGGACGGCTTTGAACATGGACAACAGGAGATAGGCGGGACGGCCGCGGTGGTCTCGGAGGTAACGGGTTTTTTGACGATTCAGGTATTGTTCGATCGGCTGCCAATCAATCACCTGATCCAACTTCAATAGCGGGAAATGGTCGATGTGTTTGGCAATCATGGCTTGTGCGGTTTGCTGAAAGAAAGTACTCATGAGAAATCCCCTAAATGTCTTGGAAGGAATTTAGGGGATTTGGGGGAATTTTGCAAAGGTCTCAAATTATTAGATATTTTGCTATTTATGACCACTATTCGGCGACTGACAAAAAAGCCCGCGTAGGGCGCGGGCTTAGGGTAAAAGCGGATTTTATACCTCTTTTACAGGGGTAGCGGCGGTAGTGCTTTTCACCAAATCGACTGCGTGCTGGCAGTTTTGCTTGCTGGTGTAGCCTTGGCCCTGAGCGATGATTTCATGGTTGGCTGCTTTCAAATGCCAACGGTATTCGCCTTTTGCGTCTTTATAGATTTCAAAATACATAAGGTTTCTCCTATGAATGAGTACATGTTTTCTTACCGCTTTGACGGCAAGTCCTGGTCATTGAGCATTTGGGCGGACGGCCCTGAAGAAGCCCGGGCAAAATTTCGGGCTGCACGGGAAAATGCGCAGTATGACGGCGAAGTTGTAACAAAGATTTATACATTTGTAAATATTTCGTGGGTTAAGAAGTTGTACAGACGGATAAAATATTTAATGGGTATCAAAGAATGACCTACCGTGAATTAGTTGAACGTCAGTTGGCTGTGCGCCATGCCGATTTGGAATTGGGCTTAAGCCGCTCCCGCGAACAAGAATAGATGAGAATTGGATGTTAATTACAAAAAAGGTCGTCTGAAAACGGAAATTTCGTTTTCAGACGACCTTTTGCCTTTATCCGTCAAACCGCTGCTGCTTCAGGTTTGGCTTTGTTTTTCTTGAATTTCAACACGGCTTCTTCTTTTGCCGCATCCCAGTCTATCAGCACGAAGCCACCTTCGGCGAGTTTACCGAACAGGAGTTCGTCGGCGAGCGGTTTGCGGATTTTTTCCTGAATCAGGCGGTTCATCGGGCGTGCGCCCATTTGCGGGTCGAAACCTTTTTCCGCCAGATAGTTGCGCAATGCCGGCGTGAATTCGGCTTCGACTTTTTTGTCGAGGAGCTGGTGTTCGAGCTGAAGCAGGAATTTGTTCACAACTTTTACGATGAAGGGTTCGGACAAGGGTGCAAACGGGATAATCGCGTCCAAGCGGTTGCGGAACTCGGGCGTGAAGAGTTTGTTGATCGCCTGCATTTCGTCGCCGCGTTCGCGCTTGGCGGTAAAGCCGAGGCTGGGGCGGCTGAGGCTTTCCGCGCCTGCGTTGGTGGTCATAATCAGGATGACGTTGCGGAAATCGGCACTCTTGCCGTTGTTGTCGGTCAGTTTGCCTGCGTCCATGACTTGCAGGAGGACGTTGAAAATGTCGGGGTGGGCTTTTTCGATTTCGTCCAAGAGCAACACGCAATGCGGCTGTTTGTTGACGGCTTCGGTCAAAAGGCCGCCCTGTTCGAAACCGACGTAGCCTGGTGGCGCACCGATGAGGCGCGATACGGCATGGCGTTCCATGTATTCGGACATATCGAAGCGTTGCAGCGGTACGCCCATCGAGTAGGCAAGCTGTTTGGCGACTTCGGTTTTGCCGACGCCGGTCGGGCCGGAGAAGAGGAAGCTGCCTATGGGCTTGTCGGGTAGGGCAAGGCCGGAGCGCGACATTTTGACGGCGGCAACCAGCGCGTCGATGGCGTTTTCCTGACCGTAAACCATGTTTTTCAAATCGCGGCCGAGGAATTGCAGCACTTGCTTGTCGTCGTGCGATACGGTTTTTTCGGGAATCCGTGCAACTTTGGCGATGACGGTTTCGATTTGCGCTTTGCCGATGACTTTTTTCTGTTTGGATTTGGGCAAAATCCGTTGCGCCGCGCCTGCTTCGTCCATCACGTCGATGGCTTTGTCGGGCAGGAAACGTTCGTTGATGTAGCGGGCGGAAAGTTCGGCGGCGGCTTCGAGCGCACCTTGCGTATAGCGCACTTGGTGAAAATCTTCAAACATCGGTTTCAAGCCGCGCAGGATTTGCACGGTTTCGGCGACGGTGGGTTCGACCACGTCGATTTTTTGGAAGCGGCGGCTTAAGGCGTGGTCTTTGTCGAAAATGGTGCGGTATTCGTCGTAAGTGGTTGCGCCGATACAGCGCAGCGAGCCTTTCGCCAATGCGGGTTTGAGCAGGTTGGATGCGTCCATTGTGCCGCCGCTGGTGCTGCCCGCGCCGATGATGGTGTGGATTTCGTCGATAAACAAAATGGCGTGCGGGATTTTTTCGAGCTGTTTCAAGACGGATTTGACCCGCGCTTCAAAGTCGCCGCGGTATTTCGTGCCTGCCAAAAGCGAACCCATATCCAGCGCGTACACTTCGGCTTCCTTAAGCGCGTCGGGAATGTCGCCGTTGACGATTTGATGTGCCAAGCCTTCCGCCAGCGCGGTTTTACCCACGCCAGCTTCGCCTACCAAAAGCGGATTGTTTTTGCGGCGGCGGCACAGGATTTGCACCAACCGTTCCATTTCGTGTTTTCTGCCGATTAAGGGGTCGATGCGGCCGGCTTTGACTTCGGCGTTGAGGTTGACGGTGTAGTCGGAAAGTGAGCCGGTTTTTTGTTCTGCTTCCTCACCCTCGCGTCCCAGGCCGTCTGAATCATTGCCGTCTTCATCATCGGGCGAGCCATGGGCAATGCAACGCAAGACTTCAAAGCGCGTAATGGATTGCAATTTGAGGAAATAAACGGCATGGCTTTCGGATTCGCTCATCATGGCAACCAAAATATCCAAAGGCTCTACTGCGGCTTTGCCGGCAGACTGGGTATGCACCATCGCCCGTTGGATGACGCGTTGGAAGCCCAATGTCGGTTGGGTTTCGACCGTATCCAGAAGATGATCGGGAATTTGCGGCGTATTTTCGGCCACGCTGGCGGCCAGCTGCTCGGACAGGACTTTCAAATCCGCACCGCACAGTTTCAAGACGTTCGGCACAGCCGCATCTTCTTCTATCAGCACCAAAAGCAGGTGTTCCAAGCTGATAAACTCATAACGCGCGTTGCGTGCTTCACGGTAGAGCAGTTGCAGGATGTGTTCCAATTCGGGTGAAAGCATGGTTTAAACCTCTTCGACTATACATTTGAGCGGATGCCCTTCAGCTTTGGCGCGTTCCATGACCTGATGTTGCTTGGTTTGCGCAATATCGCGCGTGTAGGTGCCGCACAGGCCTTTGCCTTCGTGGTGCACCAGCAACATGACGGCCACGGCCTGTTCCTGTGCAAGCATAAAGACTTCGGTCAGGATTTCGACGACAAATTCCATGGTGGTGTAATCGTCGTTCAATAAAAATACGCCGTAACGTTTCGGCGGCTGTGTGTTGATATCGCTGAGCAGGGTATCGGATTGGTGGTCGGTATTCGGATGGTTCATAATCTTAGGTTTCAGTTTTCAGACGGCCTGTTTTAGAGTGTAAACCGTTTTCTGTTGTATTTCGGCCAATTTTTTCTATTTTCCCACTTTTTTGAAAACATAGCTTGACGTTTTGTCTTAACAAATGTAAAAAGACGGTTAAGCAGAAGTTGGCACTCGACCGCGTAATAAAAACGGGGGAGAAACGCTGAACGTTTTAGTTTGCTGTATGCCTTGTTTTGCTGATTTTGTTAATTTTTAAGTATAGGAAGTTTCTAATGGCAACCGGTATCGTAAAATGGTTTAACGACGCTAAAGGTTTTGGTTTCATCACTCCTGACGAAGGCGGCGAAGATCTGTTCGCTCACTTCTCAGCGATCAACATGGAAGGTTTCAAAACCCTGAAAGAAGGCCAACGCGTGTCTTTCGACGTAACCACCGGCCCTAAAGGCAAACAAGCTGCTAACATTCAAGCTGCTTAATCAAATGCGCGGCATAAGCCGTAAAATCATGGCGGGGTTTCCCGCCATTTTTTATGGGCGTTCGAGTTAAAAATTATGAATCCAAATTCATCTTATCAAAATGCTTTAAACCAGTTGGACGAGCTTATCCGTCATTTCCGCAGCGAAGGCGAGGTCAGCTGCGCCGTTGCCGAGCGTGAAGACCAAATTTTGATCCGCCTTGCCGATTTGAAACTGGATTTGCGTCCTGAAGATGAAAAAGCCATTGCCGATATAGACCGCTTTTACCGCCGCCATGTTTTAAGCGAATAAACGTTTCAAAACCGTTTGCCGTTTTATTTTTTAAGCATGCCTGATAAAATAGGCCGTCTGAAAAGTTTGTAAAGAATCAGCACAATGAGTATTGCCAATAATAAAAAAGCCTTTCACGATTTCTTTATCGAAGACCAAATCGAAGCCGGTATAGTATTGGAAGGATGGGAAGTCAAAGCCATCCGCGCTGCACGCGTGCAATTAAAAGAAAGCTATATCTACTGGAAAAAAGACGCATTTTATTTGGTGGGCTGCCACATTACCGCATTGCCCACTGCCTCGACACACGTCAAACCCGACCCTGTCCGTCCGCGTAAGTTGTTGTTGAAGCAATCGGAAATCAATAAGTTAATCGGCAAAACCGAACGTGCCGGTTATACGATTGTGCCCTTAAACCTGCATTACACCCGCGGTAGAATCAAAGTGGAAATCGGTTTGGCCAAGGGTAAGAAACAGCATGACAAACGCCAAAGCCTGAAAGAAGCGGATTGGAAGCGTGAGAAACAGCGTTTGATGAAAAACGTACGTTGATTTTTTCAGACGGCCTTTGTATAAAGGCCGTCTGAATATTTATTGTTTGAACATTTTAAAAGGAAAACAGATGAAAACCATGATTTTAGCGGCGGCTTCAGCCGTATTGTTGCTGGGCGCGTGTTCCACTACGGAACAAAGAGTATTGAAGCCTGAAGAGCTGACCAGCATCAAACATGTCTGCATCATTCAAAATGCAAAAGTAAGACCGCATGATTTGGATCGTGCTTTGTCCAAAGCTTTGGCAAAACGCGGCATTGGCAGCACGATTGTAACTGCAGACAACCGCGGCAAACTGTATGATTCTTCTTGCCCGTATAACCTGCGTTACAAAACCAAAGGCAATAACGAAATCTTGCGTAAAGGCGTATTTGTGTTGAGAAGCACCAAGTACGCGGTTTCTACGGTCAGCTACTCTTTGAACGATGAAAACCACTTCCGAACCAATCCTGATTTGGTGAAACAGGCCGAAGGCGTTGTCGCTAAATTGTTGGAAAAAAACAGCAAATAAAAGCCAGAATAAAAAACCGGCTTGCCGTGATATGGAGAATATCGGGCAAGCCGGTTTTATTTTCAGACGGCCTTAAATGGATTTGATTTTTTCCCAAAGGGTTTTGACCGTACCTTGATAGTAAGTATCGGAAGTGCAATAGACTGTTTCTAAAGCACATTGTCCTTGAGAGCCGTATTTTTTGATGCACTGGCTCAAGGCAATTTGATGCACGTTTTTGAAGCGCGGAGATGTAATGGCCACTACGTTTTGAGCAGTCAATTTGCCCATGGCTTTAGGGTAGGCAACCGCGATACAGGTATTGTGCAGTGGGACAACCGTTTTGCAGCCTGTTGCTTGGCCTGCGCCAATACCGGCTAAGGCATCTTGGCCTTTGCAGAATGTTTCGAGTTCGGCTGTCGCGTCCAGTTGGGTGGCATTTTCTTTGGTGGTTTTGATTTGCAGCGCTTCATTGCTGTCGGCTGGGTTTTGCCACATGGCCAGGTAGCCGTAAGTATCGGCAGCCAGGGCGGCAGGAGTCAGTGCGCAAAGGATAAGTGTCGTTAGTGTTTTTTTCATGTTTGTTCCCTGTTTGTTGGGTATTTGTTGTCATTATAAAGCAAAAGTACTTATTTGATATAAATTTGCCATTAAAATGAAATTCAGTGTGGCAAACAGATAATAGGCCGTCTGAAATTTCAGACGGCCTGTTGATGATGTTTCAAAGAATAGGGCGCAGTTTTAGAGATTCATGCGCCGTGGCGGTCGAGCCAACGTTCGGCATCAAGTGCGGCTTGGCAGCCGGAAGCTGCGCTGGTGATGGCTTGACGGTAGGTATGGTCTTTGACGTCGCCTGCCGCCCATACGCCTTCGATATTGGTGGCGCCGACATTGTCGCCGGTGCCGCCTTTGGTTTTCAAATAGCCGGTTTCGTCCATATCAAGTTGGCCTTTGAAGATGTCGGTGTTGGGTTTGTGGCCAATGGCGATGAAGACGCCTTTGACGGAGATTTCTTCAGTGCCGCCGTCATTGTGTTTCAGGCGTGCACCGGTAACGCCGCTTTCGTCGCCCAAGATTTCATCAACCGAGCTGTTGAGCTTGAGGATGATTTTACCTTCTTCAACCCGTTGCATCAGCTTGTCCACCATGATTTTTTCGGCGCGGAAGCTGTCGCGGCGGTGAATCAGGGTAACGGTGTTGGCGATATTGGCAAGGTAGAGGGCTTCTTCCACAGCGGTATTGCCACCGCCGACTACGGCAACATCTTGTTTTTTATAGAAGAAACCATCACAAGTTGCACAGGCGGAAACGCCTTTGCCGGCAAAGGTTTCTTCGCTTGGCAAACCTAAATATTTGGCGGATGCGCCGGTAGCAACAATGAGTGCATCGCAGGTGTATTCGCCCATATCGCCTTTGAGGGTAAACGGACGGTTTTGCAAATCAACGGTGTGGATTTGGTCGAAAATCATTTCAGTGCCGAAGCGTTCGGCATGAGCTTGGAAACGGGCCATCAGTTCCGGACCTTGTACGCCTTCTGCGTCGGCAGGCCAGTTGTCCACTTCGGTGGTGGTCATCAATTGTCCGCCTTGCTCAACGCCGGTAATGATTACAGGGTTAAGGTTGGCACGGGCGGCATAGACGGCGGCAGTATAGCCGGCAGGGCCGGAGCCGAGGATGATGAGTTTGTGATGGTTGCTCATGATGGTTTCCTTGCTGATAAATGATTGAATTTTGTCGTGTCTACGCTTTCAGACGGCCTAAATTCTACTTGAATCTGCCGCCGTCTGAAATATGTTTGTCGTTTGGGTTTAGTGGCTGTCTTTCCACTGGTAGTATTTGGAACCGAGGTAGGAGCCGAGTTTGCGCAGGAACGGCTGGGTGATGATGTTGCTGTGGCGCAGTTGTTCGAAAGGTTTCAGACGGCCGTCATCACCCATGATGGCTTCGGCAATTGCCAAACCGGCAATGCCGGTAATCGCCATGCCGTGTCCGGAGTAGCCTTGTGCAAAGAAAACGGTAGGGGCGAGGCGGCCGAAATGTGGAGCGAGGTTGCGCGTGATGTCGCATTCGCCGCCCCAAGAATGCTCGATTCTGACATCGGCAAGTTGCGGAAAAACTTTCAGCATGTCTTGGCGGACGAGTTCGGTCATGCAGTCAGGATCGTCGATAAACTCGTTGTCTTTGCCGCCGAAGAGCAGGCGGCCGTCGGCGCTGAGGCGGTAGTAGTCGAGGACGTGGCGGTTGTCGCAGATGGCCATATTGTTGCGGATCAGGTCTTTGGCACGCTCGCCCAGAGGCTCGGTGGCGATGATAAAGGTGCTGACGGCAATGGCTTTTTGTTCCAATACTTTGAATTTCGGGTGTAAACCGGCATAAGTATTGACGGCATAAACGAGGTTTTTGCATTCAACGCTGCCATTGGGTGTATGAACCAGCCAACCGTTATCGCATGGCTCGATACGCGTCATCGGGGACTGCTCAAAAAGTTGTGCGCCTGCATCGGCTGCCGCTTTGGCAATGCCTAGGGTGTAATTGAGCGGGTGCAAGTGGCCGGATAAAGGATCAAATTGCGCGCCTTGATACATATCGCTGGCTAGTTGTTGCTTCAGTGTGGCTTTATCCCAAAGCTGGTAATGGCTTGCGCCATAATGTTTTTGTGCGTGTTTGTGCCATTGTTGCAATTCTTCCCAATGCTGAGGACGGACGGCGACGGTCGCGTAGCCGCGTTGCCAATCGCATTGGATATTGTGTTTTTGAATGCGCGAGTCAACCAGTTCAACGGCTTGCAGGGATTGCTGCCAGAACCATTGGGCCTGTTCTAAGCCGACTTGTTTTTCGATCTCTTCCATGCCGCAGGCAAAATCGCTGATGACTTGTCCGCCGCTTCGGCCTGATGCGCCGAAACCGATACGTGCGGCTTCGAGTACGATGACTTCATGGCCGTTTTCGGCAAGCGGTAGGGCGGTGCATAAACCGGTCAAGCCGCCGCCGATAACGCAGGTTTCAGTTTTCAGACGGCCTTCAAGCGTCGGATAAGACGGATGGGGATTGGCTGTGCTGACATAGTAGGAGGGAAGGTATTCTTTGAAGCTGGGATTGATCATGATTTGGGCTTTAGGTTGGTTTTCACTTTATTGAAAACAGGTTTTCAGACGGCCAGGAATATGGGCTTAAGTTTAGGCCGTCTGAAAGGATAAAATGCGGTTAATAAAACAGGCTGTTCCGACACTTTATCGGACAGCCTGTCTGCATATTAGGCGGCTTTTTCGGCTGCCAATTTTTCTTGGCGGTAGGCTTCGGCAGCCTCGCGTTCCCGTTTGGTTGCCTGACGCATCATCCAGTAGTTGACGACAATCACCAGCGTACCGATGATACCGATCAGGATGGTTGCTAAAACGTTCATCTGAGGGTCAAGGCCGAGTTTGATTTTGGAGAAAATTACTTGCGGCAATGTCGATGAGCCCGGGCCTGATAGGAAGGAGGTAATGACCAAGTCGTCCAAAGACAGGGTAATGCCCAAGAGGAAGCCGGAAGCAATCGCAGGGGCAATCAGCGGCAGGGTAATCACGAAGAAAATCTTCAGCGGACGGGCGCCCAAGTCCATAGCGGCTTCTTCCAAGGATTGATCCAATTCCACCAAGCGCGAGCGGATGACGACGGTAATGTACGCCATGCAAAGCGTGGTGTGGCCGAGGAAGATGGTGAAGAAACCGCGATCGAAGTAGAGCGATTGCAGCAATTCACTGCCTTGCAGGAACATTTGTACCTGAATAATCAGCAACAGCATGGACAAACCGGTAATCACATCAGGCATCACCATAGGCGCGGAAATCATACCGGCAAACAGGGTGCTGCCGCGGAAGCGCTTAATACGCGCCATGGCGTAACCAGCCAATGTGCCGAGTGCTACGGCGGCAAGCGAGGAAACGATGGCGATACGCAATGACAGCCAGGCCGCCTCCAAGATGGTGTCGTTTTCCATCAATGCACCGTACCATTTGGTTGAGAAACCGCCCCAAACGGTAACCAGTTTGGATTCATTGAAAGAATAGATGACCAAAACCACCAGCGGAATATAGAGGAATGCCAGCGAGAGCAGGAGCATCAGTTTCAAGAACCAGGATAATTTGGTTTTCTGCATTATTTGCCTCCTTCTTCCAATTCGCGGTTTTCATAGTGCTGGAACAGGGCAATCGGTACAACCAGCAGGGCAACCATGACGACGGCGACGGCAGAAGCCAGCGGCCAGTTGTTTTGGTCGAAGAATGCCTGCCACAATACTTTACCGATCATCAGGTTTTCAGAGCCGCCCACCAATTCAGGAATCACAAATTCACCGACGGCCGGAACGAAGACCAGCATAGAGCCTGCGATGATGCCTGTTTTGGATAAAGGCAGGGTAATGGTAAAGAACGATTTGATCGGACCTGCACCCAAGTCGGAAGCGGCTTCGAGCAGGCGGTTGTCCAGTTTTACCAGTTGTGTGTACAGCGGCAAAATCATAAACGGCAGATAGGCGTAAACCATCACCAAATTCAGCGAGAAAGCATTGTAGAACAGGTCTAAAGGCTCGCTGATGATTCCATATTTGATTAAGAAATTGTTGATGATGCCGTTGTGACCCAATAAGCCCATCCATGCGTAAACACGCAGCAGGAAAGAGGTCCAGAAAGGCAGCATGATTGCCAACAGCAGGCCGTTGCGCGCAGCCGGATTGGCGCGTGAAATGGCATAAGCGGTCGGATAACCAATTAACAGGCAGATGATGGTCGTCGTCAGCGCGGTCTTAATCGAAGACCAGTAGGTCATCAAATAGATATTGCTGTTTTCACTGTCGCCAAACGGATTGAGCGTATTCCAAAAGTTTTGGAAAATGTCGGCGTAGTTCTGATAGCTGATGGCAATGTTCAGACGGCCTAAGTCTTCATCAATCGTCGTCAACGGCGTAAATGGCGGAATGGCGATTTCTTGTTCGGCAAAGCTGATTTTCAATACGATGGCGAACGGAATCAGAAACAGCACCAAGAGCCAAATATACGGCACGGCAATCACTGCACGCTGTCCAGGACGGCGAAACAGTTTCTTTTTCAGTTTTTTAAGGTCCATTGCATTTCCCTCAAATTAACTGTACAGAGGTGTCGGTTGGTTTTCAGGCCAGCTGATATAGACGGTTTCGTCCCAAGTCGGCGGCGTAATGTTGCGCACATACCAATAAGGTGCGGGAACTTGGCTCTTAACGACACGGCCGTTGGCGAGTTTGATGTGGTAAATTGCAAAGCTGCCCAGATAGGCAATTTCTTTAACCGTGCCTTGGGCCCAGTTGTGCGCGCCCAAGTGTTCTGGTTTTTCTTTATGCAAATCAATGTCTTCTGGGCGGATGCTGATCCAGATTTCATGGTCGTTCGGAACGCCAAGGCCGTGGTCGATGCGGACGTGGTTTTCCAAGCCGTCACATTTGACGATAGAGAAATCGGCGCGGTCGTCAATAACGACGCCGTCAAAAATATTGGTTTCGCCGATAAATTCAGCGGTAAAGCGACTGTTAGGGTAGTCGTACACATCGCTAGGTGTGCCAACTTGGCGCAATTGGCCGTCGGACATAATGGCGATACGGGTAGCCATCGTCATCGCTTCTTCTTGGTCGTGGGTAACCATAATGCAGGTTACGCCGACTTGTTCCAGCGTGTTGACCAATTCCAGTTGGGTTTGTTGGCGCAGTTTTTTATCGAGTGCGCCCAAAGGTTCGTCAAGCAGCAGGATTTTAGGACGTTTCGCCAGGCTGCGCGCCAAAGCGATACGTTGTTGCTGACCGCCGGAGAGTTGGTGCGGCTTGCGTTTGGCAAATTTGGTCATTTGCACCAGGCGTAGCATTTCTTCCACACGGGCATCAATTTCGCCTTTAGGCATTTTGTCTTGTTTCAGACCGAAAGCGATGTTTTGCTCAACGCTCATGTGCGGGAACAAAGCATAGCTTTGGAACATCATGTTGATTGGGCGCTCGTACGGAGCAAGCTTGGTAATGTCTTGGCCGTCGAGAATGATTTTGCCCTGATTGGGGCTTTCCATGCCTGCCAACATGCGCAGCAGCGTGGATTTGCCACTGCCTGAGCTGCCCAAAAGGGCGAAGATTTCGTGTTGATAGATGTCCAAGTCGATGTTATCGACAGCGTAATTGTCACCAAACTTTTTCACCAAGCCTTGGATTTGCAAATAAGGTTTGGCTGAAGACGCAGTGGTTGCGGTCATAATGGCAATACTCCAAAAAGAAAGACGAGTACCGGCAAAACGGATTTTCGAATGGGTGATAAAAAGCTGTTTGATTGCTGGCGGGAGTCGGACGGAGGCCGTCTGAAACTCTTGTAAAGCGCACGGGCAGCGTGGATAGAAAGCAGTTTAAGCCTCAGCTTTTGCTCTCGGCAAACTCAATATTATATTAGCCTAAGCCTCATAGGGGCAATATGAAAATGCTTGTAGCGGCTGATTTGAAGCAAATAGGAAAGGAAAGGCAGGCAGGGGAACAGGATAGCGAAAATGGGTAACGTTGTTTTTCTGCACAAAAGGATTTAATTTATATTCAAATGTCTTAAAAAATAATTTAAGATAGAATAAAATACGCAAATTGCATTAATTTTAATAAAGTCGTGCGGATTGCGTTTTATGCGGGCAAGATGGTTTTGTTCTGAATAAAAAAACTAAATCCGCTATATGAATAAAAAGGGAAAACATGAGCATTAAAGAATGGCCCGAGGGGGAGCGGCCGCGTGAGAAGCTGTTGGAGCACGGCGCGGCGGCATTGAGTGATGCGGAGTTGCTGGCGATTTTATTGCGTGTCGGAACACGCGGTATGAGTGCGGTCGATTTGGCGCGTTATTTGTTGGGTGAATTTGGCAGTTTGGGGAAGCTGATGAGTGCGGATGCCAAAACACTCGCTGCTTATAAGGGCATGGGTTTGGCAAGCTATACTCAATTTGCCGTGGTCAAAGAAATCGGGCGGCGGATTTTGGGTGAAGATTTGCAGGAGCAGATTGTTTTGTCAAGCCCGAAATCGGTTGCGGATTATCTGCGCCTGCATCTTGGGCATGAAAAAATCGAGGTCAGCGTTGCTTTGCTGCTCAACCGTCAAAATCAATTGATTGCGGTACGGGAATTGTCGCGCGGTACGGTGGCGGAAAATACGGTTTATATCCGTGAAATCGTCAAATTGGCATTGGATGAATATGCCGACAGTTTGATTTTGGCACACAATCATCCGGGCGGCTCGGCAAGGCCGTCTGAATCTGATGTGCAGTTTACAGAGCGTTTGAAACAGGCTTTAAGTTTGGTCGATATTACGCTGTTGGACCATTTTATTGTAACGGCAAAAGAAACCTGCTCTTTGCGCGAACAGGGCTATATGTAAGGATGAATGTTCAGAAGGCCTCAGTAGGATTGGTTACCTTACTGAGGCCGTCTGAAGGATTATTGCGTTACTTCTTCGGAGGATTCTTCTCTATAGATGATTTTTTCCGATTTTGGCTTTTCTTTGCTCTTTTCTTTTTCTTTGTCCTTGTCTTTTTTACTGTCAGGAATGGCGGCGTCAATCACTGCCCCCGTTCCTTTGACGACCAATTTTCCGGCAGTCAGGACGGTTGTAGCAGCCAAATCAACAGCCGCACCTACAATGCAGCCGTTAAGCGTCAAGCAAAGGGCAAGTGCCGGAAGTAGGCGTTTTGTGCATCTCAATGACTGCATCCGCAGTGTCCTTCATGATGATGGTCGCATCCGAGTGCTTCTTGCCAAGCATCATCATCGCCGTCAAATTCTTCGACTTCGTCAAATTCGCCGTTTTCTACCATGCTTACCAGCTCTTCCAAGTTTTCTGCGCCTTCTACCCAAAAGCAGGGAATGTCGGGTGGTGTGTCGGGGGCAAGCAGGGCGGCTTGTTGGTCGTGCCAAGCAATCCAATAGCCGTTCTGCGTTTGTACGAATACGGCATCGGGATGGATGGTTTCGTTTTCAGTATTGACCAGCATTCTGGCGGCGATATCGGTTTGAAAAGGTAAGGTTTGCATGATGGTTTGAGAATGTGGGAAAAGAAAGTATTGTAACATGGCAAAAACAAACGCACCGTCTGAGTCAGGCGGTGCGTTTGTGTCTCGGCAACTTGGGTGCAGACGGTTTAAGGTGTCGGCCGCACCGGAAATATCATTCCGTTTAGATTATTTGTCGTCGTTGTTTGCCAAAACAAAGCGGTAAATAGCCGCGCCCACTGCTGCGCCGGCAATAGGGGCCAACCAGAACAACCACAGTTGTTCAACAGCCCAGCCGCCTTGGAACAAGGCAACGCCGGTAGAACGTGCAGGGTTGACGGAAGTATTGGTCACAGGAATGCTGATCAAGTGAATCAGGGTCAGACCCAGGCCGATGGCGATAGGGGCGAAGCCGGCCGGAGCCAGTTTGTCGGTAGAACCCATGATGATGATCAGGAAGAATGCGGTCAGGACGAATTCGATCAGCAACGCGGCCATCATGTCGTAACCGTTAGGAGAGTGTTCGCCGAAACCATTGCTGGCAAAGCCGGAAGCAACAGCATCAAAACCGGTTTTACCGGAAGCAATTAGATACAGAACACCTGCAGCGGCAATCGCACCGATGACTTGGGATACGATGTAAGGCAACAAGTCTTTACCGTTGAAACGGCCGCCGATGAAGAGGCCGACGGAAACGGCAGGGTTGAAGTGGCCACCGGAAATATGGCCGACGGCGTAAGCCATGGTCAGTACGGTCAAGCCGAACGCCAAGGCGACACCGGCAAAGCCAATGCCGAGTTCAGGGTAGGCTGCTGCCAATACTGCGCTGCCGCAGCCGCCGAATACCAGCCAGAAAGTGCCGAAAAATTCTGCAAAATATTTTTTCATTTGTTTTTCCTCGTAAAGGGTGGGGGTGTTGCCGAAGGCATGAATCATAATAATATTGTTTCTAATCGAAAAACGGATTTACCTGTTTTTTCCGGTCTTGACAAAAGGCCGTCTGAAAATGGTGACAAACGGGTAGAGATATGTATTTTGTAGGTTGAGTTTGGTTGATTGAACCTTGTTTTTTGTGAAGTAAATGCCGTTAATGCAAAAGCATTTTGTTTTGTAGGTAATATTATTTATAGATTATTAATTTGATTGGAATCTCTGAACCATATCTGATTTAAAAAGGCCGTCTGAAAAGTTTTCAGACGGCCTTGATTTAAGCAAGGATAAATTAATCCAGATGGTCGCTGCTTTGCGCCAAGATGGTGCGGTTGCCGTTGTTTTCCGCCGGAGAAACAATACCGTCGGCTTCCATTTGGTCAATCAGGCGGGCGGCGCGGTTGTAGCCGATGCGCAGTTGGCGTTGGATATTGGAAATGCTGGCTTTACGCGATTTCAAGACAACGGAAACGGCTTCGTCATACATGGGGTCGAGGTCGCTGTCGTTGCTGCGGCTGGTGCCGGTAAAGTCTTCGGCCGAACCGCTGCTTAAAATATCATCGATATAATCGGGTGCGCCGAATTGTTTCAGATATTCCACTACGCGGTGTACTTCGTTGTCGGAAGCGAACGCGCCGTGTACGCGTTGCGGATAGCCAGTGCCGGGTGGCAGGAACAGCATATCGCCTTGGCCGAGCAGGTTTTCCGCACCCATTTGGTCAAGAATCGTGCGGCTGTCGATTTTGCTGGATACTTGGAAGGCAATGCGTGTCGGAATATTGGCTTTAATCAGGCCGGTGATGACATCCACGCTTGGGCGTTGGGTGGCAAGAATCAAATGGATGCCGGCTGCGCGTGCTTTTTGGGCAAGACGGGCAATCAGTTCTTCAATTTTCTTACCGGCGGTCATCATCAGGTCGGCAAATTCATCTACGACGACCACGATAAACGGCAGTTTTTCCAATGGCTCAGGGTCTTCAGGCGTGAGGCTGAACGGGCTGCCGATTTTTTCGCCACGAGCGGCGGCTTCGGCAATTTTTTGGTTAAAACCGGCAAGGTTGCGCACGCCCATAAAGCTCATCAGGCGGTAGCGTTTTTCCATTTCGTTGACGCACCAGTTCAGCGCGTTTGCAGCCAATTTCATATCGGTCACGACAGGGGCGAGCAGGTGCGGAATGCCTTCGTAAATGCTCAGTTCCAACATTTTCGGGTCAATCATAATCATGCGCACGTCTTCCGGCGTTGCTTTGAAGAGCATGGACAGAATCATGGCGTTCACGCCTACGGATTTACCCGAACCGGTCGTACCGGCAACCAGCAGATGCGGCGCTTTGGCCAAGTCGGTAACAACAGGCTGGCCGGTGATGTCTTGGCCGAGTGCGAGGGTCAGTTTGGATTTGGACTCGGTAAATGCAGGCGAATTGAAGATTTCGCTCAGGCGGATCATTTGGCGTTTAGGATTAGGCAATTCCAAGCCCATGCAGGTTTTGCCGGGGATGGTTTCCACCACGCGGATGGAAGCCACGCCAAGCGAGCGCGCCAAGTCTTTTTCAAGGTTCAAAACGGCACTGCCGCGTACACCGACATCAGGCTCAATCTCGTAGCGCGTAATGACCGGGCCGGAATAGGAGTCCATCACTTTGACTTTAACTTTGAACTCGGCCAGTTTTTCTTCGATGGTAATGCTGTTTTCCAGCAACTGTTCTTCAGTTTGCGAGGCGCTCGGGTCAAACTGCGGCGGCAGAAGCAGGGCAGTGGTCGGTAGAAGCGCATCGGTCAGTGTTGTTGAAGTCGGATGAACTATGCTTGGCGTATTTTCTTGAACGCTTGGTTCTACGCTTTGAACAGGCGTTTCAACGACTGTCTGTGTATATTCAGACGGCCTTACGATTGTTTCAATAGATTCAACAGGTTCAATCGTTTCAACCGCTTGAATAGCTTCTGCTTCCGCTTGTACAGACGCTTCCGGTTCACTATCGAATTCTGTTTCTTCTTCGGCAGATTCGCTGATTAAATAATCGCGGATACTGCGTTCAGGCTGATTGCTGACATGCGCATTGACTTGCGAATCAAAAATCGGCACTTGGATTTTATGTTCAAAAGCAGGCGGCTCTGGGATATCAATCGGCGCAATCGATGTTTGGAAAACGGGCGGCTTGGGGATATCGGTTTTCGCCATAGGGACGACCGGTACGGCAGGCGGCTCGACTACGGTTGCGTTTGGTGCGGCAGGTCGGGAGATATAAGGGGATTTTTTAACAGGCGCAGCCGGTTTTGGACGGGACGGCGTTGCCGGTACGGCAGGTTGTGGTGCAGCAGCCTCCGTGGCAGCTCGTTTACGCGCCCATCTTTCGGCAGCCGCTTCGGTATGGCGGACTTGACGGCGCAGGCTGGCAGGACGGCTGATTTGTCCCAAGTTGGCCAAAATTTCGTCATTTTCGATGGTGCGCGGAGAGTAGTCGCGCAATGGGGCGACGGCTGCGGCCAGTTTGTGGCGAGCGGCGGTACGGCGGGCAAGGTTGTCGTGAATATCTTCCGCTTGGATTTCAGAAGGGAATGCCTGCATGGAAGTATAGGGGAGGATGGCTTCTTTTTCGGCAGTTCTTAAGGCCGTCTGAACAGTTTCGATATGCGGTGCATTCGCTTCTGCCACGCGGACATTGTTGGTACGCGCCAAGGCACGTTCGCGTGTGCGGCGCAAAACAGGATCGTTGTAGTCGATGATTTCCATGCCGGTCATCGGCAGGGATGAAGCACGCAACAATGGGGTCTCGACTTCGTCTTTGTAAATCGGCGCATTTTTTTCGGCCAAATGCTCGTTCCATTCTTCAACCGCCGCTTCGTGCAGGGAACGGGTGGCTTCTTCTAATGTGATTTCTTCAAAATTGCTGTTTTGCACCAAAGACGGGCTGTATTCGGGTGTTTCCATTTGTGCAAACGGCGTGATTTTGGGAATACGTTCCGGCTTGGCAGATTTGCGGGTTTTAGGCGCAACTTTGATTTCTTCTTCGGTCGCTGCGATGTGTTCCGGCTCTTCGGCAACGGGCTTTGCTGCGTGCTCTTCGTCTGTTTCGGCGTGTTGCGTTTTATTGTGTTCGAGCGCGGAAAGCAGGCGGATGCGGGCGATTTTATGGTTGTCGGCGGTGCGCTTGTTCATGCTGAACAAACGTTTCAGGCTGTCCAGTTGGCTGGCAAAACCGACCGGGCTGTCTTCTTCGTTTATTTCTTCTTTATCGCCACTGAGTTGGGCCAATTCTTGGCGCCACTTTTGCTCTTGTTTCTGGCGCCACCAGAACAATCCGGCTATGACAGCCAGCAGAATTAAAGCCAATATTGTCCAAAGCATGCGTCCATCCCCTTAATTAAACGGCAAAGTCCGTTATTCTAACGCTTTTTTCGGGTAAACAAAACCAGCCGAAACAAGCTTTAACGGCAAAGGCAGACAGGATTGTCAAAGCTATGGCTTGAGACGCGTATAATAGGCCGTCTGAACATTTTGCGGATGAGATGATGATTTTTCAAAACGGATGGTTTCCCGTTGGTGTCGTGATGGCGGCATGGCTTGTGTTGCTGGTGATTTTTGCTTTGTGTGCAAAGCAGGCATGGGTGTCGGTATCGCAGCATCGTTCCGCATTCTTGGTGGCTGCCGTGATGTTGCCGCTGGCTTGGAGTTTGAATGCCTCTCCCGAAAGCGGACAACTGGCCGGTATGAGCTATCATTTGCTCGCTTTGAACCTGACGGCTTTAATGCTGGGCATCTCTGCCGCATTCTGCCTTGGCGTTTTACTATTTTTTCCGTATTTGTGGCTTTGGGGCGATTGGCATATGTTCCCCATCAATGCTTTGTCCGTATTGCTTCCGCCTTTGTTGGTGAACTTGGGTTTCCGCTATTGGGTGTCGCGGTTGCCTGCCAATATCTTTATCTTTATTTTTCTGAATGGTTTTTGGGCCGCGGCTGTCGGCATGGTATTTACCGGCGTGGTTTTGGTCAGTTTGTTGGACTGGGCGGATGTATTCGATACGGCGGTATTATGGAAAACCGCTTTTCCTGTTTTCTTCTTAATCGCTTGGGCGGAGGCATTTTTGAGCGGTATTTCAACAGCTATTTTCATCGCGCTCAAGCCGCAATGGATTTGTACTTTCGATGACGACAGGTATTTGAAATCCACGCCTAAGATTTGGCAATAAGATATGAAGGCATCTTTGCTTGGTTTTCAGACGGCCTAATGACCGTATGGCCTGTTTTTTGAATTGAATGTTTAACTTGTTATGTTTGCTTATATTTTTCCCATTGTTTGCGGTGCCGCTGTCGGGGCTGTATTGCGTTGGCTGTTTGGCTTAGTGCTGGTGTCTTCTGCGCCTTTTTCTATCGGTACATTGGCGGCAAACTGGCTGGGTGCGCTGCTAATCGGCGTATTGGCAGAACTCTTAACCGATCCGCAATGGCGTTTGCTTTGGATTACCGGCTTTCTCGGCAGTTTGACCACATTTTCAGGTTTTTCAGTGGAAATGGTGGGTTTGATGCAGGCGCAACGTTGGGGTATGGCTTTGATGGCAACCTGTCTGCATGTTTTCGGTTCGTTTGGTTTGACGGCGCTGGGGATTAAATTGGCGCAGATTTGGAAGTAAGCAAAAATAACAGGGTGCAATTTTGCACCCCGTTATTTTCTATAGGTATTTAATCAATGCCAATAGGCAAACAGACGGTTTCTTGACAATAGGTTTTGCCGGATTCGCTTAAGTGTGCCGGTTTGTAGGCGGCAAAGGTGTAGGTCAGGTCTGCGCGGAATGTGTCAGGATCGGCTTCGGCGGTGTCGCAGTTGAGGCCGGTGGGAATATCGAGGGCGACTTTCAGGCCGTCTGAATGATTGAGTTGGCGGCAGAGGGTGGCGATTTCGGTTGGAAGCGCGCCGCTGAAACCTGTGCCGAATATGCCTTCGATAATGATGTCGTAACCGTTTTTCAGACGGCTTTCCAGTTCTTGGACGGATATCAATTCAATATGGGGCAAACCGTTGAGGCGTTCGCGATTGGTTTGAGCCAAGGGGGAGAGGTTTTCTCCGAGTGAAAACAGAATGTCGATGTGCCAACCTTGCGCCTGCATATATCTTGCCATGACTAGGCCGTCGCCGCCGTTGTTGCCTTTGCCGCAAACGATCAGGGCGCGTCCGGCTTGAGGATGACGCTGCATGAGGTCTCGGGCGGCAGAGCTGCCGGCGTTTTCCATTAGTTGGTCGAAGCTCGTGCCTTTATCGACGGCTGCTTGTTCGCGTTCACGCATTTGGGCGGCGGTATAGACTTTCATGATTGGCTCTCTTTGCAGGAAGTTATTTGTCAGCAGTATTCATTAGGCGTAAGGCTTTCAGACGGCCTATTTCTTTTTGATATTCCACCAGTCCGATAAATGTGCCGTCTCGGCTGTATACGCGAATGGGCTGTTCGGCGGAAATGTTTTCGGTAAACTGGGGTCGTTGCCCGTGTTTGAGCATGGTAACGGCGTAGTCGTTTAACTCAAGTCTGGGGAAGTGTTGCACCAAGACATCGCAAGGCAGCAGCAGGGCATCGCGTTCGGCTTCGTCCAATTCGGCCAAGGCTTCGAGCGTGTGGCTTTGGGCAATGGTAAAACCGGCGGTTTCAGTACGGCGCAGGGCGGTCAGGTGGGCGAATGTGCCGATGTGTTTGGCAATGTCTTCACTGAGGGTGCGGATGTAAGTGCCCTTGCTACAACGTACGTCTATCACGGCTTTGGGTGCATCAAACTCTGTGATATCAATGGAGTAAATGATGATATCGCGCGCTTTGCGTTCGATAACGATACCTTTGCGCGCGTATTCGTACAGCGGTTTGCCTTCGTGCTTGAGGGCTGAAAACATGGGTGGCACTTGGCGGATATCGCCCGTTAAGGCTTGGCAGGCCGTCTGAAATTCGGACAATGAAATATCGGCGCGTGCGGTGGCGATGATTTCGCCTTCGGCATCACCTGTGCTGCTGGCTTCGCCCAGTTTCAGCGTGGCCGTATAGGCTTTGTCGGCATCAATCAGGTATTGGGCGAACTTGGTCGCTTCGCCGAAACAAACAGGCAAAAGCCCTGTGGCCAAAGGATCGAGTACTCCGGTATGCCCGGCTTTTTCGGCACGGAACAAACGCCGCGCTTTTTGCAGGGCGGTGTTGCTGGAAAGGCCTTCAGGTTTGTCGAGGAGAAGAACGCCGTTGACCGGGCGTTTGGTGGGTTTGGCTGTCATATCGGGTAGGAGGTAATGTTCAGGCCGTCTGAAAGCATTCAGACGGCCTGTGTGTTTTAATCAATCAGTCTTCAACCGGTTTTTCCGCCGCCACTTGGTCGATCAGGCTGGAAATGCTCATGCCGCGTTCGAGTGATTCGTCGTATTTGAAGTGCAGCTCGGGCGTTTTGAAGAGTTTGATGCGTTTGGCCAATTCGCTGCGCAAATGGCCTTTGGCGTGTTCCAAAGCTTCTTCGGTAATGTCGCGTGTGCTGTCGTCGAGGACGGTGTAGAACACGGTCGCGTGGCTGTAATCGCGGGTGACTTCGACTTCGTTGATGGTGATGAAGCCTGCGCGCGGGTCTTTCAGGCCGGTGCGGACGAGTTCGGCAAGCTCGCGCATGATTTGTTCTTTGACACGGTCTTGGCGGGCGTAGCCGCGTTGGGGTTTTCTCATGGTTTTCCTTGATGTATGGCAGGCTGTCGTTTTCAGACGGCCTGCGGTTTGGATTTTGAACAGCTGCCTATTATAACGGAGCGCGGTTTATTGTGCTTGAACCGAGAAAGGCATATCGATTTTTTGCCATTGCGCGCTTTCGTAGTCCAGCGCGTCGGCGATGAGGGGGTGTTGCTCCAGCCATTGGGCGTTGATGCGCAAGATGAAGCTGTGGTTGTTTTCATCGATGCGAAGCTGGGTTTGCGGCGGTAAATCGAGCGGCAGGCGTGAGCGGCAGAAGAGGGCGGCCAGACGCAGGGACAATACGGCACACCACATGATTTCGTTGTCGCCGATAATGTCCGCCATTTTCTTGAGGTCGCCGCGATGGCCGATAACCAGTTGCGCCAAAATGGTTTGCTCTTTGCGTGAGAAGCCCGGCATATCGGCGTTTTCGAGAATGTAGGCGGAGTGTTTGTGATAGCCGGTATGGGCGATATCCAAACCGATTTCATGCAGACGGCCTGCGCGGCTGAGGTATTGGTTCCACAGGGCAAGCTCTTGAACGGTTACGTTTTTGGCGTGGCACAGGCTGTTCATGAAGGCTTGCGCGGTATCGGCAACACGTTTGGCTTGGTTGAGGCTGACGTGGTAGCGTTTTTGGAACTCTGCTGTTGTCTGTTCGCGCATATCGACATTGAGGCTGCGGCCGATTAAGTCGTAGAACACGCCGTCGCGGAGGGCGGCTTCGGTAACGGTCATTTTGGTCAGTGAGAGTTCGTCGAAAGCGGCCATCATTACGGCCAACCCGCCCGCAAAAACTTCGACGCGTTCGGGTTTGAGGTTTTCAAATTTGGCTTTTTTAACCGAACCGGCTTCGATAATCCTATCGGCAAGATAACGCATGCCTTGGGCGGTAATGTCGGCTTCCTGCGGCAATTCGGCCGCCAAAACGTCGCGTATGGATTTTGCCGAACCGGACGTGCCGATGGCGAAATCCCAACCGGTGCGCTTCATCAGTTTACTGATGCGTTGGATTTCGATACGCGCGGCGGAAACGGCGGCTTGGAAATCTTTGGTGGTTACTTTGTTTTGGAAGAAGCGCATGCTGTACGTTACGCAGCCCAAAGGCAGGCTTTCTGTGGTCAGCGGTTGCAAATCCGAGCCGATGACAAATTCAGTCGAGCCACCGCCAATGTCGATAACCAGCATTTTGTCGCCTTTGGGCGGCAGGGTATGTACTACGCCGGTGTAAATCAGACGCGCTTCTTCACGGCCGGCAATGACTTCGATGGGGAAGCCCAACGCCGCTTCGGCACGAGGCAGGAATTGGGCGATGTTTTTGGCGACACGGAAAGTGTTGGTGGCCACCACGCGCACGTTTTCGGGTTGGAATCCGCGCAGGCGTTCGCCAAATTTTGCCAAACATTCCAAGGCTTGTTCTTGAGAGGCTTCGCTCAGGTTTTTTTGTTCGTCCAAGCCGGCGGCAAAGCGAACCATTTGTTTGAACGAGTCGATGACTTTCAGCTGGCCGTTGTTGTTTTCACAAATTTGCAGGCGGAAACTGTTGGAACCCAAGTCGACGGAGGCTAAAACGTTGGCGGGAGTGGTGGTCATAAAAAATACCGCTTGATTAGAAAAACCTAAATGTTACTTGAGGCGGTATCACTTGACAATAAAAGGAATACAGCTCTTTGATTCTGCTCATAGATGTATTTTATAATGCTGATTTTAAGCAAATATATCAAAGGCCGTCTGAACTTTTCAGACGGCCTAAAAAGAGAAAACACATGAAATCGGAAAACCAAGATTCCTTATTTTTATCGCGCCGCCGCCTGTTGCAAGTGGGCGGAGCCATGCTTTTGACGCCTGCGACCGCATGGGCAGGAGCGCAACGTGAAGAAACGCTGGCGGATGATGTGGCTTCCGTGATGCGCAGTTCGATCAATAGCGCCAGCCCTGCGCGGCTGGTGTTTGCCGATTCGAGGGAAGGGGAGCGTTGGTTGGCGGCGATGTCTTCCCGATTGGCACGCTTTATTCCCGATGAGGGCGAGCGCCGCCGTTTGTTGGTCAATATTCAATATGAAAGCAGTCGTGCCGGACTCAACACCCAAGTGATTTTGGGTTTGATTGAAGTGGAAAGCGCGTTTCGCCAATATGCCATCAGCGGCGTGGGTGCGCGCGGTTTGATGCAGGTGATGCCGTTTTGGAAAAACTATATCGGCAATCCGTCGCACAACCTTTTCGATATCCGCACCAATCTGCGCTACGGCTGCACCATTCTTCGCCATTACAACAATATCGAAAAAGGCAATATTGTCCGCGCTTTGGCAAGGTTTAATGGCAGTTTGGGCAGTAACAAATATCCGAATGCCGTATTGGGTGCGTGGCGGAATAGATGGCAGTGGGGTTGAGCGGCTTGCGATTTGCCCCATGCAATTCCTTTGAATCCTGTATAATCAGAAAATCTGTTAATTCACACTTTCAGACGGCCTTTCGCAAATTTAAGGCCGTCTGAAACATTATTTATGGCAAGAGATAACCGCATTCAAATGTTTCCGCACGAATGGCGTGCCAGTACCACACTCTCCGGCGTTTACGCACTGCGTATGCTGGGGATGTTTTTGGTGCTGCCTGTTTTGGCAATGTATGCCGCTTCGTTGCCCGGTGCGGAAGATAATAAAGCATTGGTCGGTATGGCAATGGGCATTTACGGGCTGACACAGGCCTTGTTGCAGCTGCCATTGGGCATCGCTTCCGACAAGTTCGGCCGTAAAAAAGTGATTTATATCGGCTTGATTGTGTTTGCCGCCGGTAGTTTTTTAGCCGCAGTTGCCGACAGCCTGCAAATGCTGGTTGCCGCGCGTGCCATTCAAGGCGCGGGTGCCGTCAGTGCGGCGGTAACGGCTTTACTGGCGGATTTGACCCGTAGCGAAGTGCGGACGCGTGCGATGGCAATGATTGGCCTGAGCATCGGCTTGACCTTCTCCGTCAGCCTGGTGCTTGCGCCGATGATTGCCAGCTTTATCGGCGTATCCGGCCTGTTTGCGCTGACCGGTATCCTGACGGTAATCAGTATCGGCGTGGTTGCGTGGATGACGCCGGAGCCGGAAGAGTCAAAACTGCACGAAGACACGCAGGCTCAGCCTTCGCGTATGGGCGAGGTATTGAAAAACCGCCAACTGCTCAATCTCGACTTCGGTATTTTTGCCTTGCATGCGGCGCAAATGGCTTTATTTACCGCATTGCCGTTTGCCATGACGCAGTTGGGTTTAGAAAAAATTCATCACTGGCAAGTTTATCTGCCGTCAACCATTACCGGCCTGATTATTATGGTGCCGCTGATTATTGTCGGCGAAACGCGCAACAAGCTCAAACAAGTGTTTATCCTTGGTATCGTCTGCATTGCCGCAGCGCAAATCGGTCTGCTGTTTGGAATGCACTCGGTATGGTTGATTACCGCTTATCTGATTGTTTACTTTATTGGTTTCAATGTATTGGAAGCTAGCCTACCGTCTATGGTGTCGAAAATCGCTCCGTCCGATTTGAAAGGTACCGCGATGGGCGTGTATAACACCATGCAGTCGGTCGGCTTGTTTGTCGGCGGCGCAACCGGTGGTTTATTGTTCCAAAAATATGGTTTTGTAGGCGTATTTGCCTTTTGTAGCGTATTGATGTTGCTGTGGCTGGTATTGGCAGTCATTTCGCCGGCACCTAAACCTGTCAAAAACCTCAGCTATCCGCTTAACGCCGAATGGCAACAAAATCCGGATTTGCTCTACCAAAAATTGACCGAAATTGAAGGCGTTGAAAGCATCAGCTTTAGCGCAGATAAACAAACCATTTATATCAAGGCCTTGCAAAAAGGATTCGACCAAGAGGCCGCCGAAAAAATTATCACAGGAGTGTAAAATGTCATTGAATAAAGTTATCCTCATCGGCCGCCTCGGCCGCGACCCGGAAGTCCGCTATATGCCCAACGGCGAGGCCGTCTGTAACTTCAGCGTTGCCACCAGCGAAACGTGGAACGACCGTAACGGCCAACGCGTAGAACGTACCGAATGGCACAACATCACCATGTACCGCAAACTCGCCGAGATCGCCGGTCAATACCTGCGTAAAGGCAGCCAAGTGTATCTGGAAGGCCGTATCCAAAGCCGTAAATATCAAGGCAAAGACGGCATCGAGCGTACCGCTTACGACATTATCGCCAACGAAATGAAAATGCTCGGCGGTCGCAACGACAACAGCGGCGGCGCACCATACGATGACGGTTACAACCAAGGCGGTCATTCAAGCCAAAGCAGTTACCAACAAGCGCCACAACAGCAATACCAATCTGCTCCGGCTCAAGAACCCCCAGCCGCCCCAGCCCGTCGTCCTGCCCCGGCACAACCGACCGCTCCGGTTGATGATATCGACGACGATATTCCATTCTAATTGTTGAGCAACACAAAGGCCGTCTGAAAATATACTTTCAGACGGCCTTTAATATTATCTAAATAAAATCCTACATTTGCACCGAACCGCTGACGGTCAGGCTGATTTCTTCTGAGCCTGGGGAGGCTGGTACGCCATCTTCTATTCCTGCAGCTACCTCTGCGACAGGGGCTGCCCGCAGCATTTTGGCGCGTGCAAAATCGCCGCCGACTTGGCGGTTGCCGATATGGCCCAGGTTGAGTTTAACGATTTTGTAGCTGGAGAAGCCGAGTGTTTGGGCGAGGTTTTGGGCGCGGTCTTTGAAGCGCAGGATGACGGCTTTGCTCAGTTGGTCGACGGTTTCTTCGCGTTTTTCTTTGGATACGGAAAATGAGGAGCTTTCCAAAACGGCGATATTGATGCTGTCGGCAATCAGGCGGTTGAGTGCTTCAAAGTCTTTGCTTTCTACTTTGAAGTAGGCGTGTTCTTCCCAGCCGGTTTGGGTGCGTTTGCCGTTGGTGTATTGATAGCGCGGGGATGCGTTGCGTTCCATCAACTCGGCTTTAAATTTGCTGTTTTGGGAGATTTTGTTGAACTGGTTGAATTTTTTCATGAAGGCTTGGTTGACGGCTTGACGGTCTTTGCCTTCTGCGTTGACGCTGAAATGCGCAGTCATGGTATCCCGTGGCACTTCCATATTCGCGGATTCGGAAAATTCAACGATGTTGTAATTGAGGCTTTCTGCTGCAACGGGCAGGGAGACGGCTAGCAGTAGGGCGGTAAGGGCTGGGCGGAGCATTTTGGTTTTCCTTGTAATGCGGATTTTAAAAAAGTAATTTAGCATGAAATATGGAAACGTTGGCTTTGGCAAGCGTAAGGATTTGTATGGGTTGAGGCCGTCTGAAAAGAAGTTACTTTGTATCCATCAGGCCGACTTCATGGGGATTGAGGCGGGCTTTTTCTTCTTGGCCTAAGCCGACCAATTTCCGTAATCGGGTCATGTAGGCATTGACGTCAAGGCCCCGTCCGTAGCGTTGTGCTTCCCAGATGGTTTCTGCCAAGGCTTCCATCATATCGTGTTCGGCTTTGACCCAGTCGCCGTTGTAACGGGCGCAAAGTTGTTGGTGGATGGCACGGATGCCCGGAGGCTGGTCGATGGCGCTTTGCTCTTGCAGGGAAAGGTGTAGCGACATATGCAGGAATGGATTGCTTTCGCCGTCTTCGGGCAACCATTCTTTATCTAAATATTGTTCGATGTCTTCGAGATAGTGTCCGTATTCGGGATGGGCTTCGATAATACGCAAAGCTTTTTGTTGCAGGCTGTCTAATTGGAGCGGTGCGAGCCTGTGTTGCCAAACGTGGGCAAAGAATCGGCGGACATCGTGAGTGTTTACGTCATACATGATGGGTGGTGTGATTTGATTTTGGGATATGTGATTATATAGTGATTGCGATAAAAAAGGCCGTCTGAAACATATGTTTTCAGACGGCCTTTGTTTTGCAGGGTTTAGCGGCGGTCGATGATTCGGTAATACACTTCACCGTCTTGGACATAGCCCAATTCGACGCGGGCAATTTCGGCGATGGCCTCTTGTCCGTGTGCCAAGTCTTCAACTTCCGCATTGAGGAAATTGTTGCGCAAAGTGAGCGTTTGGTTTTTTTCCTCCTGACGGACGAGCTGCTCCTGCAATTCTTCCGTATGCCCGACGCTGCCTTTACCAAACCAAAGGCTGTACTGACAGCACAAAAGTGCGAAGGTTAAAACAAAAGTCACCCACTTCATACAATCAATATCCTATATTCTGCTTATTTGCCCAGTTGGTAGAATGCGGCTTTGCCAGGGTAGTAAGCGGCTTCGGCCAATTCTTCTTCGATGCGCAACAATTGGTTGTATTTCGCCATGCGGTCAGAACGGGACAGGGAGCCGGTTTTGATTTGCATACAGTTGGTAGCGACTGCCAAGTCGGCAATGGTGCTGTCTTCGGTCTCGCCGGAACGGTGGCTCATCACGCTGGCGTAACGGCTGCGTTTTGCCAAGTCAACGGCTTTCAGGGTTTCGCTCAAAGTACCGATTTGGTTTACTTTCACCAGCAATGCGTTTGCCACGCCTTTTTCGATGCCTTCAGCTAGGATTTTGGGATTGGTTACGAACAAGTCGTCGCCGACCAATTGAACTCGGTCGCCCAATTTTTCGGTCAGCAGTTTCCAGCCTTCCCAGTCGTTTTCGTCCATGCCGTCTTCGATGGAAATGATTGGGAATTCGTTAACCAGGCCTTCCAAGTATTCGGCAAATTCTGCGCTGGTGTAAGAGCGGCCTTCGGCTTCCAGATGGTATTTGCCGTCTTTGTAGAACTCGCTGGATGCGCAGTCCAGGGCGAACAATACGTCTTCGCCAGCTTTGTAGCCTGCGGCTTCGGTTGCTTCTACGATCAGTTGCAGGGCTTCTTTGTGGCTGTTCAGGTTAGGTGCGAAACCGCCTTCGTCGCCAACGGTAGTTGGGAAGCCTTTGGCATCACACAGTTTTTTCAGTGCGTGGAATATTTCGGCGCCGCAACGCAGAGCTTCGCGGAAAGATTTTGCGCCGACAGGCATAATCATGAATTCTTGGATGTTCAGGCTGTTGTTGGCATGTTCGCCGCCGTTGATAACGTTCATCATTGGAACAGGCAGAGCCATTGGGCCTGCGCCGCCCAAGTAACGGTACAGTGGCAGGCCTGCATCTTCAGCGGCTGCGCGTGCTACGGCCATAGAAACGGCCAAAGTAGCATTGGCACCCAAGTTGCCTTTGTTTTCAGTACCGTCCAATTCGATCATGATTTGGTCGATATAAGATTGTTCGTTGGCATCGATACCGATGAGGGCTTGCGCGATTTGGTTGTTGACGTGGTCAACGGCCTTCAATACGCCTTTGCCCAAGTAACGGGATTTGTCGCCGTCACGCAGTTCCAAAGCTTCTTTTTGTCCGGTTGATGCGCCGCTAGGTACGGCTGCGCGTCCCATGACGCCGGATTCCAACAATACGTCACACTCTACGGTAGGGTTGCCGCGGGAGTCCAAAATTTCGCGTGCAAAAATATCAACGATTGCGCTCATGAATATCTCCAAATAGGATGGTAAAAGAAAAGTAGCTTTGTTACGTTTCAGACGGCCTTAAGGATGATTGCCAAAGTCTGATAAATGCAGACATTATACCGTCTTTGCCGGGCATGGCATCGGCGTCGGTATGAAACCGACTGTAAGTTTGTTTCACGTCAATATCGCTCAAACAAACATAAGCCGTATAGTGTAACATTTTTTACCCTTTTTAGGGTGAAAAGCTGATTAAATAAGGCATAAGGCCGTCTGAAAACCAGATTAACCTTCGCCCAAAATCATTGAGCCTACGCCGTCATCGGTCAGCACTTCCAAGAGCAGGGCGTTGGGAACGCGGCCGTCTATGATATGCGTGGCTTTGACGCCGCTTTTGGCGGCTTCGACGGCAGAGGCGATTTTAGGCAGCATACCGCCGTACAGCGTACCGTCTTCAATCAGTTCGTCAATGCGGCTTGGCGTCAGGGTGGTTAATAATTTGCCTTCTTTATCCAGTACGCCGGGGATATTGGTCATCATCAGCAGTTTTTCGGCTTGAAGTTTTTCCGCCAGTTTTCCGGCAACCAAGTCAGCATTGATATTGAACGCTTCGCCGTTTTGTCCTACGCCGATAGGTGCGATGACAGGGATGCAGCCGCGTTCGACCAAGCCTTCCACCAAACGGGTATCGATGTCCGCCACTGTGCCGACTTGACCGATGTCCACGCCTTTTTGTTCGGGCGTGTCGATCAGGAGTTTTTCCGCTTTGATGAAGTGGTTGTCACGGCCGGTAATACCGACGGCGCGACCGCCGAAGGTAGTAATCATGGAAACGATTTCTTTATTGACGTGTCCGCCCAAAACCATTTCTACGATGTCCATGGTTTCGCTGTCGGTCACGCGCATGCCTTGAACAAATTCTCCTTTTTTGCCGACTTTTTCCAACATTTCATTGATTTGCGGGCCGCCGCCGTGAACGATGACGGGATGCAGACCGATCAGTTTGAGCAGGACGACATCGCGTGCGAAGCCCTCTTTTAAGGCCGACTCGGTCATGGCGTTGCCGCCGTATTTGATGACGATGATGGAGCCGGAAAAACGGCGGATATAAGGTAAAGATTCGGCAAGGACGTGAGCCTTGATGGCAGGGGAGACAGATTGTTGCTGGGTCATGGTTTCAACCTTGTTTCATGATTTCGGCCTTTATCTTAATCCCAAAGGCCGTCTGAAACAATATTTCCAAGCGCTTGAAATCCTGTTAAATCAGTTAAATGGTTGAAACCAGCCTCATGCAAACGGTAAAATGACGGTTTGCTTCGGCCTCTTCGCCGATTACTAAGGATACCCATGATGAAAATCAGCACCCAATTCGATGCCGGTTCGGTCGTTGTCAAAGACTTGAGCAACCCTGCCGATATCCATCTCGCCCTGCGTCCCGACAATGCTTCGGAGTTTGCCCAATGGTTTTACTTCCGTTTGCAGGGTGCGGCCTATCAAAACTGCGTGATGCATTTTGAAAATGCGGCGGACGCTGCGTATCCTTTGGGCTGGGAGGACTATCAGGCTTGCGCTTCTTACGACCGCCAAAATTGGTTCCGCGTGCCGACCAGCTACGAAAACGGCGTGTTGACCATCAACCATACGCCTTTGTCCAACAGCGTTTACTACGCTTATTTCGAGCCTTATTCCAACGAGCAGCATTTGAACCTTTTGGGCGATGCGCAGGGCAGCGGTTTGTGCCGTATCGACGATTTGGGCAGTACCGTTCAAGGCCGCGACATCAATCTTTTGACCATCGGCAACCAAGTCGAAAGCGACATGAAAGTTTGGATTATCGCCCGTCAACATCCGGGCGAAACCATGGCGGAATGGTTTGTCGAAGGTTTGCTGGGCCGCCTGCTTGATCCGCAAGATCCGACCGCGCGCATGCTGCTTGACCGTGCGACTTTCTACATTGTACCGAATATGAATCCGGACGGCTCGGTTTTGGGCAATTTGCGCACCAATGCCGCCGGCGCCAACCTCAACCGCGAATGGGAAAAACCGACTTTGGAGCGAAGCCCTGAAGTCTTTTCCGTCCGCGAAAAAATGATGGAAACCGGCGTGGATTTGTTCTTGGATATTCACGGCGATGAAGGCCTGCCGTTTGTCTTTGTAGCCGGTACCGAAGGCGTGCCGAACTACAACGAACGCATCGAAGCCTTGGAAGACCAATTCAAACTTGCGCTGCTCAATGCCAGCCCCGATTTCCAAGACGATTACGGCTATGACAAAGATGCGCCGGGTCAGGCAAACATGACTTTGGCGACCAACTGGGTCGGTAATCATTTCAACTGCCTTGCCTATACTTTGGAAATGCCGTTTAAAGACAATGCCAACCTGCCGGACGATGATTTCGGCTGGAACGGCCAACGCTCGCTGCGCTTGGGCGAGGCAATGTTGTCTGCGATTTTGAATGTGGTTGACGATTTGCGTTAAACCGTCCGACACTGCATACAGGCCGTCTGAAAGTTCAGGCTTTCAGACGGCCTTTGAGATAAGGAATACATATTATGATGATACATCCCCAGTTTGATCCGGTGCTGATCAGTATCGGCCCGCTTGCCATCCGTTGGTATGCCTTGAGCTATATCGTCGGCTTTATCCTGTTTACGATTTTGGGCCGCCGCCGTATCGCGCAAGGTAATTCTGTGTTTACCAAAGAAACACTCGACGATTTCCTGACTTGGGGTATCTTGGGCGTGATCTTGGGCGGCCGTATCGGCTACGTTTTGTTTTATAAATTTTCCGATTATCTTGCCAACCCTTTGGATATTTTCAAAGTTTGGGAAGGCGGCATGTCGTTTCACGGCGGATTCTTGGGTGTGGTCGTTGCCATGTGGCTGTTTGGCCGCAAGCACAACATCAGTATTTTAAAATTGATGGATACCGTTGCACCGCTCGTACCGCTGGGCTTGGCTTCCGGCCGTATCGGCAACTTTATCAACGGCGAACTTTGGGGACGCGTGACCGAACTCAATGCTTTCTGGGCGATGGGTTTCCCGCAAGCGCGTTACGAAGATACGGAAGCTGCGGCGCACAATCCTTTGTGGGCCGAATGGCTGCAACAATACGGTATGCTGCCGCGCCACCCGTCTCAGCTTTACCAGTTTGCCCTTGAAGGCATTTGCCTGTTTGTCATCGTTTGGATTTTCTCGAAAAAACCACGTCCGGCCGGACAAACGGCAGCATTATTCTTGGGCGGTTACGGTTTGTTCCGCTTTATTGCAGAATTTGCCCGTCAGCCTGACGACTATCTTGGCCTGCTGACTTTGGGTTTGTCCATGGGTCAATGGTTGAGCGTGCCGATGATTGTATTGGGTGTGATTGGTTTTGTTTGGTTTGGCCGTAAAAACAGTGTTGCCAAAGCGTAAATAAAACAAGAAATAAAGGCCGTCTGAAAAGGTTTTCAGACGGCCTTTTTATGGTTTCAAGCAAACGGATTTTGGGTTTAACCGAAAAAGCCCATTTTGACTTGAATGAGTTTTTCCAACTCTGGCAGGACGCGGCGGCGTGAAACGAAGAAGATAATGTGGTCGCCGTCTTGGAGGATGGTTTCGGTGTGGTGTCCCATGATGACTTCGCCGGTTGCGCCGCGGACGATAGCAGCGATGTAGCAGTCGTTTGGCCATTTGATGCCGCTGATACGGCGGCCGACGATGGCGGAAGTGTTTTTGTCGCCGTGTACCACCACTTCGATGGCTTCGGCCGTGCCGCGGCGCAGGGGGTGGACGGCAACGACGTCGCCGCGGCGAATGTGGGCGAGGATGGAGCCGATGGTAATCAGGTGGGGGGAAACGACGATATCGATTTTGTTGCCTTCGAGCAAATCGACGTAGCTTGAGCGGTTGACGATGGTGATTACGCGTTTGGCACCAAGGTTTTTCGCCAGCAGGCTGGACATGATGTTGTTTTCGTCGTCGTTGGTCAGCGCGCAGAAGACGTCGATTTCGTCGATGTATTCTTCGTCCAGCAGGGTTTCATCGGTGGCGGAACCTTGCAGGACGAGGGTGTTGTCCAGATTCTCGGCCAGCCATTCGGCGCGGTGGGGTTTGTATTCGATGATTTTGATGTCGTATTTGGATTCGAGCTGTTTGGCGAGGCGGTAGCCGATGTTACCGCCGCCGGCAATCATGATGCGGCGGGTACGCGCTTCTTTCGGACGCAATTCGCGCATGATGGCTTCAACGCTGTTGATGTCGGCAGCAAACAGGACTTCATCGCCTTCGATGATGACGGTTTGCGGCGTTGGGACGATCAGGCGGTTGTTGCGGTAGATGGCGCAGATTTGGCAGTCCGCACCTTCGAGCAGGTGTTGGTTGATATCGGCAATTTCACGCCCGATCAGCAAACCGCCTTTGCGTGCTTGAACAATTACCATGCGGACTTGGTCGTTGGCAAAGCTGAGTACTTGCAATGCGCTGGTGTAGCTGAGCAGTCCGACAAGTTGTTCGGTAACCAGTTGTTCGGGGCTGATGGTTTCCGTAATGCCGAAGATATTGAGGCTGCCTTCTTCGGGTTTGTCGCTGCCGGCAACCGGATATTCGAGGTATTCACTTGAGCGTACGCGTGCGATGCGACTGGGGATATTGAACAGGTCGGCGGCGATTTTGGAGGCAACGATGTTGGTTTCGTCACTGCGGGTCAGGGCAAGCAGGAGGTCGGAGTCAGCCGCACCTGCCTGTTCGAGGGTAAAGGGCGATGCGCCGTTGCCGACGATGGTTTGGACATCGAGGCGACTGCTGATACGGTTGAGCGCTTTTTCGTCGATGTCGATGATGGTAACGTCGTTGCTGGGAACAGAGGCGAGGTTTTGGGCGACGGTCGAGCCGACTTGGCCGCTGCCGAGAATAAGTATTTTCACGGTAATCGAGTGTGTTCGGTAAAAATGAAATTGTAACAAAAGACCGTCTGAAATTGGAGTTTCAGACGGCCTGATTTTTCAATCGGCTAAAGGATTACCAATAGCCCAAGGCTTTCCACCACAAGATGCCGACAGTGCTGAAAATCAGAATTTCGACCACGCTCATGATGAAGCCGGCTTTCCACCATTCGGTCATGGTTACATAGTTGGAGCCGTAAATGACAGGTGCAGAACCGGTAGCGTAGTGGGTCAGCGACATCATGATGCCGGTAGCGGCTGCCATAACCAGGGCAAACAGCATCGGTGGTGCGCCCAAGGCCAAGCCTGCGCCGTAGAATGCGCCGAACATGGCGGTAACGTGTGCCGTACCGCTGGCGAAAACGTAGTGGGCGTAGAGGTAGGCCAGCATCAACAGGGCACAACCGGCTTCCCAACCCAAACCCATGTGGGCGATACCGCTTTGCATGGAGTCGGATAACCAACTGATGAGGCCCAGTTTGTTGAGGAAGTTTGCCATCATAACCAAGGCCGCAAACCAGACGATGGTATCCCACGCGCTTTTTTCTTTCAACGCATCTTCCCAAGTCAGTACGCCGGTCAACAGGCACAAGCTCAAGCCGAGGAAGGTGGTGGCGGTAGCGTCAACTTTCACGCCGAACAGCATCTCGGGAATACCCGCCCACAACAGCAGCAGAACCAGGAAAATACCCAGCATGATTTTTTCTTCACGCTTCATCGGCCCCATGGCAGCCAAATGCTCTTTTGCCAATGCAGTGGCGTTAGGGGTTTGTTTGATTTCAGGCGGATACAGGAAATACAACACCAGCGGCATCAGCAGCATGGCAAGCAGGCCGGGTACTACCATTGCCAAGAACCAAGTACCCCAAGAGAGTTGGATTTGTGAATTGGTGGCTTTGGCAACCAATTCGACCACCAGTGGATTAGGTGCGGTGGCAGTGATAAAAATCAGACAGGTAATTACGTTGGAGTGGAAGTTGACCAGTGAAAGGTATTTGCCGATTTTGCCTTCCGTACCCTTTTCAGGGTCGGAGTCGAAGCTTAAGGCAATGGATTTCATAATCGGATGCACAATCGCACCACCGCGCGCAGTATTACTCGGCGTTACCGGACCGATGACCAAGTCGGCTAGTGCCAAGCTGTAACCTACGCCCAGCGTGCGTTTGCCGAAGAGGGAAATCAAAAGGTAGCCGATACGCATACCCAAGCCGGTTTTCAACAGGCCGCGCGAAATGATGATGGCGATACCGATCATCCAGATGAGTGAGTTGTTGAGGCTGCTCAAAGCATCTTTGGTTGCGTCGGCGGCTTTTTCATTGGTCACACCGGTCAGTGCAACCAAGGTAATGCCCAAAATCGCCATTGCGCCGATAGGCATGGCTTTGCCGATGATGCCGGCAATAATGCCGACGAACAATGCCAAAAGATGCCATGCGTCAGGCGATACGCCTTGAGGAACGGGGATAACGAACCAGATAAGCAGCGTCAGCACAAGTGCGACCGCAGCAGGAATTGGCTTGAAGCCCATGTTGAATCTCCTAATTTGAGGATTGAAGTATTGGGAAATCGGTTTTCAGACGGCCTTTACAGTAACAGGCCGTCTGAAAACAACGTCGTTTTACTCCTGTTCTTGCAGCAGGCCGTACTCTTCGGGGAAGGTGCGCAGCGAGCTTTGCAACACGGTAACCGCGCCGTCAATCAAACCGCAACGGCCGCTTCGTGGCAACAGTTGGCACAGGCTTTGCAAGGCGTGCAGGTCGTCGGGAGTGCCGATGCCGGTGTCCACGCGGTTGAGCAGGCGGGAAAGCTGGAATGTGCCGCCTTTACACGGTGGGCATTGACCGCATGAGTTGGAAGCAAAAAATTCCACATACTCGGCCACTTTACGCACCACGCTGGTGCCTTCGGAAATCACAATCATCGCGCCGGTACCGAGGCTGGATTTGCGTTCGCGCACGGAAACGAAGTCCAAAGGCACATCCAAATCTTTTACGGTCAAAAGCGTATTGGACGGGCCGCCGGTAAATACGGCTTTAAACGTACGGCCTTCGAGCATACCGCCGCCGTGATCGTAAATCAGTGATTGCAGGGTTGTGCCCATCGGCAGTTCGTACAGGCCCGGGTTCAATACGTCGCCGGAGAGTGAGTAGAGTTTCGTACCGGCTGCATCGCCCAAACCCAAAGATTTGTACCATTCCGCACCTTTAGCAAGGATTTGTGGAATATTGGCGAAGGTTTCGGTATTGTTGATAAGGGTCGGCTCACCGTTGACACCGCTTTCGGCAGGGAAAGGCGGCTTGCGGCGGGGGAAGGGGAAACCGCCTTCCAGCCATGAAATCACGGCAGTTTCTTCACCGCCGATATAACGTCCTGAAGTTTCAACCAGTTGCAAGTCCAAAGGTTTACCCAAGTAGTTTTCGATACGGATAAACAAATCGCTGTTTTTCCATTGCTCGATGGCCGGTGTGATGGAAGCGATGGATTCGGTTTGATGAGGGTTGACGTACAGAATCGCTTTGTTGGCACGGCAGGCAACGGCGGCAATCAGGACGCCTTCGATGACTTGGTGCGGCGTATTTGCCAGCAGTACTCGGTCTTTAAATGTACCCGGTTCGTCTTCGTTGGCATTGCAGACAACGTATTTGTCACCATTTTTGCTTTGGGCGGCAACGGCGGCCTCCCATTTGCGCCAAGTCGGGAAACCTGCACCGCCCATACCGCAAAGATTGGCATCTTGCAGTTTGGAAACAATGCTTTGTGGATCGGCAAGCGCAGCCAGCAGGCCTTCGCCACCGCCGACTTTGCGCCAAGCGGCTAAATCTGCGCCGACTTGGCGGGAAGGATGCAGTAAGTTTTGATTGGCTTGGTTCATGATTGTTGCTCCTGCAAACCGGCGTGTTCGCGCAAATCGAATTTGCCGTAGTCGGGATATAAAACGGGGGCTTTGATGTCGCTGGTCAGACCGGCGCGGGTCATTTCGCGTTGCAGGTCGTGGACGTGTCCGACACCGCCGCGTACTTTTTTCAGAGGCAGGCCGCAACCGGCGGCGGCTTTACCCGCGCGGCGGCCGAAGCTGATGATGTCCAAAAGCGCATTGCCCATCAGGCGGTTGCGGCCGTGAATACCGCCGGTTACTTCGCCGGCGCAATAGAGACCTTCAACGCAGGTTGCGCCATCGCCGTTGATTTCGATACCGCCGTTTTGATAGTGCAGGGTCGGATGAATCATGGCCGGCTCAACGGCAGGGTCGATGCCGCATTTATGGGCAACGTGGCCGAGTGTTACCAAACGGTTTAATACGTCAGGGTCGTTAGCAATCAGGCGCGGGGTGTCGAGGAACACGCCGACTTGACCGTCTCGTACCACGCCGCGGCCTTCGCGGCATTCACGCAGAATCGCAGCGGCAACAACGTCGCGCGGTTGCAATTCGTCAACGAAACGTTCGCCCAAACCGTTGACCAGCTTGGTGCCTGCAGAGCGCACTGCTTCGGAAATCAGCGCGCCTGCCAAGTGTGGAGGGTGGGCGACGCCGGTTGGGTGGTATTGGAAAGAATCGACATCGCGCAGTTTGGCGCCGATACGGTAAGCCATTACCAGGCCGTCTGCAGTCGCGCCATAGTGGTTGGAAGTGGCGAAACCTTGCAAATGCAGGCGTCCGCTGCCGCCGGTTGCCAATACCACGGCTTTGGCGTGAACCAATACCAAAGAGCGTTTTTCCAAATCGTACAAAATCGCGCCGACGCAGCGGCCGTGTTCGTCCGACAATAATTCGATGGCGGGGTGGCGGTTGAGCTGTGTGATGTTTTCGTCGAGCTCGACTGCCTCGCGCAGTACGCGCATCATTTCGAGGCCGGTAAAGTCGCGGTAGCTCAAAATACGCGGTACGGTTGTACCACCTGCGCGTTTGCGGCTCAACATGCCGTTGCTGTCCGCGCCTTTGGCAAGGTCGAAAGTCATGCCCAAACCGATCAGCCAGCGGATGGCGGACGGCGCGTCGGTAACCATTTGCGCCACCAATTCTTTTTTGCCTGCGTTGTGGCCGCCTTTGATGGTATCGTCAAAGTGTTGTTGCAGGCTGTCTTCCGCGCCGACCGCAGCTTGAATGCCGCCTTCGGCCATCACGGTATTACTGTCGCCGATACGCAGTTTGTTCGCCATGATGACGCGTGCTCCGGCTTCAGTGGCAGACAATGCCGCTGCCGCGCCCGCTCCGCCGCCACCAATTACCAATACGTCGGTGTTCAAGTGTTCTGCGCCTGATAAATTATAGTCGTCAATCAGAGGCTGACTGATTAAGAGTTTGGCCAAATCAGTATGGCAGTAATCGCCTTGGTTTGGGCCGATAGGCAGTTTCACACGTGCATTTGCCTGATAGTCAGGGTGAAATTGGCTCAGTAATTCGTTTTTTTCAGGTAAATCGCCGCGCAGCTCCAATGAGGACGCACGCAGGTTGGCAAGGGCAGTTTCGTAGTCTATGCCTTGGATTTTGTTAACCATTACACTGACTCCTCTTCAAATTCGACTTTCATTTTGCCGCTGTCGATTTCGCGCAGGCGGCGCATCAAATCCACAGGACGCAATGTGCGCGCCGCTTTCATACGGCGGGCGAACAAGCCCAAGTGGTTCGGACGGATGTGTTCAGGGCAGGAGAGGGTGCAGAGGTTGCACATCACGCATTGGTCAAAGGTCAGCGCAGCCGCACTGAAATCGCCGGAAACTACCTGCGCTACGCCGTTTTCCACTTGCAAACCTTTAGGACAGGCTCGATTACAGCCGCCGCAATGACGGCAATTTTGCGCTTCAGGGAAGGCTTTGGCGGTATCGTCCAACCAGTTCCAGCCATCACCAATCTCGCCGACGTCGTAATATTGGATGTGCTCCGGAATAAAGTAGTCCAAGAAGCTGACTTGCATGCCTTCTTCAACTTTGGTTTCGCATGCCAGTGCAGTGGTGACTTCGCGCTCGCCTTCTTTACGAATCATACAGCGGCAGGAACCGCATACGCCTTGACCCATACAGCCGACATTGGCAGTAATTGCATTGCCTGAACGGGCATAGGCTTGGATGATTGACGAGTCGGCGGAAGCTTTGACTTCATGGCCGTCTATGGTCAGGGTTAACAAATTTTCACTCATGGTTTGTTCCTGTGAAATTGGAAGTTGGAATAGTGGGTAATTTGATTAATTGTATTTTTATTACATTTATTGCGTATGAGGAAAATATCCAAGTGATTTACTCGGAAATTCTTTTAAAATCAATGTTTATCTTTATGAGTCGAAGTGTATCAGAATTTAGTGGTTTTGATGATAGGGGTAACCTAAGGTTTTATAGAAGGAGGATTGCAAACAAAATATGCCTATTATTTAGACAAATTTATTACAACAATTTGATTTTAAAGGTAAAATAAAATTACTTTTTTATTATAAATTTTAAAATATTCGTATATTTACTAGTAAAAATCATTATTATATGTTAGACAATTTTACATAGATTGTTGTATATATTGAATAATATTCTGATAGGTAAGTAAGTGAAAAGATTGTTATAAAATTTCAGAAAATTAAATGAGTTTGATATCAGTCAAGAAGATTGAGGGAGAAAATGACACAGATTTTACAATTGTGTATCGTGTTGGAAAATAAGAAAGGCCGTCTGAAATTTAGGTGGTTTCCTTTTAAATACAAGCTACTAAATTTCTTTCTCAGATACTTAAGGCAAACATTTTCAGACGGACTTGTAATTAGAATATCATTTAAAAATAATGTAATTTTATTTCTGTGTAAGTGAATGGTCAGTGGATATATATTATCAATAACCAAGTGATTTAATGCGATATTAAATTCTATTTAAATCAATAAGGTATGAAAATGATATTGTCTGGGTCATTCATTTGAAAGCACTATTACACTATTGAAGGCCGTCTGAAAAAATCGGTCTCTTAAGAAATAAACAAACCCTCCCTACCATGACTCCGAAAAGGAACACAATCATGACCGTCATCAAGCAAGAAGACTTTATCCAAAGTATTTTCGATGCTTTCCAATTCATCAGCTATTACCATCCTAAAGACTACATTCAGGCTTTGTATAAGGCTTATCAAAAAGAAGAAAACCCTGCCGCCAAAGATGCGATGGCGCAGATTTTGGTCAATAGCCGTATGTGTGCTGAAGGCCATCGTCCGATTTGTCAGGATACCGGTATTGCGACCGTATTCTTGAAAGTGGGCATGGATGTACAGTGGGATGCCGAGATGAGCGTACAGGAAATGGTTAACGAAGGCGTACGCCGTGCATACACCTATCCTGACAACAAACTGCGCGCCTCTGTATTGGCCGATCCGGCTGGTAAACGTCAAAATACCAAAGACAACACCCCTGCCGTTGTACATATGGAAATCGTAAAAGGCGACAAAGTCGAAGTCACTTGCGCAGCCAAAGGCGGCGGTTCTGAAAACAAAACCAAAGTTGCCATGCTCAACCCTTCAGACAATATCGTTGATTGGGTCTTGAAAACCGTTCCTCAAATGGGTGCCGGCTGGTGTCCTCCGGGTATTTTGGGTATCGGCATCGGCGGTACGCCTGAAAAAGCAGTGTTGATGGCCAAAGAAAGCCTGATGAGCCATATCGATATTCAGGAACTCAAAGAAAAAGCCGATTCCGGTGCAGAATTGTCTACAACTGAAGCCCTGCGCTTGGAACTCTACAAAAAAGTAAATGCCTTGGGTATCGGCGCACAAGGTTTGGGCGGTTTGAGCACCGTGCTGGATGTCAAAATCCTTGACTACCCAACCCACGCGGCTTCCAAACCGATTGCCATGATTCCAAACTGCGCGGCAACCCGCCACATCGAATTTGAATTGGACGGCTCAGGCCCGGCCAAACTGGAAGCACCATCTTTGGAAGACTGGCCGGATCTGACTTACAGCCCGGACAACGGCAAACGTGTCGATGTCAACAATCTGACCAAAGAAGAAGTGGCCACATGGAAAACCGGCGACGTATTGTTGCTGAACGGTAAAATCCTGACCGGTCGCGATGCCGCGCACAAACGTTTGGTTGATATGCTCAACAAAGGCGAAGAATTGCCGGTAGATTTCACCAACAAACTGATTTACTACGTCGGCCCGGTTGATCCAGTCCGTGACGAAGTTGTTGGTCCGGCCGGTCCGACTACTTCCACCCGTATGGATAAATTCACCCGCCAAATGCTGGAACAAACCGGCCTCTTGGGTATGATCGGTAAATCCGAACGCGGCGCAGCAACTTGCCAAGCCATTGCTGATAACAAAGCTGTTTACCTGATGGCTGTCGGCGGCGCAGCATATCTGGTTGCCAAAGCCATTAAAGCGTCTAAAGTCTTGGCTTTCCCAGAATTAGGTATGGAAGCGATTTACGAATTTGAAGTCAAAGACATGCCTGTAACCGTTGCGGTGGATAGCAACGGCGAATCGGTTCACGCCATTGCGCCAAAACAATGGCAGGCCAAAATCGGTATTATTCCGGTTGATGCTTGATATTTGACTGAATAATCAAAGGCCGTCTGAACGATTTCAGACGGCTTTTTTTGTTTACAAATAATTCAAATGTTTTCAAACGAGTAAATTTCCCTTTCTAAAAAGCACTTGTCAAAATCAGCGTTTGAAACTAAAATTCACAGCTTATCGAGTCGGAGTGTGGCGCAGTCTGGTAGCGCACTTGCATGGGGTGCAAGGGGTCGAAGGTTCGAATCCTTTCACTCCGACCAAAGAATTGGAAAGAGCCGTTTTAAAAACGGCTCTTTTTTCGTTTGGATGATTTATCTGAATAATGTGTCCGAATGGATTTTAAAACTTAATACCAATGCCGTCTGAAACAAAACCTGCTTAAAAAAGCAGGTTTTGTTGTTTCTAAAGCAGGGCTATTCGGCACTATCTTTCAGCGTGTCTCTATAAGTATAAAGATACGATGCGCCAACAAAGGATGCGCCACCGATGACATTGCCCAGGAATACGGGAATCATGTTGAAGAAAAATTGCCCCCATGTGATGTTTGCGCCTGCCAAAATGCCGGCTGGGATAACGAACATATTGGCGACAAGGTGTTGGAAGCCGTTTAATACGAAAATCATGACGGGGAACCAAATGGCCAGCATTCGTCCGGTTGTGTTTTTAGCGGCAAAATGCAGCCACGCGCCCATGCAGACCATCCAGTTACATGCTATTGCCGATACGAAAGCACGGCCGAAATCCATATGGACTTTTGCTTCCGCCACGACAATGGTTTTTTCTGCCACGCTGCCTTCAATCATGCCGACATAGTATCCAAGGAAAAACGCCATTGCCAGTGTGCCCACCAAATTGCCCATGCAGACGATAACCCAGTTGCGTAGCAGCATTTTGGAGGAAATCCGTCCGGCCAATCTGCCTAAAGACATAATCATCATATTGCTGGTTACCAGCTCGCCGCCGCCAAGCAGGATACAAATCAAAGCGATTGGGAACACGGCGGCGCCGAGTAAAGTCGCAACTCCGCCCCATTCGTGCGGAATGCCGCTGACTACTTTTAAATAGGCAAGATATCCGAAGCCGATGTATCCACCGGCCAAAACGCTCAAGATTGCCAGTGTGGGGATGCTGGATTGTGCTTTGGCGCAGCTTTTGTCGAGAACAACCTGTAAAATTTCCTGTGGGTATAAATCGCGCGAAGCCATGATGTTCCTTAAAGTAGGTTGAGGAGGAAACGTTGTTTTAAAGATGGTACAAACTGTCGCGGTAGAGTAGTGTTATAGGGAGCCGGTGTACGGTCTTTGTCTTATCAATCAGCCTGAATTAAACCTAAAAAACAGATACTTCACCTTGCTTTAGCTCAAAAGAAATATTATTACATTTTGCTTCTGTATGAAAAAAGGCCGTCTGAACGTTGAGGTTTCAGACGGCCTTGTTTTGATTTTTAAACTTACAAATGAGCCAGTTTTGCATTGCCTTCGCGAGGAATAGGGCGCGGATTGCCTTGTGCATCGATGGCGACGTAAGTGAATACGGCTTCGGTGACCAGTTGGCGGTCTTCCGTTACCATATCGTTCATCAAAGTCTTCACCCACACTTCGATTTTCAGTTGCAAAGAAGTATTGCCTACGCGGACGCAATGACCGTAGCAGCACACGACGTTGCCGACCTTTACCGGCCTGATGAAATTCATTTCTTGAACGGCCACGGTTACAATTCGTCCCTGTGCGATTTCTGCCGCTAAAATACCGCCGCCCAGATCCATTTGCGACATAATCCAGCCGCCGAAGATATCCTGATTAGGATTGGTATCGCGCGGCATGGCTACCGTACGCAATAAAAGTTGTCCTTCGGGTGCCGCATGTGTTTGTTTGTTGTCAGCCATAAAAAATCCTGTCAAAAAAGTGCTATTTTACGCCATTTGTGGCGATAAACCTATGTAGGCCGTCTGAAAAATCAGAAGGCAAAGTGTTACAATCAACATATTCATCAGACAAAGGAGAAAGCTTATGCATCCGATTCAAGAACCACGAAATAGCGGCCTTTTGCGCGTATCCGACATTCACGAAATCTACTGGGAAGAATCAGGCAATCCTGATGGCCACCCCGTGATTTTCCTGCATGGCGGCCCCGGAGCAGGGGCATCACCTGCCTGTCGAGGCTTTTTCAATCCAGAGCATTTCCGCATCGTTATTATCGACCAACGCGGTTGCGGACGCTCCAAACCCTATGCCTGTATCGAAGACAACACCACATGGGATTTGGTTGCCGATATTGAAAAAGTACGCGAAATGCTCGGTATTCAAAAATGGCTGGTTTTCGGTGGCTCATGGGGCAGCACCTTGTCGCTGACTTATGCCGAAACCCATCCCGAGCGCGTCAGCGGCTTAGTTTTGCGCGGTATTTTCCTGTGCAGGCCGTCTGAAATGGCATGGTTGAACGAAGTAGGCGGCGTCAGCCAAATTTATCCGGCTCAATGGCAAAAATTCATTGCCCCCGTAGCCGAAAACAAACGCCAAGCCCTAATCCAAGCCTACCATGAAATGCTGTTCAGCGAAGATGAAGCCACACGCCTCAAAGCGGCTAAATCATGGGCAGACTGGGAAAGCTACCTTATTCAGTTTGAACCTAAAGACGTAGATGAAGACCCGCAAGCTTCCCTTGCCATCGCAAGAATGGAAAACCATTACTTCGTGAACGAAGGCTGGCTGCAGGGCGATAAAGCTATCTTGGCAAACATCGACAAAATCCGCCATATCCCAACCATCATCGTCCAAGGCCGCTACGACCTATGTACCCCGATGCAAAGCGCGTGGGAACTCTCGCAAGCCTTCCCTGAAGCAGAATTGAGAATCGTCCAAGCAGGCCACTCTTCTTTTGATCCTTCGCTTTCCGAAGCATTAGTGAAAGCAGTGGAGGATATTAGAAGCAAGTTATAAAGGTTAATAAATGACAATGCCGTCTGAAAAAGTTTCAGACGGCATTTTTTCTATTTGCATATTAAATTTAATATCATATTATCATTGAATCTATATCAATTTGAATTTTTTAGAATTTCAATATAAAACCCCCTCATTTACTACGCTCATTCCGCCCAAGATAAACTCGGCAATCCCTTGCCTTACAAACCATTGGCAAACCTTGCAAAGTCATTCGGTAAATGTGGGCGAAATGGCGGCTGAGTTTGCCCGGGTATTTGATGCGCAGGAAATTGCCTGCCAGACGGGACAGCTTCATGATTTAGGGAAATATTCAGTTGCCTTTAATCACCGATTGCATGGCAGCCCTTCAGCCGATCATGCTACTGCCGGAGTCAAAATTGCAAAAATGCTTGCTTCAGGGTGGGTTCCAAAGTATAAACTGTGGTTATCTTTCGTAGGCTAGATAACTTTATTAATGAATTAAAAGGCAAAAATAATGGAAACGAAACAAACCAATTCAACCATCAAATCGCGTGCGGCGGTGGCATTCGCCCCAAATCAACCCTTACAAATTGTGGAAATCGACGTAGAAATGCCGCACAAAGGCGAGGTGTTAATTCGTAACACGCACACTGGTGTGTGCCATACTGATGCATTTACGTTATCAGGAAGCGATCCTGAAGGTGTGTTCCCTGTGGTGCTTGGACACGAAGGTGCGGGTGTGGTCGTTGCTGTGGGCGAAGGTGTGTCAAGCGTAAAACCAGGTGATCACGTCATTCCTCTTTACACCGCTGAATGTGGCGAATGTGAGTTTTGTCGTTCAGGTAAAACCAACTTATGCGTCTCAGTGCGTGATACACAAGGTAAAGGCTTAATGCCAGATGGCACGACGCGTTTTTCTTATCAAGGTCAGCCGATCTATCACTATATGGGCTGTTCTACTTTCAGTGAATACTCAGTTGTTGCCGAAGTTTCACTGGCGAAAATCAATCCAAAAGCAAACCATGAACAAGTATGTTTGCTTGGCTGCGGCGTTACCACAGGTATTGGTGCGGTGCATAACACAGCAAAAGTGCAAGAAGGCGACTCTGTGGCGGTGTTTGGCTTGGGGGCGATTGGTTTGGCGGTGGTGCAAGGTGCGCGTCAAGCCAAAGCCGGTCGCATTATCGCTATTGATACCAATCCTTCAAAATTCGAGCTGGCAAAACAGTTTGGTGCAACTGATTGTTTGAACCCAAACGATTACGATAAACCGATCAAAGATGTGTTGTTAGACATCAATAAATGGGGCATTGACCATACCTTTGAATGTATTGGCAATGTAAACGTAATGCGTCAGGCATTAGAAAGTGCACACCGTGGTTGGGGTCAATCCATTATCATCGGCGTAGCGGGTGCAGGACAAGAAATTTCAACTCGTCCGTTCCAGTTGGTCACAGGTCGTGTTTGGAAAGGCACGGCATTTGGTGGCGTGAAAGGCCGCTCTGAACTTCCGAAAATGGTGGAAGATTCAATGAAAGGCGACATTCAGTTGGAACCATTTGTGACCCACACAATGACGCTCGATCAAATCAATGAAGCCTTTGAGTTAATGCATGAAGGTAAATCGATCCGCGCTGTTATTCATTACTAAGGCCCGAGATGAAACTGATTGAACAACATCAAATTTTTGGCGGTTCGCAACAAGTTTGGGTGCACCATGCCCAAACGCTTCAATGCGAAATGAAATTTGCCGTCTATTTGCCAAATAATCCGGAGAATCGACCGCTTGGTGTGATTTATTGGCTTTCCGGCTTAACTTGTACTGAACAAAATTTCATTACCAAATCAGGCTTTCAGCGTTATGCGGCAGAGCATCAAGTGATTGTGGTCGCCCCCGATACCAGCCCTCGCGGAGAGCAAGTGCCGAACGATGATACTTACGATTTAGGGCAGGGTGCAGGCTTTTATCTGAATGCGACCGAGCAGCCTTGGGCGACGAATTATCAAATGTATGATTATATTTTGAATGAGTTGCCTAGTCTGATGGAGGAAAATTTTCCTACCAACGGCAAACGTTCGATTATGGGACATTCAATGGGCGGACATGGCGCATTGGTATTGGCGCTGCGAAACCAAGAACGTTATCAAAGTGTTTCTGCCTTTTCGCCTATTTTGTCGCCAAGCCTCGTGCCTTGGGGAGAAAAAGCCTTTTCTGCCTATTTAGGGAAAGATCGCGAAAAATGGCAGCAATATGATGCTAACTCGCTCATCCAACAAGGCTGTAAAGTGCAAGGTATGCGCATTGATCAGGGCTTGGAAGATGAGTTTTTGCCAACACAATTGCGTACCGAAGATTTTATCGAAACCTGTCGTGCGGCAAATCAACCGGTCGATGTGCGCTTCCATAAAGGCCATGATCATAGCTATTACTTCATCGCCAGTTTTATTGGTGAGCATATTGCCTATCATGCGGCATTTTTGAAGTAAACCAAAGAAGTGATTTGTGTTAATAAATTAAAAAGGCATCGGATTGATGCCTTTTATTTTTTATAAATGATGAAAAATAATGTGATTAAAATGAGCTAGCTTGCCCACTTTATTTAAATATCCCCCCATTCCAGTCCAAACCGTTGCAAATACTTTCTCAATCGATCGCTGTCATTGACTTTTGCCCTTTCTGTTCTGGAGACGTTGAACAATGCACGGCCGGCAGCGGCCATGTTGGGGTGTTTGCGGCATTCGTCGATGACGTGTTGCAGTTGTAGTTTGTCGAACAAATCCAATGTGTCCCAATCGACTTTATCGGGGTAGTCTTGTGCTTTTTCAGACGGCCTTTTATGTAGGAGGCCGTCTGAAAAGGGTTCTTCCGACCATAGCCATTTGAGGCGTTCGATTTCGGCTTGGACTTGTTCTACCTGTATCCTGCCTTGCGGCGCGAGTGTGGCCAGGCGCATGATGCTGGCAGCGAGGTCGCGGAAGTTGCCGCGCCATGGTGCTTGGTTGGAGTGGGCGAAGTCGAGGTAGGCGGCCAGGGCTTCTTTGTTGAAGCGGGTGGTTCGGCCGAGTTCTTGCGAGGCTAGGGCGAGCTGGTGTTCGACGTTGGGCTCGATGTCTTCGCGACGGTTGGCGAGTGCAGGTAGTGGGTAATTCCAGATATTAATGCGGGCGAACAGGTCTTCGCGGAAGCGTCCGGCGCGGATTTCGTGGCGTAGGTCGCGGTTGGTGCCGGCGATGAGTTGGAAGTCGCTTTTGACTTCGCTGTCGCTGCCAACGGGGTAAAAGTGTTTTTCTTCAATGGCTTTGAGCAGCATGGCTTGCTCGTCCAAGCCCAATTCGCCGATTTCGTCTAAAAACAATACGCCGCCGTCGGCAGTTTTCAGATAACCTTCACGCTTTTCTGCGGCGCCGGTAAAGGCGCCTTTTTTGTGGCCGAACAGGGCAGATGCTGCGCCGTCGCCGCGAAGGGTGGCGCAGTTTACATCGACAAATGTGCCTTTAATCAGATGGCGCGCTTTTTTCAATTCAAAAATCCTGCGTGCCAACATAGATTTGCCTGCGCCTGTCGGGCCGGAAAGCAGAATGGGGGAAGGGGAGTTGAGTGCGACTTGTTCGATTTCGGCAATCATGCGGTTGAAGGCGGCGTTTTTGGTGGAAATGCCGCTTTTCAGGTAGCGCACTGCGTCGTCGCGTACGGCGGCAAGGCGTTCTGCCAGTACGTCATAACGAGCCAAGTCTAAATCGATGATTTCATAACTTCCGACATTGCCGTCCTCCATACTGCGTCTTTGATTTTTGGGCGGAGCGGTTTGTAACAGTACGCCGGGGATTTGACGCGATTCCACCAATAAAAACAGGCAGATTTGGGCAACGTGTGTACCTGTGGTGATGTGGGTGAGATACGTTTCTTCTTCTGTATCAAATGGATAGCTCGCAGCCCAATCGTGCAGCTTGGTATAAACTTCGGAAAAATCCCACGGGTTTGCCAGCTCCATAGGCACAAGATTGACGACCGTGTGTGGCGACACCTGTTGAATATCGGCTTTTACATGATCCGCTAGGTTGCGATATTTCTCCGCATAAAACAGCTCCATGCGGTCGAGATGAAAATCCTGATGCTGATTCATGGCGACATTCGGCCGCCACTTCTGCCAACGGCCCTGACCGAAACCTTTATCCAGCACTGTACCGAGAAAACTGACGGCGACTTGTTTTTTAGGGGTGATATTCATGTTTCAGACGGCCTTTAAATTATTTTTTCAATACAAATTTGCCGTTTGCTTAACCGCAAGCGTTTGTCCAAATCATCGAATCTCATCATATATCCTTATATATTTTATTTTCTATATAACTATCTACAAATATATTTTTCAGCATTCTACGCTTTTTGCCGATAAAAGCCACTTTAAAATATATTTTTCTTATATTCAATAAATTAAAAATTATTTTTATAAAATTTTATTCTTGGCACGCTGTTGGCTATGTTGTGAATGTAGCGATACAGCAGATGCTTCGGGAAATACAGTTACCGGAGAAAAATTTTCCGTAAATTTAGTTGCTGTGTGGTTACAGGGCGAATGCCGACAAGACTACATTTGGATTAACAGGTTCGAATCCTGTCTCGTCTGATAGACGTTGAACGTCTTGTTTATTTAGTCGCCCACCCTTTTTCAATATGGCAGGCAAATGCCTAGGAAAACTACAACATGGATATCCTTATGTCGCAGGTTCGAGTCCTGTCTCTGTTGTTCCAAATAGCAGAGTAGCTCAGTTGGTAGAGCCAAGGCATGTTTCCCTTAAAAACTTGTTGCGTGCCATATTACTTTTACGGCAGCAGGCGGATGTCTGGAGAGAATACATGAACCTTTTACGTTAAAACCGTTTCTCTTCATGTTTATCCGCTACGCAGCCCCCATTCGAGGCCGTCTGAAATATTCAGGCGGGCTGATATAAAAACTGTTTTTGGTGCAAACGGCAAATGCCGGAGGAATTACAGCCTGCTAAGCTCGAGGTCGCGGGTTCGAGTCCCGTCTCTGCCGCCAACTATGGCAGAGTAGCTCAGAGGATAGAGCGCGTAAAAATTTCTCCACTCTTTGTTGCCCAATGTGCCACCCCTTATGGGCGAATGCCATTAGGATTACATTCCTTCCTTGCTACAAACCCGAATGATCCTAATTAAACTGGTCGCCCTACGGCAGTAGGCGGATGCCCGGAAGAGAATACATTAGCTTTCAGTTAAAAACGCTTCTCTTCATCTTTAGCAGCCACACTGCCACCCATTCAAGACCGTCTGACAAACAAAGCTAAAACAAGTTCAGACGGCCTCAAACCAACAATATGAAAGAAAATGAAAATGGCTAATACTACCTTGTTTCAATCTATTAAAAACCGTTTTACTAAAACCGATACCTATAATGAAGCCGGCGGCATCGCCTACACGCTGACACCCAAACAACAGCTGGCCCAACTTGCCGCTACCGGTTGTCTGAACAATACCTACTATGCCGATGCCCAAAGTCAGCTTGACCAAGTGTTGAAATTGGCAGAAAGCCTGGATGCCGAGTTTATCGCCAAAACTGCCGTATATGCCCGTCAAAAAGGTTTGATGAAAGATATGCCTGCGCTGTTGCTTGCCGTGTTGGCGCAAAAAGACGTGAACATGCTCGCCCGCGTATTCGACCAAGTAGTGGACAACGGTAAAATGTTGCGTAACTTCGCACAAATTATCCGTAGCGGCGCGGTCGGCAGAAAATCTTTCGGCAACCGTCCGAAAAAACTGATGCAGACTTGGCTTTTGACTGCCACCGAAAAACAACTGTTGAACGCCGCCGTCGGCAATTCGCCATCGCTGGCAGACGTGGTCAAAATGGTGCACCCCAAACCGCGTGAAGCATGGCGTGCCGCCTGGTTTGCGTGGCTGATCGGCAAACCGTACGACCGCGAAGCATTGCCACCCATTACCCGCGCTTTTGAAAACTACAAACAAAGCCGAGAAGGCGAATTACCCAACGTTCCTTTCCAAATGCTCACTGCTTTAGACTTGAACAGCGGCGACTGGGCAGAGATTGCCCGCAACGGCTCATGGCAGCAGGTTCGTCAAAACCTGAACACTTTCCTGCGCCACGAAGTGTTTGCGAAAAGCAAAAACATCAAAATGGTGGCAGAAAAACTGCGTGACGAAACCACCATTGCCCGCGCCCGTGTTCTGCCTTATCAGTTGCTGACCGCGTATCAGGCAACATCTAATCAAATGCCGTCTGAAATCTGCGAAGCCCTGCAAGATGCGATGGAAACCTCCGTACAAAACGTACCGGCCATCCAAGGCAAAGTCGTGGTTTGTCCGGACGTTTCCGGCTCTATGCACAGCTCGGTTACCGGCTATCGCGGCAGCACGACCAGCAAAACCCGCTGCATCGACATTGCCGCGCTCGTATCTGCCGCCATGTTGCGTACCAATCCGCAAGCCCGCGTGATACCGTTTGAACAAATCACGGTAAACGTGAAGCTCAATCCGCGCGACAGCATCATGACCAACGCCGAAAAACTCGCCAATATCGGCGGCGGCGGAACGGCATGCAGCGCACCGCTCGCCATGCTGAACCGTGAAAAAGCCGATGTGGATTTGGTCGTCATCGTATCAGACAACGAAAGTTGGGCAGATGACAGCCAAGGATGGGGTGCCACAACCAGCCTGATGAAAGAGTGGGACATTCTGAAACGGCGTTGTCCCGAAGCCAAACTTGTTTGTCTGGATATCCAGCCCTACACCAAGGCTCAAGTACGAAACCGTCAGGATATTTTGAACATCGGCGGCTTCTCCGACCAAGTATTCTCCCTGATCGGTTCCTTTGCCGAACGAGGTATGGGTACAGATTTCTGGGTAGAAGAGATTGAGAAAACGCCGTTGGCAGTTGTGAACTGAAGCTAAGGCCGTCTGAAAAAAGGGTAGAAATATTTTTCAGACGGCCTATTTATTCAGGGTAAGCTGAGAAAAAGAATAAGGAAACAAAATGCAAAAATTTATCTTAATCCGCGGTCATCAAGGTTCGGGAAAATCGACGTTTGCCGAACAAAAAGCCACCGAATTTAAAGCGCAATATCCGGATGCAGAAGTTGTCCGTATTGAAAACGATTTGTTCATTACCGATGAATACGGTGAGTATCATTGGTCGGGTGAAGCAGTGGATAAGGTGCAGAAACGCGGTAATACCTTGATGACTGAAACTTTGAGACTTGGACGCCAAAATCCGAACCGAAATATTCTGATCATTAATTCCAATACCAACCAAAAAGCTTCGCGTTGCCGTCATTTATTGGATCAGGCGGAGAAAAGCGGTTTTGAAACAGAGGTCTATCGACTGCACAATTTCTATCCCAACCTGCATGGCGTGAAAGAGCATGACGTATTGGCGGCGTATATCAAGCTGAACCAAAACCGAGTGGCAAACGAAATCCATATCGAGGCCGTGCAACCGGCAAATGCGGAACAGTTAGAAAAAATCGAACAGATGCAGGCTATCGAGCATAAGCCGCTGGTGTTTGATGAGGCGCAGCAAACCTTTGTGACCGATCACTATCTGCAACACAGCAGCCGTAACTTTACCGCCAAAGCATCCAAGCGTTATCCCGAATTGCGCGTGTTGAAATACGCCCGCAGCGTGTTCTATAACAACCGCTTTGATGATGCGTTGCTGGAAATGCGCGGTTTGATTATCGATGCGCATAATCGAATCATCGTGCGTCCGTTTAAAAAAGTGTTCAATTATTCGGAACGTATTGCCAAATGCAGCCGTTATCCGATCATAATCGGCGACGAGAGACTGGTAGATGCGGTGGTGAAAGTAAACGGCTTCCTCGGCTGCTGTACTTTCGTCTCGCTTTCAGACGACCATCTGTCTAAAGGCGCGGCGTTTGACGGCAAAGTGCTGTATTCGACCACCGGTTCGCTTGATAGCGCGTTTGCCGACATGACCGCCACACACTGCGCACAATACGAAACCTTGTTCCGCGCATATCCGAACCATACTTTTTTGTTTGAAATCACAGACGCGAAAGACGTACACATCATCCGTGAAGAGTTGGGCGAAACCTTAATCGGCTGCATCGACGTGGCGACAGGCCGTCAGTTTACCGAAGCCGAATTGGACGAAATCGGCAAACAATACGGTATCCGCCGTCCCGAAACGCTGAAAAACATCACGTTCGAGGAGTTGAAAGGTCGTCTGAAAAACGTGGAACACGAAGGTTTTATGGTGTTTGATGCCCAAACCGGCGAAATGCTGTTCAAACTCAAATCGCCGTATTACCTGATTTCCAAGTTTTTAGGACGAAGCAACGAGGGGAATATCGGCCGCAAACTCGACAAACGCCACGTCGATGAAGAGTTTTACCCCTTAATCGACTACATCCACGAGCATCAGGAAGCGTTCAATGCTATGCCGGAATTGGATAAAATCGCGTTCATTCAGGCGTTTTTGAGACAGTTGTAAGGCCGTCTGAAAAATGCTATATGCTTGTGTTAGTATAGCGCTGGCGGATGGAGTGTTTCATCTGCCATACTTTTAGTGAATAAGGAAAAACAATGAAAAAAACAAGTATCGTTAGGAAACTGATGCTCGCCATCGCTATGCTTCCGTTAGCTGTTCAAACTGCGCAGGCTGAGGAATTTGGGTCTTTCGGCGCTCCGCCTAAAGGCTTCAAAGTCGGCTATCAAACCGCGCAAAATGGTGTGACATTGATAGAACTTGTGCCGCAGAAACAGACTGTGGAAGACTGGACGCAAATGGTCACGCTGCAATCCATGGCAGGTATGAAACCGGGTGTTGAGCAGTTTTTCGGCAATCTTTCAGCCTCATGGCAGAATGCCTGTCCGCAAAGTAGTGTCAACCCAATAACGGCAGGTGAAGAAAACGGCTATCCATTCGCTTTGGTGATGTTGTTTTGCGCCAACAATCCGCAAACCAGCAAACCTGAATTTACTTGGATAAAAGCCGTACAGGGTAACGAAGCTTTGTACGTGAAGCAATATGCTTTCCGTTACGAGCCGACGAAGGCCGAGTTGACCAATGCCGTCATGCATTTGCGCAATTTACGCGTCTGCGACAACAGCGCAGGACATCCTTGCAATAAAAAAGGAAAATAAGCATTTAAATATTTTCAGACGGCCTTACCGGTTTTGCTAAAGCGAAACGTAACAAGGCCGTCTGAAAATATATGGAGCAACACGTATTTATTTTCCGCGCTCGTATGCTTCGATTTCTCCGACTTTAGGCGCATAGCTGCTGCTTGTGTCGTGGCGCAAATCCAACCAAATATCGACCAATGCCCAAGCGGCCGGCGCGGCAATCACGTTTTGCCCCATACATAAAACTTGCGCGTTATAGTTTTCCACCGAGCCGCGGATAGTAAGCAAATCATGTGCTGTCGCCGCTCGTATGCCGCGCACTTTATTGGCGGCAATTGCCGTGCCCACGCCGGTGCCGCAAATCAATAGCGCACGGTCGGCGCGTCCTGCCGCGACTTCTTCGGCTGCGGTAAACGAGAGTTGCGGATAGCTTCCTTCTGGCGAGGATAAATCGACCAAGCTGCTGACGCGCGTGTCGTTTTGCAGATGCGCTTTGAGCGCGTCTTTCAATATTGCGCCGTTGGCCGGCGCGGCAATAACCAAACGCATAAAAACTCCTTGAAGCACACAATAAACATCACTCAGCATACGCCCGCGCGTGATACGATTCAAGCTTGCAACGCAGAGAACACGGCATGAGCAAAACCTACTTCACATCCGACCTACATTTCTCACATAAAAACATTGCCAAATTCTGCCCGCAATTTCGACCGTTCGATAACGTGGAGCAGATGGATGAATTTTTAATCCAAACGTGGAATGAAACCGTTACGCCTGAAGATACGGTGTACAACTTGGGCGATTTTTCCTTTGCCCAAGACCATAAGCAGATAGAGCGCGTTTTGTCGCGGTTGAACGGGCAACATCACTTGATTTACGGCAATCATGATCATGTGATTCGGCAGCATGCCAATTTGTTCCGCAGCCAAACCAAGCATGACGGCCATCCGCTGCTGTCGTCCATACGGCCGTATTTGAAACTCAAATTGCCGGAAATTAAGAATACGCTGGTTCTCTTTCACTATCCGATTCAGGAGTGGGACGGCTGCTATCAGGGCTGGTATCACTTGTACGGCCATTTGCATGACAGGGTGGCGGAAATCAAAGGGCGTGCTTTAAATGTCGGATTTGATTTGCACGGCCGCTTTTTGACGGCGCAAGATGTCGATAAGTTTTTGTGTGATTTGTCTAAAATTTCGTATTTTGGCGAAGCAGTGTTGAAGGCCAATTCGCCGGAAGAAGCGGCAGAGCTGGTGTCTCGGAAACTGGCGCAGTTAAATCAGGTATAATTTCAGACGGCCTTTGCGGATTTCCGGCAAAGGCCGTCTGAATATCAATTTCCCATTTTTGAGTGATACATGGAAAACCTTTTGGCTTACTTACTACAAAAAATCAGCCTCCCCAATCAAACCGGCAAGGACAAGCCATGAGCGGTAAGCCTTTGAAGTATCCCGTTTCCGCTTTGGTTGTTTTGCATGATAAAGACGGCAATATCCTGCTGATTGAACGCACGGCGCCGCAAGGTTTTTGGCAGTCGGTCACAGGCAGCTTGGAAGAGGGCGAGCGTATCGAAGAAACCGCATGGCGCGAAGTGTGGGAAGAAACCGGTATCCGCCTTGCAGACGGACAGCTGGAAAACTGGCACGACAGCACCGTTTATGAAATCTATCATCACTGGCGCCATCGCTATCCCAAAGGCGTTTTTGAAAACCGCGAACACATCTTCTCCGCCCAAATTCCGCGCGATACACCCATCGTCCTGCAACCGGACGAACACGTTGCCTACGGTTGGTTTGATGCAGAAGAAGCGGCGGAAAAAGTGTTTTCCCCTTCCAATAAACGCGCAATTTTAGAACTGGTCAAAAGGCTGAATGCCAAAAAGGCCGTCTGAATACGACAGTTTCACATTTTCAGACGGCCTTGGGTTTGCTATACTTTCGCCGTTTGACTCTCTTTAAAATCAAAGGAAACCATCATGGCAGACTTCAACAAAATCCTGACCCCGGGCGACGTGGACGGCGGCATCATCAACGTTGTCAACGAAATCCCTGCAGGCAGCAACCACAAAATCGAGTGGAACCGCAAACTGGCCGCTTTCCAACTCGACCGCGTTGAACCGGCAATTTTCGCCAAACCGACCAACTACGGCTTCATTCCGCAAACTTTGGACGAAGACGGCGACGAATTGGACGTATTGCTGGTTACCGAGCAGCCTTTGGCAACCGGTATTTTCTTGGAAGCACGCGTTATCGGCGTGATGAAATTCGTTGACGACGGCGAAGTGGACGACAAAATTGTCTGCGTTCCAGCCGACGACCGCAACAATGGCAACGCCTACAAAACTTTGGCCGATTTGCCGCAACAACTGATCAAACAAATCGAGTTCCACTTCAACCACTACAAAGACCTGAAAAAAGCAGGTACCACTAAAGTTGAATCTTGGGGCGATGTAGAAGAAGCGAAACAAGTCATCAAAGAATCTATCGAACGTTGGAACAAACAAGCCTAATCGGTTTGTCCCATCCAATATCAAGGCCGTCTGAAAGTAAAGTTCAGACGGCCTTTTTATGTTCCAAACCAATATAACAAAATCGTCTTTAAAACAAACAAACCATTCTTTCTCATTTTCAGACGGCTTCATTAAAGTAACGCCTATACCAAAAATAAGGAGTGCTTCAATGACTGCTACCACAACCGACCCACGAGCCAAGCTGCCTGAGACACCTTTGTCCGGCAACGAAGCCTTGAAAGAGCGCAGCGATTATCTGCACGGTACGATTAAAGAAGAGTTGAAAGACGATTTTACCGGTGGCTTTACTGCCGACAACTTTCAGCTTATCCGCTTCCACGGTATGTACGAACAGGACAACCGTGATATTCGTGCCGAGCGTACCGAACAAAAACTTGAACCCTTAAAAAACATGATGTTGCGTTGCCGTTTGCCCGGCGGCATCATTACGCCGAAGCAGTGGCTGGGTATCGACAAATTTGCCGGTGAAAATACGATTTACGGCTCTATCCGCCTGACCAACCGTCAAACCTTCCAATACCACGGCATTCTGAAAACCGATTTAAAACAGGCACATCAGGCATTGCACAAACTTGGTTTGGATTCCATTGCCACAGCCAGCGATGTCAACCGCAATGTGTTGTGTACCAGCAATCCTGTGCAAAGCACTTTACATCAAGAAGCCTATGAATGGGCGGCGCGCATCAGTATGCACCTTCTGCCGCGCACCATGGCATATGCCGATGTATGGCTGGACGGTGAAAAAGTGTTCACGACCGAGCCGACCGAGCCGCGCAATAAAGAAATTGCCGACGACGTAGAGCCGATTTTGGGTAAAACCTATTTGCCGCGCAAATTTAAAACTGCCGTCGTGATCCCGCCCGATAACGATGTGGACATTCATTCCAATGACTTGGGTTTTGTGGCGATTGCAGAAAACGGCAAGTTAGTGGGTTTCAATGTATTGGTCGGAGGCGGTTTATCCAGCGAACACGGTAATACCAAAACTTATCCGAACACTTCTTACGAATTTGGTTTCGTTCCGCTTGAATACACCCTCAATGCTGCCGAAGCTGTCGTTAGCACCCAGCGCGACTGGGGCAACCGCAGCGACCGCAAAGCTGCCCGTACACGCTATACGCTGCAACGCGTGGGCGTGGATGTGTTCAAAGAAGAAGTCGAAAGGCGCATGGGCATTAAGTTTGAACCCATCCGCCCTTACGAGTTTACCCACCGCGGCGACCACATCGGCTGGGTACAAGGGCATGAAGGCAACTGGCATTTGACTTTGTTTATTGAAAACGGCCGCCTGCTCGATTATCCCGGCAGACCGTTGAAAACAGGCATCCGCGAAATTGCCAAAATCCATCCCGGCGACTTCCGTCTGACGGCAAACCAAAATCTGGTGGTTGCCAATGTACCGCCCGAATTGAAAGACACGATTGATAAAATCGCCAAAGACCATGGCCTTATCAGCAAATCGATTACCATCCAGCGTGAGAACTCGATGGCCTGCGTTGCCTTGCCGACCTGTCCGCTGGCGATGGCGGAGGCTGAGCGTTTCCTACCAACATTCTCCGATAAAATTGACGAAATGTTCGCCAAATATGGTTTGGAAGACGAATACATCGTTTTGCGCGTAACCGGTTGCCCCAACGGTTGCGGCCGCGCCATGCTGGCAGAAATCGGTTTGGTCGGCAAAGCGGTCGGCCGCTACAACCTTTACGCAGGCGGCAACCGTGAAGGCACACGCATTCCGCGCCTGTTTAAAGAAAACATTACCGAACCTGAAATCCTTGAAATTGTCGAAGGCTGGGTGGCAGATTGGTCTCGAAACCGTTTGGATGATGAAGGTTTTGGCGATTTCGCAATCCGTACCGGCATCGTCAAACCTGTATTGGACGCTCCGCGAGACTTCTGGGCATAACGCATACAAACAGATCCGCAAGTCTACAATAAGAAAATAGAGAAAACCAAAGGCCGTCTGAAAATCATATTTTCAGACGGCCTTTTATATTGTGCGTATTTATATCAAAGATGGAATATAAACCGAATCAGCGACGGCGGCCAAAGCCCCGACCCATACTTGGGCGGCGGTAGTTGGAAGGCTGACGCGCGGTTTCGCGGTAACGCTGTTGCTGTTGAGCGTTTTGTTGTTGCGCATTTTGCTGTTGGGCACGCAGGGTACGCGTATTCAGCTGTTGGCTGGTGCGTCCGTTTGGACGTGCGGTTTGATAATAGTTGGCACGGGCTTGACGGGCAATCGGGCTGTTTTGATTGCGTGCCTGTGTGAATTTGTTGGCCAATGCGTTGCCGATAAATGCACCGGCTGCCGTGCCCACCAAGCTTTGCAGCAGCCAGCTGCCGGTGGATTGGTCGTAGATGTATTGTTGGCCGTCTGTACCGGTTACCGGTTGGCCGTTGTTGCCGTTGGCTTGTGCCTCGGCAGGAATGGTGTCTTTCACGGCTTCAGGCGTGAGCTGGTAAACCGTATTGTCTTCTTGTTGGCCGTTTTGTTGTGCCAACTGTTGTTGCAATGCTTCGATTTGTTTTTGCTGCTGCTCAAGCTGCGCTTGGGTATTGTCTTTGCAGGCAGCGAGGGCAAAAGTGGAAAGGGCGGCTAAGGCAATCAGTTTTTTCATTATTTTTCCTGAGAGAAGTTTGTCTTTGCCGAGATTTCGGCGGAGTGTGTCTGCCTAATATTAAACCATTTCCCTGTTTTTCAAGTGGTTTTACAAAATAATATTGGAAAGTTGCGCTGCAAATGCACGGCTGTTGGCAGCCAGATTGCCCAGCGCAGGCATTTCGTGTTCGGTTTCGATAATCAGCAGGTTGGCAGGGCGGCGGGTGTGCAGGGACATTTGCATTTCAGCGGGAGAGAAGGGCATGTGATGGCGTTTGGCGAAAGCTTCGGCGCGTTTGTTGGCGGTTTTGAGCATAGGCAGCAGGGTAATGTCCAAATGGAAACGGCGTACGCCCAAAACCAAAATACGCGCTGCGAAGAAATCCGCTTCATCAGTAAAAACGTTGGGGCTGCTTTGATTGAAGTCGTGGCGCTCTGCGGCAATCAAGGTCGCGATGGTGCGTACTTGCGGAATCAGGGCTTCGCTGATGAGGCTGTCAGGCGAATCAGGCAAAGTGTGCATGTTGAGCATGCTGTGGTGGCTGTTGCTGTCAACGACCATGCGGCAGGTGTGTAACATTTGTGTTTGGCTGTGGATTTTAGTTGAGGCAGTCATGGCTGTATTCCTTATTTCTTAAAAATGGGTGGATTTAAGCGGCCATGGTGGGTATAAAAAAAGCCGCTCAAATGAGGCGGCTCTAATTTGCGTATTTTCAATTTGGTCTGTTTTAGACAAGCGCAAAAAAGTACCGCACGTTTGTGTGGTACCAATAGAAGAAAGTAGCAGAGCGTTGCGCGGTTTGCATGATGAAAATACGTCTTTAATGTATAAAAGAATGGAACGTAGTTTAAAACAAGAATGCCAGTAATTTCAATATCCAATCGACAAAACCCACCAATAAATCTACAAGTTGTTGTAATCCTTCCAATTTATTTTCTTTCGAGTGAGTCAAATTTGCACAATTATAATGCAAAACCGGGTGAATTGATAACAATCCGAGCAGGCTCTTTAAAAAGGCCGTCTGAAAACTGAATTTCAGACGGCCTTTATTTTTGTTTATCCAATCAATAAATGTCGCGTTGGTAGCGTTTGTCTTCGCGCAGGTCGTTGAGATAGTCTTCGGCTTCGTCACGGCTGAGTTTGCCTTGGGTTTCGATGACTTCGATCAGGGCGTTTTCGACATCGCGTGCCATGCGTGCGGCGTCGCCGCAGACGTAGATGTGTGCGCCTTGTTGCAGCCAGTCCCAAACTTCGGCGGCGCGTTCGGCGATTTTGTGTTGGACGTAGACCTTGTGTTCGCCTTGCCGGCTCCATGCGAGGTCGGCGCGGGTGAGGAGGCCGTCTTTGCGCCATTCGCTCCATTCGAGTTGGTAGAGGAAGTCGTCAGCCAGGCGTTGGTTGCCGAAGAAGAGCCAGTTTTTGCCGCTGTCACCATTGGCGGCGCGTTGTTGCATAAAGGAGCGGAAGGGGGCGACGCCTGTGCCTGCGCCGATCATGATGATGGGTGTATCGCCGTTTTGTGGCAGGTGGAAGTTGGGGTTGGGTTCGACAAAGACGCGGACTTCGCTGCCTTCTTCGAGGCGTTCGCCCAAGTAGCCGGATGCTGCGCCGGTGTAGGTGTGGTCGTGGTGGTCGAAACGGACGACGCCGATGGTGAGGTGGACTTCTTCGCCGACTTCGTCTTGTGCGGAGGCGATGGAATAGAGTCGCGGGGTTTGTGGGCGGAAGAGGCTGTATAGGGTTTGTGCGTCCAGTGGGTGCGGATAGGCGGCAAATACGCCTACGGGCGGTGTGGTGGCGAGGTAGGCATCCAGTTGGGCTTTATCTGTGGCTATGGTTTTGAGTTCTTTGTTGTTTGTTAATTCGGCGTATTGTTGGACGAAGGCGGGTGTGTTTTGGGTGATGTCTGCGGATTCGGTCAGGGCGGTGCGGATGTCGGTTTCGCGGCCGTCTGAAAGTTGGACGGTTTCGCTGCCGGTCAGTTGGTTGAGGTCGAGGATTTCTTGAACGAGGTCGGCGGCATTAAGCGGCCATACGCCGAGCGCGTCGCCTGCCTGATAATGCAAACCTGAGCCGCTGAGGTCGATTTCGATGTGTTCGACGTCTTTTTCTGCGTCGCGCGATGTGATTTTTTGGCGCACGGATAGGGTGGCTGTGTAGGGTTTTTCTTTGGTGTAGACTGTGCCGCTGCTTGGTGTTGCCGAGCCGTTTGGTGTAGCGGTTGGACTTGGGCTTGCTGCTTGGGCGGTCAATTCGGCTACTTTGGGTACGACGGCGGCAATCCATGTGTCGACATCGGCTTGGAATTCTAAGTCGCAAATGCCCAAGTCGTTCAGACGGCCTGCGCCCAGTTCGGCAAATTTGGCATCAAAGTCTTTGCCTGCTTGGCAGAAGTTGGGATAGGAGGAGTCGCCAAGGCCCAAGACGGCAAAGGTGAGTTTGCTGAGATCAGGTTTCTTTTTGCCGTAGATGAATTTGTACAGGGGCAGGGCTTCTTCGGGCGGTTCGCCTTCGCCTTGGGTGGAGGTAACCAAAAGCACGATGTCTTCGTCGGGCAGGGTTTTGCTTTTGAAATCGCTTGCGCTGTTGAGGCGGGCTTCTACGCCGGCGGCTTGAAGTTTGGTGTGTAAGGATTCGGCAACGCTACGGGCATTGCCGGTTTGTGAGGCGGAGAGGACTAATACGCGGCGGCTGACTGTCGAGGCGGCTGTTTGCAGGGCAGATGGTTCGGCTGCTGCTCCGGATACGCCTTGGCTTTGCGCCCAGCAATAGCCAGAGAGCCAGGCAAGTTGGGTGGGGGATAGGGTGGAGAGTTGGACGGAGAGTTCGGGTGGAAGCGGATTGGCTTGGCTCATTTGGATTCCTTTGTTGGACGGCTATAACCGATTGTTTGAATAATGGACAATCGCCACTTTAAACAGGCCGTCTGAAAAAAGGAAAGAATGCTTGGTTTTAATTTAAGATGATTTCGTTATATTCGGGAAGGTATTAGGCCGTCTGAACATGCTCGTTCAGACGGCCTTGGATTGGATAGAAACGAGATTTTCAGTTTCCGCTGGAGAGTTTCATCACTACGACGCCGGAGATGATGAGAAATGCGCCAAGCCAGCGGCCGAAGTTGGCAGCATCGTTGAAAAATACAACGCCTACCAAAAAAGCCCCCGCCGCGCCTATGCCTGTCCAGACGGCGTAGGCTGTACCCATCGGAATACTTTTTTGGGCAAGGTAAAGGAAGTATCCGCTGCCGATGATGCAGGCAAGCGCGGCGGCAAAGCCATGCCAGCGGTAGCCTTCCTGTTGTGCCAGCTTCAAGCCTAATGGCCAGCCGATTTCCAGCATACCGGCTAAGATTAAATAAAACCAACTCATAATATATCCTGATAGTGTGTTAAGGTTTCAGACGGCCTTGGAAAGATTGTTTTCTTCCAAGAGTTCAACGCGTTGTCCGATATCTTTTAGATTGGAGTATTGTTCGACCAAGCGCGGTACATCGTCCAAGCTCATTGCAAACATCCATAAATAAGTGCTGACGGAATAGATATGGCCGGCGCTGCCATAGCCTTTAAGCGTCATGTGTATAAAGGCGAAGCCGAACAATACGCTCATTGCCATGCCGATACTGAGATAGCCTAAGGCTTCGCGGTTGGAAATCAGCACGCGTAGTTTGGCAACCCAGCCATAGTGGCGGTAGAGCTGATGCTCGTTGCCGTCGCGGATAAGGTAGTTGTCGCGTTCAAGCCGGTTGTTTAAACGGAAATATAGATTTTCGCTGATGGCGGCAAAACGCGGCAGCAACCATAAAAACAGGGCAAGTATCGCGACAGCCAATACACCCACCCAAAATTCCAGTATCAGCAACATCATACATGCACCGAAGATGGAGACCAGCGAAGTAGCAGCGATGGGCAGGTGTTCTTCAAAGAAACTGACAAACTCACGCGATAGAGCGACGCGTGCGGTAATGGCGGAATGCGGTACTTCTCGTTTGCGCTGTTCCAAAACGACCGGGATGGCTATTTCAGTATAGATTTTGGTAAATGTGCGCGTATCGGCTATCCTTCGGGCGGCGCCGATTATCCACATTAATAAAACCACCACACCATACAACATTGCCTGCCAGACGTTGCCTTCCATAACGGCATTAATCGCCCAGCCGCCAAATACGGGATATATCAGCAAGAGCAGATTATCCAAGCCGACGAGAGAGAAGGTTGTGATGAGTTTGCGGCGGTGTGTTTGACCGATGTGTTTCAACATTTTCCACATGGTTGCCCTCCTTATTTAGTATTGAGGGTTTGCGCCATTAATTCGGCCAACGCGTCCAAATCGGCAAACAGTCGGGCTGCACGTTTTTCACCGAAGGCGGTAAAAATTCGTTTGCTGAATTCCTGCATGTTTTGCATCAATGGTGCGGCAGATTCCTTGCCTTGCTCGGTCAGCGACAATAAGCGTTCGCGTTTGTCTTGTTCGCTTTCTTGAAATGTCAGCAAGCCTTGTTCCGCCAGCGTTTTGCATGTGCCGGAAACGGTTTGCTTGGGCAGGCTCCATTCTTCGCCTATGTATTTTTGAGTGCGGCTGCCTTCGGTGGCTAAGGTGTATAGCACGGCTAAGGTGTTGTAGTTGGTGTTTTGCTGTTTAATCCATTGGTCAAATGCGCTGTCTATGTGGCTGATGCGCATACCGAGTTGATCGAGCTGATTCATAAATTGGTCTCAATATTGACTAATTGGATGCGGATTATAGTCATGTTTAGGACTAATTGTAAATAGAAGGCCGTCTGAAACAATCATTTTCAGACGGCCTTGAAACCGTTAAAATAATTAATGTAGAAACGATATATTCAAACTACAATAAACCTAATAACATCTTCAACACATACGCCATGATTCATTTCTTATCTCAAAACATCTCCTCCAAACAAGCTACTGCCATCGGGCTGCTTGCCGTTGCTTTGTGGAGCTTTGTCATTTCTCTGATACGCTCTTTGAGCCTGCATATGGGGGCAGTGGGCGGCGCGGCAATGATGTACACCCTGTCTACCGTATTGATTTGGCTGATTTTCGGCCGGCCGCATTTGCGCAATTACAACCGCAGCTATCTGTTTTGGGCGAGCGTGTTTTTTGTCGGCTGCGAACTGTGTTTGTCGCTCTCGGTCGGTTTTGCGCAAAACGCGAGACAGGCGGTGGAAATCGGCATGGTCAATTATTTGTGGCCGACGTTTACCATCGTCGGAGCGGTATATTTCAACAAACAGCCGTCAAAATGGTGGATAGTCATCGGCTTTGTGCTGTCGTTTTTAGGGATTGCCACTGTATTGGGCGGCGATGTCGGCTTGTCGGTTTCCGGTATTTACCACAATGTCCGCACCAATCCCGGCGGCTACATCATGGCATTTGCGGACGCAGTGTTTTGGGCGGCATATTGTACGCTGACGGCGCGCGTGAAAGCGGAAGGCAGCAGCGTCGGCTTCTTCTTTGCGCTGGTGTCGATACTGTTGTGGATAGAGTATTTTCTCAGCGGCGCGGATACGTTGAGTTTTGATTCTGTATCGCTCGGCTATGCCGTTGCCGCCGCGTCTTGTATGGGCTTGGGCTATGCAGTGTGGAATATCGGTATTTCGCGCGGTAATCTGACTGTATTGGCAGGCGCATCTTATTTCATTCCGGTATTGTCTGCGGTAGTGTCATCATTTTTGATTAGCGCGCCTTTGTCCATGACGTTTTGGCAGGGTGCGGGAATGGTGTGCTTAGGATCGATTGTGTGTTGGTTGGCGACCCGGAGAAAACGGATAGCGTGAGGCAATATCCCATAGCTTTGCGATATAACGAAAACAGCTTTTTTAACAACCAAACATTCTTTCCCATTTTCAGACGGCCTGTTTAAAGTAGCAGTCAGTTTGAGAAATCACGAGAAATGGGAAAGAATCATGACCGCAGCTTCCGCTCCGCTTTTACGCTTCATTACGGCCGGCAGTGTCGATGATGGCAAATCCACCCTCATCGGCCGCCTGCTCTACGACAGCAAAACCTTGCTGACCGATCAAATTGACAAGCTCAACCGTGCCGCTGAAAACGGCGAAACGCCTGATTTTGCCAGCCTGACAGACGGTCTTGCCGCCGAGCGCGAACAAGGCATTACCATTGACGTCGCCTACCGTTATTTCGCTACACCCAAACGCAAATTCATCATTGCCGATACACCGGGACATGAGCAATACACGCGTAATATGGTTACCGGCGCATCGACTGCCGATGCCGCCATTATTTTGGTAGATGCCACACGCGTCGATTTTTCAGGCAGCGAGCCCGTTCTCCTGCCGCAGACCAAACGCCACAGCGCGATTTTGAAGCTCTTGGGCTGCCCCAATATCATCGTCACCGTCAACAAACTCGACCTGCTCGACTTTGACGAAGCCAAATATCAAGCCATTACCGAAGCCTATCGAAAACTGGCAGAACAAATCGGCCTCCAAGCACAAATCCACTTCCTGCCCATCAGCGCCTTGAAAGGCGACAATATCGTCAATGCAAGCAGTCAAACCCCGTGGTATCAAGGTTTACCGCTTTTGCCTTTGCTTGAAAGCCTGCCCGTCAACCGTCAAAATGCCGCCGACCAAGCCGCGCATTTTCCCGTACAACGCGTGGCGCGCCAAGACGGCAGCAGCAGTGACGACTTCCGCGGCTATCAAGGCAGATTGGAAGCGGGCCGTCTGAAAGTGGGCGATGAAGTCAAAGTCCTGCCCAGCGGCCATGTTGCCAAAGTTGCCGAAATCTATAATGCAAACGGTAAAACCGAATCTGCCGAGGCAGGGGAAGTGTTGACTGTCGTTTTGGATACCGACATCGATATTTCACGCGGCAACAGCATTGTTTCAGCCGACAGCGCCATTGTTCCCGAACAACAATTTCAAGCCGCGCTTTGCTGGTTTGACGATATTCCGCTCAATCTGCGCCGCAAATATTTGCTGAAACACACTACCCAAACCACGCCCGTAAAAATCAGCGAAATTGCCTATGTTTGGGACGTGAACACCCTCAGCCGCGTCGAATCCGCCGAAACGCTCAAGCTCAACGACATCGGCAGCGTCAGTTTCAAAACCCAACAGCCTCTTGCCGCTGCCGCATACGAGGACAACCATGCCCAAGGCGCGTTTATTTTGATTGACGAAGCCACCAACCATACTGTCGCGGCAGGCATGATACGCAAAGTCAGCGAAACAAACAGTTTTGAAATTTAAAAGAAAAGTTGAAATAAAAAAAGGCCGTCTGAAGTTTCAGACGGCCTGTTATTTTATCCAAGGCGAAATGTTTATGCGCCGTAAACCGGATATTTATCGCACAAAGCAGTCACTTGTTCGCGGACTTTGGCGAGGTTGGCTTCGTCTTCAGGGTTGGCCAATACGTCGGCAACCAAGTTTGCCAATACGCGCGCGTCGGCTTCGTTAAAGCCGCGTGTAGTCATGGCGGCGGAGCCGATGCGGATGCCGGAGGTAACGAATGGTTTTTCCGGATCGTTCGGGATGGCGTTTTTGTTGACGGTGATGTGAGCTTTGCCCAAAGCGGCTTCGGCGGCTTTGCCGGTGATTTTCATCGGTTGCAGGTCAACGAGGAAAACGTGGCTTTCAGTACGGCCGGAAACGATGCGCAAACCGCGTTTAACCAACTCTTCCGCCATAGCGGCAGCATTGATTTTCACTTGTTTTGCGTATTGTTTGAACTCAGGTTGAAGCGCTTCTTTAAACGCCACGGCTTTGGCAGCAATAACGTGCATCAACGGACCACCTTGCAGGCTTGGGAAGATGGAAGAGTTCAGCGCTTTTTCGTGGGTATTGTCACGGCACAAAATCACACCGCCGCGAGGGCCGCGCAGGGTTTTGTGGGTGGTGGTGGTCACGAAGTCGCAGAATGGCACGGGGTTAGGATATTCGCCACCGGCAATCAGACCGGCGTAGTGCGCCATATCGACAAAGAGGTATGCGCCGACTTTATCGGCGATTTCGCGGAATTTTGCCCAGTCGATTTGCAACGCGTAGGCAGATGCACCGGCCACAATCATTTTAGGTTTATGTTCAAGAGCCAAGCGTTCTACTTCAGCATAATCGAGAACTTCGTTTTCATCCAAACCATAAGTAATGGCGTTGTAGAGTTTGCCGGAGATGTTGACGCTTGCGCCGTGGGTCAAGTGGCCGCCGTGTGCCAGAGACATGCCCAAAATGGTGTCGCCCGGTTTCAAAACAGAAGCGTACACGGCTTGGTTGGCTTGGGAGCCGGAGTGCGGTTGAACGTTGGCATAGGCGGCGCCAAACAGTTCTTTTACGCGATCAATCGCTAATTGTTCAACAATATCAACATATTCGCAGCCACCGTAGTAGCGTTTGCCAGGATAGCCTTCAGCGTATTTGTTGGTCAATTGCGAACCTTGGGCTTCCATTACGGCGCAGCTGACGTAGTTTTCAGAGGCGATCAGCTCGACATGGTCTTGCTGGCGCTTGTCTTCTTGGGCGATGGCTGCTGCCAAATCGGGGTCATATTGTGCGAGGGTAACGCTTTTTGAAAACATGTTCTCGATTCCTTTGTGATGGGCTGAAAATATAGGATGGAGTGCTGCGAATTGGTTCAAGATGAACTATTTTTCTTGCATTGTCAACAATTGTGTCGGGTGTTTGGTTTCAGACGGCCTGAGATTGAAGGGTTTATTTGAAAATATCATCTTGTTTTAAATGAAAATCCATTTTTTCCAGAAGCGCGGCTAAGTCGGCTTCGGCTTGGGCGGCTTTAAGATTTTTTGCCAGTTCTACTAAGGCTACTGCATTTAATCGTTCTTTCTCCAGCCGTAGGGCTTCTTCGCTGAAGATTTTGATATTGTCTGCCGATTCGGCGGCATTTATTTTTTCAAATGGATAAAACGATTCTTGGTGCACGGCCAAACCGTCGGACAGGGGTGCGGCATGGTTGAAATCGGCATCATTGACCGGCATCCATGAAGGATGGTTCTCAAGCAGGATAAATTGTCCGTCCATGCCGTTGATATGACGGAATAGGGTGGTTCGGCCATTGTGTAAACGCATAGGCCCGATTGTATGCCCAAGTCGGCAAGCCGTCTATAAAGCCGTTTCTTTCTATTTTTGGCGCTAACTTATGTTGATATTATTAATTTTGATGTAAAACAGTTTCGACTTAAAAAAGACTGGATAAAACGCCCGTGTTTGTTATAATGAAGCTAAAGATTGATTCGTCCTGGTTTTTGACAGCAGTACTTTTTTATTTAATTAACAAGAGAGGAAAACAAAATGTTTCCAGAATATCGCGATCTGATTTCTAAACTGAAACAAGAGGATGCACACTTTGCTCGTTTGTTTGAGGAGCACAACGAGCTGGACGATAAAATTACCGGTTTGGTGAATAACGTGGTAACCAGCGGTGCTGAAGAGATTGAAGAGCTGAAAAAAGCCAAACTCAAACTCAAAGACGAATTGTATGCCCTTTTGCAAAAAGCAGCAGGCAAATAATTAAAAATTGAATAAGGCCGTCTGAACGGTATGATAGGAATCTCGGATTTCGTTTCATACTGTTTCAGACGGCCTTTTTACTTGTTTGGTATTTTGTTATTTCTATTAGCACAATTTAACTTTTAATTGTAAATCACTCTTAATTGCATTGAAAACTCTGTTAAGTTTATTTAAAATCTCAAATAATTTTTATTTTGATTTTAAACAAACAAAACCAAGAGAAACGATGCAATGAAAACATTCACACTCGCCATTTTGCCTTTGGCGTTAATTAGTGCATTCTCACACGCAGCTGAAGAGAAAGCAGTTGAACAGGCTGAAGTCGATACCGTTTACGTTACTGCCGAGAAGCAACTGCAACAGTCGCTGGGCGTATCGCGTATTTCGAAAGACGACATCGACAAGCGTCCTGCCGTCAACGATATTTCCGAATTTGTCCGCACCATGCCGGGCGTCAACCTGACCGGCAATACAGCGACGGGTCAGCGCGGCAACAAACGCCAAATTGACTTGCGCGGTATGGGCCCTGAAAACACATTGATTTTGATTGACGGCAAGCCTGTAAACTCGCGCCAATCCGAGCGTATCAGTATGCGCGGTGAACGCAATACGCGCGGCGATAGCAACTGGGTGCCGGTTGAAGAAATCGAATCCATCACTGTTTTACGCGGTCCGGCGGCAACGCGTTACGGCTCCGGCGCGATGGGCGGCGTGGTCAATATTGTTACCAAAAAAGTGTCTAAAGAATTTAAAGGCCAGGTCAATCTTTACGCCAATCAACCGCAAGACAGCAAAGAAGGCGCAACCCGCCGTATCGGCTTCAATTTGAGCGGCCCGATTATTCAAGATACTTTGGGCTTCCGCATTTACGGCAATTTGAATAAAACGGATGCAGATGCTGCTGATATTAATGCCGGACACGGTAATGACAGCGCGGCCGGTGTCGAAGGCGTACGCAATAAAGACATCGCAGGCCGTCTGCAATGGAAAATCAGCCCAGCGCAAACGCTGATTTTGGACAGCAGCTACAGCCGTCAGGGCAATATCTACAACGGCGATACGCAAAACAGCAATCCGCGTTCCGCTTTGGTTAATTCTTTGGCCGACAGCAAAGCCGAAACCGCACGCTTATATCGTTCTGCTTTCTCGCTTACTCATGATGGCGCATGGGAATGGGGTGATACCAAAAACGTGATCAGTTATGAGCGCACAGTCAACAGCCACTTGCCTGAAGGTTTGGCCGGCGGTCCGGAAGGCAGCTATACAGGCTTGGATTTTGTTCAAAGCCGTCTGAAAAACCTGCGTTTCAGCAGCGAAGCGAATATTCCGTTCAAACTTGGTGTTGATAATGTATTGACGGTCGGTGCGGAATTTACTGACAGTAAGTTGGACGATCCTGCTTCCAATACTCAGGGATTTAAAGACCAAGGCAAAACCGATGCGTTTAACGGTATCTCCGCAACACGCGGCGGTAAGGCTTCGCAACGCAACTGGGCGGCCTACGTTGAAGACAATATTTCGTTGACCGACAAAACCCATCTGATTCCCGCCATCCGCTTCGACCACAACAGCGACAGCGGCAGCAACTGGAGTCCGGCTTTGAACTTCTCGCATCAAATCGGAGAAAACTGGTTGGTCAAAGGCGGTATTGCCCGTGCGTACAAAGCGCCAAATTTGTATCAAACCAATCCTGACTTTATCCTGTACACACGCGGTCAGGGCTGTCCGCTTAATGCGCCGAACAGTGTCCGCTGCTACTACATGGGCAATGGCAATTTGAAACCTGAAACCAGCATCAATAAAGAGATTGGTCTTGAGTTCAACAAAAACGGCTGGCAGGCTTCCGCGACTTATTTCCATAATGCGTACCGCAATAAAATCGTGATTGGCGACCAGCTTATTGCCACCAGCAATATCGGCAACTGGCTTTTGCAATGGGAAAATACGCCGAAAGCGACTATTTCGGGTATCGAAGGCAACTTGGTGATTCCGTTGCATGACACACTCAAGTGGAGCAACAATTTCACTTACATGCACAAATCCGAAGATTATCAAGGCAATCCATTGTCTTTGGTGCCGAAACACACCATCAACAGCACACTGTCTTGGACACCGAACGAACGCTTCGATGCCAACCTGACCTTTACCCACTACGGCCGCACCAAGCCGCGCGGCGTGGCAGTCAACCGTTTGGAGCAAAACGGCAATCCGCGTGCAGGCGTGGCAGCGTTGTCTTCCGAACATAACCAAACGCAAGTCGGCTCTTACGGCATTTGGGGCATCAATGCAGGCTACAACTGGAACAAACGCGTGGCCGTCCGTGGCGGTATCAGCAATCTGTTTGACAAAAAACTGTACCGTACAACTGCCGGCGCACAAACGTACAACGAGCATGGCCGTGCCTTCTACGGCAGTTTGAAAGTATCGTTTTAAGTAGAAGCGTATTAAATCAGGCCGTCTGAAACGGTGTGAAATGAAATCTAAGATTTCTGACACATGGTTTCAGACGGCCTTTTGATTTTTAAATTTAGAAGCATTTGTTGTTACGGAATTTACCTCACTATTTTAAAAAAGTAAAAGGGCGACATTCGCCGCCCTGAGAATGCAAACTGCTTATTCGACCCAAGTCACCATTTCATCAATCGGTTTGCGTGATTTTTTAGTGATTTCTTTGGCACGATAGCCGAATGTTGCCGCTACGGATACGCCCCATTCGTTGGCATCAAACAGGCCTTCTGCTGCCAATACTTCGTTCATTTTGTCGTAGTTGAAGCCTTCGATTGGGCAGGAATCGATGCCGATGGCCGCTGCACCTGTAAGCATATTGGCCAAAGCAATATAGGTCTGCTTGCCGCTCCAGTCAAAGAGTGCGCGTTGGTCGTCGGCAATTTTAATGTCGGTTTCTTGGAAGCTTTTGTATCTTGCCAACGCTTTTTCCAGTTGCTCTCCTTGCAGGCCCCTGCGTTCGGCAACACTGCGGAAGAACGGGGTATCGTAACGGGCATTTTTCTTGGCAAGGATAATCACCAGATGGCTGCAGTCGTCCAGTTGGAATTGCATACCCCAGCTGAAAGGCTTGATTTTCTCACGCAGGGCTTTGTTTTGAATCAACAAGAATTTCCATGGCTCGGAGCCGACAGAGCTGGGAGAAAGGCGGGCAAATTCTAAAATCGCGGCAAAATCTTCTTGGCTGATTTTTTTGTTGGGATCGTAATAACGGGTGGAGCAGCGATTTTCGAATACTTGCAGCATTTGTTCGCGTGTAATTTGATTCATCTGGTTTTCCTAATAAATGAAGATGTTATTCCAATATCCGGTTCCTTTTGAGGCATCATTACCGGCATAACCTTAAGGAAGAAACAGGCTGGGGCAACACCATGTTAAATCAAACCTGACGGTCAGGCTATCTTTTAATTCTGAATTTCGCAAAAAAATTCGATAAATATCAATATCAATACGAAAAGGCCGTCTGAAACTTTAAACGTTTAAAGTTTCAGACGGCCTTTGATTTCAAATCCTCATTACAGATGAGGATTAATCAGGTTTTCTGGGGAGAGGATGCGGTTGAGCTCTTCTTCGCTCAACAGGCTGCGCTCCAGTACGACTTCGCGCACGCCTTTGCCGGTTTGGGCGCAGATTTTTCCGACCAAGTCGCCATTGCGGTGGCCGATGTACGGATTCAGATAAGTGACCAAACCGATGGAGTTGAAGACGTAGTGTTCGCAGATTTCGCGGTTGACCGTAATGCCTTTGACGCATTTGTCGGCCAGGTTGACCGCGGCGTTGCCCAAGAGGGAAATGGTTTCAAACATACATTGGGCGATGACCGGCTCCATAACGTTCAGCTGCAACTGACCTGCTTCGGCTGCGAAAGTGATGGTGGTGTCGTTGCCGATGACTTTGAAGCAGACTTGGTTGACGACTTCGGGAATCACGGGATTGACTTTGGCAGGCATGATGGAAGAACCGGCCTGCAATTCAGGCAGGTTGATTTCTTTCAAACCGGCGCGCGGACCGGAAGAAAGCAGGCGCAAGTCGTTACAGATTTTGGACAGTTTGACGGCTGTGCGTTTCAATGCGCCGTGTACCATCACATATGCGCCGCAGTCGGAGGTCGCTTCGATCAGGTTTTCAGTCAGTTTGCAAGGCAGGCCGCTGACTTCGGAGAGTTTCTCAACAACCAAAGCCGCATAGCCTTTAGGCGTATTCACGCCTGTACCGATGGCGGTGGCGCCGAGGTTGACTTCAAGCAGCAGGGAGCGGGTGCGGTCGAGGTTGAGGATTTCTTCTTCCAACAACACTTGGAAAGACTGGAATTCTTGACCGGCAGTCATCGGCACCGCATCTTGAAGCTGGGTGCGGCCCATTTTCAAAACGTCTTTAAATTCTTCGGCTTTTGCGGCAAAGGCGTTTTTCAGGATAGCCAGTTTGTCGAGCAATTCGCCGATGCTGTAATACACGGCAAGGCGGAAGCCGGTAGGGTAGGCGTCGTTAGTGGATTGGCTGGCGTTGACATGATCCATTGGATTGACGATGTCGTAGTGGCCTTTTTCGTGACCTAAGACTTCCAGTGCGAGGTTGGCAATGACTTCGTTGGTATTCATGTTGACCGAAGTACCGGCGCCGCCTTGATAAACGTCGGACGGAAATTGGTCGAGGCAGCGGCCTTTGACCAATACTTCATCGCAGGCTTTTTCGATGGCTGCCGCGATTTCCGGCTTGATGGCACCCAATGCGCCGTTGGCTTGCGCGGTGGCTTTTTTAACCATGACCATGCTGCGGACAAATTGCGGTACGTCGGAAATTTTTTGTGTGGAAATTTTAAAGTTTTCAATGGCGCGCAAAGTATGGATGCCCCAATATACTTCAGCAGGGATCTCGCGGTCGCCCAGTAAATCGTGTTCGATTCGTACAGTCATTTCTCTTACCTTCTCGTATAGTTGTGTTGGTGTGCATTATGCGTTTGGAACATTAGCCCAGTTTGGCAAGATTGTCCAGTCGGTAAGGCTTAATCGTCAGGGTGAAAGCGTGCCGCTTCGCGCTCTTTTGCGGCTGTCTCTTTATCTTTCAATTTCGCGCCCAAGCCCAACATTTTTTCATATTCGGATTGCGGCGTGCCATCCTCTTCCATGCCGAATGCGCTGGCATTGACCCAAAGGGAAAGCAGGGAAACGATGAAGGCGAAAAAACCAACGATATACCAAAACATTTTTTTCTTCCTTGTGTGTCTGCGGGTGCAGATTGTTGTGGTTTGTAAAGATGTGAATGTAGCACAAACGCGGTTGGGTTTAAATTCTTCTCCCGCATCCTTTCATTGATTTACCTGTAATTGTTTAGAAAGGAAAAGGCCGTCTGAAAAGTAAGACTTTTCAGACGGCCTCGGAGGCTTTGTCGGGAAGATTTAGCCGCCGCATGCGCCGCAGCAACCACCTTCGCCATGACCGCCGCGTTTTTCTTCGTTGTTGATAACGGGCAGTTCGGTTTCTTCAGTTTGCTCTTTTTTATCTTCAGGCAAATCGTTTACTTTGATTTTGTTTTCTTCGGCCATGATACATCCTTTCAATGGATTGAGGAGTGGAAAGATTCATAAAGATAGCATCTTTAAGCGGATAAACCAAGCAGTACAAAACTGCCTTGTGATAATGCCATGACTTGGAACAATAAATTTGCTTGTAAAAGCGTTCAGGCCGTCTGAAAAAATCCAAAGAAGAGTGTTGGTTTTTATGGTTTGAAATGGCAGTGGAAAGATTTAAGAATGCTTGATTTGAAGGGATAAACTGACATTGATTTCAAAAAACAATACAATGTTATCATCATCTGGAAACAGCCAATTTATCGGAGCATATATGTATTCATACCATAGCGAACGCCATTTCAGCGACCGCAACAACTGGCTTCGGGCAAGCGTATTGGGTGCCAATGACGGCCTGATTTCCACTGCCTCGCTGTTGACGGGCGTAGCCGCTGCCGCGCCAGATTTCCAAACCCTGCTTTTGACGGGCGTTTCGGCGCTTATCGGGGGCGCGGTGTCAATGGCGGCAGGGGAGTATGTTTCCGTGTCCAGCCAATCGGATACGGAAAAAGCCGATTTGCACAAAGAGTGTTTTGAGTTGGCAAATAATCCTGATGCCGAACTTGAAGAGCTGACTGAAATTTACCGCCGCCGCGGTTTGTCCGACCCGCTCGCCGCAGAGGTGGCCAAAGCCTTGATGGAGCACGATGCACTCGCCGCCCACGCGCGTGACGAAATCGGCATTACCGAAGCCTCTGCCGCCCAACCCATGCAGGCCGCGCTGGCTTCTGCCGCTTCATTTTGTGCCGGCGCGATTTTGCCTTTACTGGTCGCGTTGACGGTTTCTGCCGCCATTGTTCCAGCCTTGGCAGTTTCCACTTTATGCGGACTGGCCGGACTGGGCTATGTTTCCGCCAAACTCGGAGGCGCGCCTGTCGTTCCTGCCGTTTTGCGCGTGTGCCTATGGGGCGTGGCGGCATTGGTGATAACCGGATTTATTGGAAAACTGGCCGGTGTGGCCGTCTGAATGTAAGGCCTTATATTCTTTTAAACCTGTATCCAGTAAAATTGAAAATCTATTTGATCGCTAAAGGCCGTCTGAAAATTTTTCAGACGGCCTATGGTGCTTGTATTTACTTATTACAAACTGTTTTTTGTCATGACCTATCCGATTCCCAAACCCTGTGAAAAATCCCGTTGGCTCAATCTGTCTCAAGGCTCGCTGCCCTTGGCTTTGGCGCGTTATCTGCCGCATAAGCAGCTCAAGGTTGTCTTGACCCAAGATGCGGAACAGGCGCTACGCCTTCAGACGGCCTGGCTGTTTTTCCGTCCGCACGATACGGCGGTGTTCCTGCCGGACTGGGAAACGCTGCCTTACGAGCGTTTTTCTCCGCATCAGGATTTGGTGTCGGAGCGCTTGTCGGCGTTGTGGCAGATTAAGAGCGGCGCGGCGGACGTGTTGTTCGTACCGGTTGCGACGGCGATGCAGAAGCTGCCACCTGTGCCGTTTCTGGCAGGGCGCACGTTTTGGCTGAAAACAGGGCAGACTTTGGATATAGGCCGTCTGAAAAGCGATTTGGTGGATGCAGGTTATAACCATGTTTCCCATGTTGTTGCGGCAGGTGAGTTCGCTGTGCGCGGCGGCATTGTCGATTTGTTCCCGATGGGCAGCGAAATGCCATACCGCATCGATTTGTTCGACGATGAAATCGACAGCATCAAAACCTTTGACACTGAAACGCAACGCACCATTTCCCCCGTTTCCGAAATCCGCCTGCTGCCGGCACACGAGTTCCCCACCGACAGCGAGGCGCAAAAGATTTTCCGCAGCCGCTTCCGCGAGGAAGTCGATGGCAATCCGAACGATGCTGCTGTGTACAAAGCCGTCAGCAACGGCCATTTCGGTGCGGGTGTGGAATATTATCTGCCGCTGTTTTTTGAAAACGAGCTGGAAACGCTGTTTGACTATATCGGCAAAGATGCGCTGTTTGTCTCTTTGGGCGATGTTCATGCCGAGGCAAACCGTTTTTGGAGCGACGTTAAATCGCGTTATGCCATGGCGCAGGGCGATGAAACTTATCCGCCTTTGCTTCCACAGCATTTGTATCTCTCTGCCGATGTCTTTGCAGGCCGTCTGAAAAATTATGGTCAGGTATTGCCGGATATTTTTGGTGATGAACATACGTTGCCAAACGTGGCCGTCAACCGCCAAGCAGATGAACCGTTGCAGGCACTGAAAGATTTTCAGACGGCCTTTGATGGACGGATTTTGTTGTGTGCTGAAAGTTTGGGACGGCGCGAAACCATGCTCGGTTTCTTACAGCAAAACGGTTTGAAAGCCAAAAGCGTGTCCGACTGGCAGGGCTTTTTGTCGGCGCATGAGCCACTGATGATTACAGTGGCGCCGTTGGCTTACGGGTTTAAATTAGAAGATCAAAACATCGCGGTCCTTACCGAATCCGATCTTTATCAATATGTCGCCCGCTCGCGCAAACATCATCGTAAGAAACACGCCGCCGTTTCAGACGGCCTGTTGCGCGACCTTGCCGAAATCAATATCGGCGATCCTGTTGTACACGAAGAACACGGCATCGGCCGATATATGGGCTTGGTAACGATGGACTTGGGTGGCGAAACCAACGAAATGATGTTGCTTGAATACGCAGGCGAAGCGCAGCTTTATGTGCCTGTTTCGCAGCTGCATTTAATCAGCCGCTACTCCGGTCAGGCGCATGAAAACGTTGCCCTGCACAAGCTCGGCAGCGGCGCGTGGAACAAGGCGAAACGCAAAGCCGCCGAAAAAGCGCGCGACACCGCCGCCGAGTTGCTCAACCTCTACGCCCAACGCGTCGCCCAATCGGGACACAAGTTTGAAATCAACGAGATGGACTATCAGGCGTTTGCCGACGGTTTTGGCTATGAAGAAACCGAAGACCAGGCCGCCGCCATTGCCGCAGTGATTAAAGATTTGACACAGGCGAAACCTATGGACCGCCTCGTGTGCGGCGATGTCGGCTTCGGCAAAACCGAAGTCGCCCTGCGCGCCGCGTTTGTGGCGGTGATGGGTGGCAAACAAGTTGCCGTACTCGCCCCGACCACGCTTCTGGTGGAGCAGCACGCGCAAAACTTCGCCGACCGCTTCGCCGATTTCCCTGTGAAAGTCGCCAGCCTTTCGCGTTTCAACAACAGTAAAGCCACCAAAGCCGCGCTGGAAGGCATGGCGGACGGCACGGTCGATATCGTTATCGGCACGCACAAACTGGTGCAGGACGAAATCAAATTCAAAAATTTAGGTTTAGTGATTATCGATGAAGAACACCGCTTCGGCGTGCGCCAAAAAGAGCAACTCAAACGCCTGCGCGCCAATGTCGATATCCTCACCATGACCGCCACGCCGATTCCGCGTACCCTCAGCATGGCGCTCGAAGGTCTGCGCGACTTCTCGCTGATTACTACCGCGCCCAGCCGCCGCCTCGCCGTCAAAACCTTTGTCAAACCCTTCAGCGAAGGCAGCGTGCGCGAAGCCGTATTGCGCGAACTCAAACGCGGCGGACAAGTGTTTTTCCTGCACAATGAAGTGGATACGATTGAAAATATGCGCGAGCGGCTCGAAACCCTGCTGCCTGAAGCCCGCATCGGCGTGGCACATGGACAACTGCGCGAGCGCGAGTTGGAACAAGTGATGCGCGACTTTTTACAGCAACGATTCAACGTGTTGCTCTGTTCTACCATCATCGAAACCGGCATTGACATCCCCAACGCCAACACCATCATCATCAACCGCGCCGACAAATTCGGGCTGGCACAACTGCACCAGCTGCGCGGACGCGTCGGCCGCAGCCACCACCAAGCCTACGCCTACCTGCTCACGCCCGAATACATCACCAAAGACGCAGAAAAACGCCTCGATGCCATCGCGGCGGCAGACGAACTCGGCGCGGGTTTCACCCTAGCCATGCAGGATTTGGAAATCCGCGGCGCAGGCGAAATCCTTGGCGAAGGACAATCCGGTGAAATGATACAGGTCGGCTTCACGCTCTACACCGAAATGCTCAAACAAGCCGTGCGCGACCTCAAAAAAGGCCGCCAGCCCGACCTCGACGCACCGCTGGGCATCACCACCGAAATCAAACTGCACAGCCCGGCATTATTGCCTGAAGACTACTGCTCCGACATTCACGAGCGCCTCGTCCTCTACAAACGCCTCGCCGTCTGCGAAACCGTGCAGCAAATCAACGCCATACATGAAGAACTGGTCGACCGCTTCGGTCTGCCCGAACAACCCGTCAAAACCCTCATCGAAAGCCACCACTTACGGCTTATGGCAAAAGAATTGGGTATCGATGCCATTGATGCGACCAGCGAAGCGGTAACGGTAACCTTTGGAAAAAACAACAATGTCGATCCAACCGAAATCATCCTGCTGATTCAAAACGACAAAAGATACCGCCTTGCCGGCGCGGATAAGCTGCGATTTACCGCAGAGATGGAAAATATCGAAGTGCGGATTAATACAGTGAAGAACGTATTGAAGACTTTGAAAGAAAGGGTGATGGTTAAGTAAGGAAGGAGGAAAAAAGGCCGTCTGAAAATTTTCAGACGGCCTTTTTATACTATTCCTACTTAATAAGTGTAGGTTGAATTGAGGACCAACAGAACTATTAAATTTATTGAAATCGTTAGGTTTATCAATCCAATCTACGCATTTAAGAATTTATAGTACTATCAGCTTCGGGAATCGAACCTAAAGTTGTTAAATCGATCAGGGAATTATTATGAAAATAAGGGCAATGATGCTGGGTATTGCAGGCTTGATATTATCCGGCTGCTTTTTCTCTAATGAAGAAATTAAGTTGGAAGATATTTGGAATTTTAAAATTACTGTCAATGAAGCTAAGGGGAATAGGCAGGTTCATTTGACAGGCTTATTAGGCAATAGTGCAATGGGTATTTCAGATATTAAAACAACTAGCCGCAACGATGAGCTGAATATTACTTTATTTCAAAAATTAGCAGGTTCGGAATATTCAGGAGTATTAGATAAAGAAATTCCTCTTGAAAGCAGTATTAAAAAGATTACATATGGTTCTGAACACAAGGTTATATGGCAAGATTAAAATCAATGAAAAGGCCGTCTGAAAACTGGATTTCAGACGGCCTTTTATTTTCTTATAACGTCATAACGTCGTTCGTATTATCAGAAACGATAGTTCACGCCCAAGGCAAACTCGCGGCCACGTTCGTAGAAGGGCACGCGTCCGTTGCCGTCGGGGAAGCGTTGGCTGTGTGAACGGTATTGCTTGTTGCCGATGTTGTTGACGGCGAAGTTGACGTTCAGGTTGTCTTTTTTCAGCGGCTGCCAGTTGGCGTAGATGTCGTGTACGCCGTAACCGGCTTTCTTACCGTGTATCGTGCCTAGTCCGCGGGCGACGTCGGTGTATTTCACGCTTTGGGCGTAGCGGCCGCGCCAGCCGATTTCGAGTTTGGGGTTTTCAAACTGGTAAGACAGACCGGTCAGCCATTGGCGGCCGGTGTTCCAGAAGGTGAACGAGCTTTCGTGGTCTTCCTCTTGAATCGGGCTTTCGCCGTAGTACATTTCGCCGTTCAGACGGGGTTTGACGTAGGACACGCCGGCGCGTGCGGTCAGACCGCCCCAGCGATAGGATGCGTCAAGTTCGTAGCCGTAGGTTTTGAGCGTACCGCCGTTGTAAATCTTGCCGCGTTCGGTGATGGAGGCGGTGTTGTTGTTGATTTTTGCCCAACGATAGACGATGAGGTTTTTGATGCGTTGGTGGAACACGCTGCCGCTGACGTTGAAGTTGTCGTTGCGCCATTTGAAGCCAATTTCAGCACGGCGGGCAGTTTCAGCTTTGAGGTTGCTGTCCAAATCGGCGGCGGCACCTGCACGTTCGTTAGCCAACAGGGCTTCGTTCAGGCGGGGCGCACGGCTTGCCTGATTGAGGTTTGCCAAGAGGGAGAAGTTGTCGTTGATGTCCCAAATCGCGCTGATGCTGGGGTTGAGTTGTCCGTGCGACGCACTTTGTTTGCTGGCGGCGTTGTATTTGAAATGGTCGTAACGCAGGCCGGTGGTCAGGGTAACGGGGTGCAGGTTCCAAATGCCTTCCGCGTACACGCCGTATTCGGCTTTTTTCTCTTTGTCGCGGTCATACAGGCCGAGAATCTTCAGCCACGCGCCTTTGTCGGACGGCTCGGAGGTTTCGTGGCGGTAGTTGACGCCGTATTTCACTATGTGTCCGTCGCCGAAGGAGCTGGCGAGGTTCAGATTCGCGCCGGTCGCTTTGATTTTGCTTAGCTCAAGCTGACCGATGGGAACGCCGCCTTGCGCCGTGCCGGAAGCTTGGGCTTTTGGAGAAGGAGCGCCTTTAGGCGGTTTGGTGTCATCGGTGTTGATTTGGAAGACGTTGGCATCGATTTTGTCGATAAAGCCGACGTTACGGCCACGGTATTCCAGATTGTAGGTCTGCTCTTTTTGATAAGTGCCGTCCACGCCGATGTAGCTGTCAACGTTTTGGAACTCGGCTTTGTCGGTGCGGTTGCCTTTTTGGTATTCCTGACGGTAGGTCAGGCGGATGCCGTGGTCGTCGTTGAAATCGTAGCCGAGTTTGGCGAGGTAGCTGTGCTGTTTCAGACGACTGCCGAGGTTGACATTGCCGTTACCGTCTTTGTAGTCACGGTTGTTGAGGAAGTTGCCTGCAAACAGGGCATCGAAGCCGTTTTGATAGCCGTAAACCGCTGCGCTGCCGGTTGAGCCTTTATTGCTGCTCAAGCCCGTGCCCAGTTTGAAACCGAAAGGTTTGCCGTCTGTCAGCAGGTCTTTTGCGTCAACCGTTGTTACGCGGATGGTACCGCCGACCGCACCCAAACCCGCGCTCGCCGCGCCTGTGCCTTTTTCGACGTTGATGCTTTTCACCAAAGCAGGATCAAGCTGGAAGCGGCTTTGGTGGTGGAAGATTTTTGTGGATTGGCTGGTGTTGTCGACTTCTAGGTTAATTTTGTCTTCACCAACGCCGCGGATGCTGTAAAACTGCGCCACACCGTTGCCGCCACCGACATCCATGCCGATTTGGTCTTTCATGACTTGTTTTAAATCGGTCGAAATTTCGCGGTCGAGCTGGTTGCGGGTTACACGAGTCGGTACGGCAGTACCGGTGACCTTAATTTCATTCAGCTCGGCAGTTTCTGCGGGTTGCAAATTTTCGGCATGAGCGAAGCTTGTTGATAATGCGAGTGTAATGATACTAAGGCGGAATACAGGAGAGGAGACCTTATTCATGATTTTTCCTAAGTAAAAAATTGACTGTTTATTCTAATTGTTGTAATAATGATTATCAAATTCTTAATGGATATTAATAAATACATTCTGTTTTATTCCAGTCTCAAATTAATAGGATTTTTATAAAAATCAATTAGTTTATATTTTAGTTAAATTTAGTAAAGATTCTTTGGTTGGGAAATGGGTTGAGTCTTACTTTTTCCGAGAGGGAGAGATGGGATAGCTTGAATATCTGTCAATAAAGAATTTTGTCTATCAGTGTTTTATTTAAAAAGGCCATCTGAAAAGTATTTTTCAGATGGCCTAAATATTTATGTTTTACAGCAAAGGGCTCATCAGGCGGACGGCATTTTCTACGAGGCCGCGGAGTTTGGAGCGTTGTTGCCATGATTTGATGGCAATGTAGCTGCAGTTTTTGAGGTAGTCACGTTGGAGGTTGCAGATTTGTTTGGTGGTGTCGCGATCGTAGATGGCGAGGCTGATTTCGAGGTTGAGGAAGAAGCTGCGCATGTCCATATTGACCGTACCGAAGAGGGAGTAGTCTTCGTCTATGGTCAAGGTTTTGGCATGCAGAAGGCCGCCTTCAAACATGGCGATTTTGACGCCGGCTTCCAGCAGCATAGGGTAGTAGGCGCGTGAGGCGTAACGTACCATCAGTGAGTCGACTTTGGCGGGCAGTATCAGGGTTACTTTGACACCGCGCTTGGCGGCGACGGTTAATGCCATGAGAAGTGGCTCGTCGGGGACGAAGTAGGGGGTGGTAATTGTGATTTGTTTGGTAGCGGCATAGATGGCGCTGATGATGGTTTCGTAGATGACGAAGCTGCTTTGCTCGGGGGCGGAGGGAATGATTTGGGCAACAATATTGCCTTGCTGCATTTTTTCGGGAAGGATTTGGGGCAGCAGGTTTTTTGCTTGGTTGAGGTATGTTTGTACGTTTTGGAGGTTTTTATCGGTTTCGACGGCAAGGTCGGCGAAGAAGACGGCAGACAGTTCCAGTACCATAGGCCCTGTGCAACGCATCATGGCATCTATCCATTCGCCGACGCCTGAATTTTGTTTGAAGTAACGCGGATCGACGAGGTTGAAGCTGCCGGTGTAACCGATTTTGCTGTCGATGACGAGGAGTTTACGGTGATTGCGCAGGTCGGTGCGTGTGAATAATGTACGCCAGATACCTACAGGTAAGGAGGTATGTACTTCAACGCCGGCTTGGCGCAGTTTCTCTACCCAATCGCTTTCAAGAAAGCTCCTGCTGCCGACGGCATCGGCCAGTATGGCGCAGTCTACGCCTCTGGTTTTGGCAGCAAGAATTTCATTTAGAATTTCTTCGATGCGGCCTTTGGGCTCGATAATGTAAAAGGCCAACAGGCAGGAATGGGCTGCGCCGCGTATGTCGGCAAGCATGCTGTCGATGATGGTATCGGTGGTTGAGAGCAGGCTCATGGCGTTGCCTCGGGTTGCACCCAGCCCCGTTCCTTTTTCGGCAACTTTACTGATGCCGTGGTAACGCGATTTCACTTGGTCGGCAATATCAAGATACATATCGGTAAGGTGGGCGGCGGCAAAGTTGCGGTAGAAACGGTTCATTTCGCCGGTACGTTTGGCGCGGGCCGTACCGAGACGCGGCTCGCCGATGAGGATGTAGGCGATGGTTCCGAATACGGGGAAAAGGAAGAGGATAATCAGCCAGGCAAAGGTTGAGCCGATGTTTTTTTGTTTGTACAACACGCGCAGCATGCAGGCGAGTGCGGCGCAGGTGTGGACGAAGATAAAAATCTCGGTCCAGGTAATGTCTTTTAAGAAATTCATATTCGGTGGGGAGTGGTTGGGTTTTTCAATTTGAAGGTTGGGGCCGACAAGCTTCAAATATTAAGTATATAGAAAAACCGTCTGAAAACAAATTTACACGATAATTGTGTTTTTTTTTGTTTTCAGACGGCCCTTGCGTTGCTTCCATTAACGGTGATACTGACGGGACAATTCGTGTACGGTATCGACCAAGATTTTGGCGTGTTCCGGATCTGCGTGTTGGTTGATGCCGTGGCCGAGGTTGAATACATGGCCGCTGCCGTTGCCGTAGTCGGCAAGAATGCGTGCGACTTCGGTGCGGATAGATTCTGGTGTTCCGAAGAGGGCAAACGGGTCGAAGTTGCCTTGCAGGGCAACTTGTTCGCCGACGCGACGGCGGGCTTCGCCAATGTTGCAGGTCCAGTCCAAGCCTAATGCGTCTGCACCGATTTCCGCCATGCTTTCCAGCCATAAGCCCCCGCCTTTGGCAAATACGATAACAGGCACGCGGCGGCCTTCGCTTTCGCGTTTGAGTCCGGCTACGATTTGACGGATATATTTCAGGCTGAATTCTTTAAATGCGGCATCGCTCAACACGCCGCCCCAAGTGTCGAAAATTTGTACGGCTTGTGCGCCGGCATCGATTTGGGCATTGAGATAAGCGGTAACGGCTTGGGCATTGGTATCGAGGATTTTATGCAGCAAATCAGGGCGCGAATACATCATGGTTTTGATGGTGCGGAATTCTTTGCTGCTGCCGCCTTCGACCATGTAGCAGGCGAGTGTGAACGGGCTGCCGGAGAAGCCGATGAGCGGAACGCGGCCGTTCAGTGCTTTACGGATGGAAGTTACCGCGTCAAAGACGTATTGCAATTTTTCCATATCGGGAACTTGCAGTTTGGCGATGTCGGCTTCGTGTTGCAAGGCACGTTCAAATTTCGGACCTTCGCCTTCGGCAAAATACAGGCCCAAACCCATGGCATCGGGGACGGTCAGAATATCAGAAAACAGAATCGCTGCGTCCAGATCGAAGCGGTCTAAAGGCTGGATGGTAACTTCGGTCGCCAGCTCGGTGTTTTTGCACAAATCGAGAAAGCTGCCTGCGCGTGCGCGCGTGGCTTTGTATTCAGGCAGATAGCGTCCGGCTTGGCGCATCATCCAGATGGGCGTGTATTCGACAGGCTGTTTGAGCAGGGCGCGGAGGAAAGTATCGTTTTTCAGAGCAGTCATGATAAATAGGCTTTCTGATTTGGTGTGTTGGAACAAAGTTCAGACGGCCTTAGTTGTTTATTCAGGCCGTCTGAAATAATTAAATGGTTGGTTTTGTTGTAGATTTCATGTTGTCGCTTAATGCTAAATCAGCACATCAATTTGGTTGAGGAAGGGCTGCCGGATGTTCTTCCTCGGCCACGCTTTCTAAAACCAGATTGCGTTGTTCTTGCGCTTTTTGCGGCTGATCGGTTTCATCAAACACGCGCGCTAGGACTAAATGCGCAGATACGCTGGGTTGCAGGGCGATGCTGGCTTCGAGGTAGCCTTGGGCTTTGCCCCAAAGTTTGCGGCCGTAAGCCAGTTGGCCGAGATACATTAACAGTAGCGCATTGTCCGGTTGTTCCTGCAACCAAGAATCTGCCAAATCGATGGCTTTTTGCTGGTCGCGCTCGCTTAGGAAACGAACGGATTCGACAAATGCTTCCAAAAGCTCGGGCTGGCGGTTTTGCGGATAATGGGTTTTTACCCATTTGACCGCTTCGGCATACAAGCCCAAACGCTCGTATTTCTCGGCAATCGCGACGCACAATTCGCCAGATTTCACGTTTTCGGGAATCTGTTTCAAACAGGCTTTCAGACGGCCTGCATCGGTTACTTCGCTTAAGAGGCGGCGATATGCCCAATTTTGATACTGTCCGGCTTCGTAATCGTTGATGGCGCCGGCTTTAACCAGTTTTTCCGCTTTTGCCAAGACATCTGCAGCATCGCCGTGATCAAAGGCATAACGCAATTGCAGGCGGACCAGGCGGCTCAGGTTGCTATTGATTTTTGCTGCTGCTTCAAGGTTTTGTGCGGCAGTCGAATAATCGCGGCGGCCCAGTGCAGATTCGGCCAGCAAAAGATGACGGGAAAGCTGCTGTTTTTGTGGCAGCTGTTCGATTTCGTGCAGATAGCGGTCGCGTAATTCAAAGTTTTCCATTTGGTCGGCTGCATGCGCGCCCAACATCAAAGCCAGGGTACGGTTGTCGCCTGCTTCTTTGTTTTGCAAGACTTTGGCGGCTTCTTGTTCGGCTTTTTCAAAACGACCTTCAAAATATGCCAGACCTGCGCTGTTCAAAGAGGCGGAAGCCTGACGGCCTTTGCGGGCAATACCGAAGCGTTGCATACGCACTGGAATATTTAAGAGGCCGAACACGAATTTAATCAGGAAATACAAGACGAATACGCTCAACAGCAGGCCTAAAACAAAGGCATGCAGATTGATACGTAGCATGGTTTGTTCAACCACGACGTACACGTTGCCGGTATAAATACCGGAAGCTAAAGCTAAACCGACGGCGGCGGCAAACAGAATGACAATCCAAACGACGGTTTTCATGCTTGCTCTCCTTTAATTTTGGCAGCAGGCTTGGTTTGGTTTTGTGGTTTGGCAGCTTCGGCGGCCGGTTCTTTTTTGTTTTCAGACGGCAATGCAGGTGCTTCTAAAGACTGAGGGGCAGAAGCGGCAGCAGGAGCGGCAGTGGTGGCTTGCTCGGTAGTTGCAGCCGGAGCGGAAGCGGTTTTCTCGGCAGCTTGGGTTTGCGTAGCTTCTTCGGTCGTCATTTGTGTACGCGAACCTTCTTGATAAGCACGAACGGCGCTCAAGCTGGCTTTCAGGCTGTCGTCTGAAATCATGCGGACATCAAGGGCTTTGAGTTCAGCCAACTCTTTCAACCATGACTGCGTAGCAGGGGATTTGCTGTCGAAGTATTGTTTGACGGTTGCTTCAACGTTGTTCAAATCGCTTTGATACACTTCGCCGTTGTGTTGCAACAGGGCAATGCGCGCATCCAAAAGGCGCAGGCGCAGGTTTTCACGGATGAAGTAGGTTTGTTCGGGCGAAATCAACATGGCGTCGTTGCTGTCCAGATGACGGACTTCAACCAAGCCTTTGAGGGCATTGAGGGATTTCTCCCATGTGTTTTCCCACCAAGTTCCTGAATTGGCGGCTTCGACAGGCGCGGCACCCGGTTTCAATACGCCGTCCAAGACCAAAGGCAGGCCGGAAATACCAGTTTCCAAACGGTCGATACGCAAGGCAGTAGCGGAAATATCGACATAAGGACGGTTTTTCAGTGCAGCCAAATCATTGCTGATGGCTTGTTTGACGGGGATAAGTTCAGGTTGTTCAAAACGGCTTAAGCGGCTGTCGATGTGTTCCAATACGCTGACCGCGCCTTGGAGGTTGCCTGACAGCATCAATTGTTGCGAAGCAGTGTTCAACATGGATTCGGCTTCATCAACCAGCCAGTTGATACGGCCTTTGAGTAACTCTTGATAAGCTTTCTGCGTTTGCAGGATTTGATCGCTATTGTTTTTTTGACCGTTGTTCAGGCGGTCTAACTCGGCCTGAATAGCGGTTTGGCGGTTGAGGTTGTCTTTTAAAAGGCTGGCGTTTTCAGATTCACCTAACGCGGCTTTGTCGATTTTTTGGTTGAATTCGAGCTCTTGGTTTTTTAAAACATTTTGACCCTGTACAAACAGGAATCCGCTCGCGCCTAGGCCAAGCAGTGCCAAGACGGTTGCACCTGCGGCCAAGGCTTTGCCGCCAGATTGTTTGATGATAACAGGGGAGTTGTTTTGTGGGAGATTGTTGGACTCGGGCATGCTCGCCTCCACTCGCTGAGGTTGGGTAGGTTTGATTTGTTCAGACGGCCTAGTGTTTTCAGAACGTTCAGGCGCCGGAGCTGCCGTATTGGCAACTTGTTGGGTATCTTTATTGTCTTCGACTGGGTTCACTGCTTGGCTCCTTTGTGGCATGGATGAAAGTGCAGCGGATAGAGAAGTGACGGTTTCTACATGTTTGGCACCGACGATGCGAAGCGCATCGGCAATGCGCGGATGATGGGTAAAGTATAGCAAGGATTCGAAGAATCGGGAAAATTGCGGCGGAATCTGATGGAAAAATTCGCGCGCAAGTTCGCCGGATGTAACGTAGGCGGCGGCGATGTCTTCGGTTTTAAAGTGCTGCCAATCGATGGCGTGTGGCCGTCTGAAATAGATTTCGGCGATGTCGATTTGGAAACCCAGTTCGGTCAGTTTGTCTGCCAGAAAATTACGGCCGCCATGACCTCGAATGATTAGAACTTGGGCATTGGGTGGCAGGTTTTTCCAAATAGGCATTCTCAAGACGGCTTCGCTGTCGTTGCCATCTTCGGGGGAGAATACGGGATAGGGGGAGAATTGTGCTAAAGTATGTTGGCTGGTTTGGCCGACGGTAATGTGTGCTCTAGGGCCGTCTGAAAAGTTCAGGTGCGGCGCTGCGGTTTCAATAGCGGTAGGGCTGACCCAAAACACGACATCGGCTTGCTTGAATTGCTCGGGAAGTTTTTTTAGCGCCGAATGATCCAACTCTATTTCAATCGGACTCAATACCTGAGCCTGCCAACCGGCAGCATGGCAGGTTTGGATATCTTGTTGCGGACGGTTGGACGGACGGATGATGAGTAGAGTAGGCATAATGTGGGATAAATTATTAAGGTTTAGGCCGTCTGAAAGAAGGGTTTCAGACGGCCTGTTGCTGACGTACGTTATTGATCGACGAATGCGCGCTCAATCAGGTAGTCGCCGCGGACACCGGTTTTCGGAGAAACGGTCAGGCCGAAATCGTCCAAGACGTTGCAGGTGTCTTTCAACATGGCAGGGCTGCCGCACAGCATGGCGCGGTCGTCTTGTGGATTGATTTTAGGCAGGCCGATGTCTTCGAAGAGTTTGCCGCTGCGCATCAAATCGGTCAGACGGCCTTGGTGTACATATTCTTCGCGTGAAACGATTGGATAGTAAATCAGTTTTTCTTTAACCAAGTCGCCCAAGTATTCGTGTTCGGGCAATTCTTTAGTGAAGCGGTCGTAGTATGCCAAATCTTTTTTGTAGCGTACGCCGTGAACCAAGATGATTTTTTCGAATTGCTCGTAAATTTCAGGGTCTTTGGTAATGCTCAAGAAAGGGGCGATGCCGGTACCGGTGCTCAAGAGGTAGAGGTGTTTGCCCGGATTCAGGTCGCCGGCAACCAATGTACCGGTTGGTTTTTTACTGATGAGGACATCATCACCGACTTTAAGGTGTTGCAGGCGGCTGGTCAATGGGCCGTCTTGTACTTTAATACTGAAAAATTCCAGATGCTCTTCCCAGTTGGCGGAAGCCACGCTGTATGCGCGCATCAGCGGTTTGCCGTCTACCATCAGGCCGACCATGACGAACTGGCCGTTTTCAAAGCGCAAAGATTCGTCACGGGTACAGGTGAAAGTGAAGTAAGCGTCGGTCCAGTGGTGTACGGACAAGACTTTCTGGGTGTTGAATGCTGCCATTGATATTTCCTGTCGGATAAGGCCGTCTGAAAAGGATAAGTCGGGGCGGCCAAGGTTAATAAAAAGAATGGAATATTGTGTTCAGCTACTTGCTTGCCGGTTTGGCTGATTTTTCGCTGAGGCTGTGCAGGTCGGAATAGCGTCCGCCTGCGCTAATCAATTCATGATGAGTGCCTTGTTCTACGACATTGCCTTCATGCATGACAACGATGTTGTCGGCTTTTTCGATGGTCGAAAGTCGGTGGGCAATCACCAATGTGGTACGGTTTTGCATCAGGTTTTCCAATGCGGTTTGTACCAAACGTTCGGATTCATTATCCAATGCGCTGGTGGCTTCGTCCAAAATTAAAATCGGTGCGTTTTTCAAAAGTGCACGCGCAATGGCGAGGCGTTGACGTTGGCCGCCGGACAGTTTTAAACCGTTTTCGCCAACTTCAGTGTGCAAGCCTTGCGGCATTTTTTGGATAAATTCCCAAGCATTCGCGGCTTTTGCAGCATTGATAATTTCTTCTTCACTGAATTTGTCAGCTTGAGCATAGGCAATGTTTTCAGCAATCGTACCATTAAACAGGACAACGTTTTGGCTAACGAATGCCATGCGGCTGCGCAGGCTTTCTAGTGTATATTCATTGATGTTGATGCCGCCAATCAAGACCTTGCCTTCATCCGGATTGAGGAAGCGCGGCAACATATTGGCCAGGGTGGTTTTACCGCAGCCTGATGCGCCGACCAATGCGGTCACTTTGCCTTGCGGTACAAGCAGGTTAATGTGGTTCAAGCTGTTACGTTCGGCTTCAGGATAGCGGTGTACAACATCGCAAAATTCGATATCGCCAGGGTTTGGGCTGAGGGTTTGTTTGCCTTCGTTGCTTTCTTCGGGTTGATCCAAAAAGGTGAAGACACTTTCTGCCGCCGCCAAACCGCGTTGCAGGGATTGCATCACGCCGGTCATGCGTTTAATGGGGTCAAACATCATGATCATGCTCGACAAAAACGACATGAAATCGCCTGCACTAAAGCCGGAAAGTCCTGCTTGGCGGGCGGCTGCGTAAATAATCGCAGCCAGAGCAACCGAGGCCATTAATTGCGTAATGCCGGTACCGGCAGAGCTGGCGGAAACCTGTTTGAGCAGGTTGCGGCGAACATCATTGGCAATACGGTCGAAGCGGCGGTTTTCATAATCTTGACCGCCGTAGATTTTTACAACGCGTTCACCATTAATGCTTTCGCCCAAGACCTGCATCAGCTGGCCAAGATAAATTTGGTTGTTGGCAGACAGTTTGCGCAGGCGTTTGCTGACTGTTTGGATACATACAGCAACAACCGGCAAGATGATAAAAGTAATCAGGGTCAAACGCCAGTTCAGATAAGTCAGCAAGCCCAATAGGCCGACTACGCTCACGCCGTCTTTAGCAATCACGGTAATGACGTTAAACCCTGCATCGGTAATTTGATTGACGTCGTTCAAGATACGAGACATCAAACGGCCGCCGGTATTGCTGCTGAAATACGAAGTCGGCAGGTGCATCATTTTGTTGAACATTTCACCGCGCAAGCGCTGCACCAAGTGGCTGGACAGATAAGTCGTGCAATATTCGTTAATGAAGTTAAACAGGCCGCGAACGAAAAACAGCGCCACAATTGCCAGCGGCAACCATGACATGCTTTTCATGTTTTTATCAACAAAACCTTCATTAATCAGAGGTTTGAGCAAGTAACCGAAAGCCGGCATGGTACCGGCGACAATCAGCATGGCCACTACGGAGACGATAAACATCTTCCAATAGCTTTTTAAATATCCAAGCAAACGCTTGTACAGCTCCCAGTTGGATGCGGCTTGTGTTGTCTGCATATCAATCCAGATTTAGAGCAAACATGCAATTCTAAACGAAAATATCTGTCATTACAATGTTTGCAATTGAAAGTCAAAAGGAGTCGGTATTGTTTTAACACCTTGATTTTATATTAGGAACGACTGCAGCGTGGTGGGTTTGGCAATAATGTTACCCACTTCTCAAATATCGGTTGCGGCCGTCTGAAACTTTTTCAAACGGCCTATGCAGTCGTCAAGGACGGCCAGTTAAGCCAGGGCTTCCTTAATGATGTCTTTCACTGCCGTTGCATTATTAGGGACAACACGGACACGTTGCGGCAGGTTTTCCAAGCCTTCCAATGCGGCCGGACGGGGGATCGCAACTTTGCCGACCGCTTCATGGATGGTGGCTTCAAATTTGGCAGCCAATGCGGTTTCGAGGCAGACAATGGTTTCGCCGGCTTCGCGGACTTCACGGGCGACTTTAATGCCATCAGCAGTATGCGGATCAATCAATTCACGGTCTTGCTCGTAAACCTGTTTGATGGTGGCAAGGCGGTTGGCATGGGTCGATTTGCCGGAAACAAAGCCATATTGTTGATGTACTTTGTTTAAGGCAAATTCCAAATTAAAACCTTTACCGGAACCTACTTCAGCCCATAAGGTTTTGATTTCGTCTGCATCACGGTCCATCAGGTCAAACACAAAACGCTCGAAGTTGGAGGCTTTGGAAATATCCATAGACGGGCTGGAAGTAACGTGGGTGTGTTCGCTGTTGCGCGGGCGGTATGCGCCGGTTTTGAAAAATTCGTCCAATACGTCGTTTTCATTAGTGGCGACAATCAAGCGATGGATAGGCAGACCCATTTGGCGGGCGATATGGCCGGCGCAGACATTGCCGAAGTTGCCGCTTGGTACGCAGAAGCTGACTTTTTCGTCATTGCTCGAAGTGGCATTGAAATAACCGGCAAAGTAGTACACGACTTGGGCGACAATGCGGCCCCAGTTGATGGAGTTGACTGTGCCGATGTGGTATTTGGCTTTGAATTCGGCATCGTTTTGTACGGCTTTGACGATGTCTTGGCAGTCGTCAAACATGCCTTCAACAGCGATGTTGTGGATGTTGGCATCTTGCAAGCTGAACATTTGCGCGCGTTGGAATGCGCTCATTTTGCCTTCCGGAGACAGCATGAAGACATTGACGCCTTTTTTACCGCGCAGGGCATATTCGGCGGCAGAGCCGGTGTCGCCACTAGTGGCGCCTAAGATATTGAGTTCTTTGCCTTCTTTGTTCAATACATATTCAAACGCATTGCCCAAGAATTGCATGGCCATGTCTTTGAATGCCAAAGTCGGGCCGTTGGAGAGGGCTTGAATTTTGATGCCGTCTGAAAGTGTACGAACCGGAGTAATGGCTTTTGTGCCGAATACTTCTTCGGTGTAGGTACGGTTGATGATATCGCGTAAATCATCAGCAGGGATGTCGGTGGCAAACAGGCTCATGACTTCAAACGCCAACTCAGGATAGCTGAGTGTGCGCCATTGGTCTAAAGTAGCACGGTCGATTTGAGGGTATTGCTCAGGCAGCATCAAACCGCCGTCAGGAGCCAAGCCCATCAATAAAACTTCGCTGAATTGCTTGCGTGCGGTTGCACCGCGGGTGCTGATGTATTTCATGGTTTCTTCTCTATATATTTAAAATTCAAATAGAAAGTCAAAACGAATTCAGACGGCCTCGATATTAAAAAAGGCCGTCTGAACGATTATTTGTAGAGTCGTTTGAAGCAGGCGGTAACCGTTTTCGCGGTAACGGAAGCAATGGCCTGCTCGCGAGTTGCCGGGCTCAACACCTGCATCATTTCGGTTGCAGTCAATTGGTTTGGCGCTTCTTCGCTGGCGCAGCCGCAGATTTTATTTTCCCATTCGGCTTGTTTTTCCGCGCTCATGGCCAAAGCAATGACGCGCCATTCGTTACGTTTGTTCAATTCGGTACGGCATTGGCTGTCTACCGCCATTTTCACTACGCTGCTGCCGATACCTGTACCGCTGCCCAAACCGCCGAAAGATTCGCCGCCGGTAGCGCATGCACCCAATAAGAAAACTGATGTAACAGCTGCCAAAAGAGTTTTTGAAGTCATGATATTTCCTGTAAGCAAGGCCGTCTGAAACGCCCGAAGAATTCTCAAAATAGCGTGTATTATACCGTAATGCGGCCCGATATGTGAGTTTGCGAAACTGCCGTATAATGCTAGCGAGTTTTCTTTTCAATCAGCCAGCACGAAAGCCGCTATGTCCGACCTTTTTACCCGCCAACCCGAAGCCCCTTTAGCCGAACGCCTGCGCCCACATTCTTTAGACGATGTCATCGGGCAGCAGCACTTAATCGGCGAAGGCAAACCTTTGCGCGTGGCGGTCGAGGGTGGGAAGCCGCATTCTATGTTGCTGTGGGGGCCGCCGGGCGTGGGCAAGACGACGTTGGCGCGGATTTTAGCGCAGAGTTTCAATGCCCAGTTTCTGCCGGTTTCCGCCGTATTTTCCGGCGTAAAAGACATACGTGAGGCAATTGAGAAAGCTGAAATTGCCTTGCAGCAAGGGCATGCGACGATTTTGTTTGTTGACGAGGTACACCGCTTCAACAAAGCGCAGCAGGACGCATTTTTGCCTTATGTCGAAAGTGGTTTATTAACCTTTATCGGTGCTACCACGGAGAATCCGTCATTTGAAGTCAATCCGGCATTACTCAGTAGGGCGCAGGTGTATGTCTTGCAATCCTTGTCTTCAGACGACCTGAAGAAGCTGATTGCCAAAGTATTGGCTTTGCCTGAATACCAAGATTTCACGATTGAAGCAGACGCGCAAGAATTGCTTGTGAATACTGCCGATGGCGATGCGCGCAGATTGTTGAACTTGATCGAGCAGCTTTTACGCGCCGCTAATACACGCCGTCTGAAAACCTTAACTGCTGAATTTCTTGCCGATAGTTTGGGTGCGCAAATCCGTCGTTTTGATAAGGGTGGCGAGAGTTTCTACAATCAGATTTCCGCGCTGCACAAATCCGTACGCGGTTCGCATCCTAACGCGGCATTGTATTGGTTCTGCCGTATGCTCGACGGCGGTACCGACCCGCGCTATCTTGCCCGCCGCATTGTCCGCATGGCATGGGAAGATATCGGTTTGGCCGATCCGCGTGCCTTAACGATTGCCAATGATGCCGCCACTACTTATGAGCGCTTAGGCTCGCCAGAAGGGGAGCTCGCTTTGGCTCAAGCCGTGTTGTATCTCGCTGCCGCCGCCAAATCCAATGCAGGCTATAAGGCATACAACCAAATGCGCCGCTTTGTCCAAGAAAACGCCAGCGACGAAGTACCTGTCCACCTGCGCAATGCCCCGACCAAACTGATGAAAGAATTGGGCTACGGACGTGAATACCGCTACGCCCATGACGAACCAAATGCCTACGCCACCGGCGAAAGCTATATGCCCGATGGCTTGGACGAACCGGATTTCTATCAACCTGTCCCGCGCGGGCTGGAAATTAAAATTGGCGAAAAGCTGAAATGGCTGAAATCCTTGGATGAAGATGCGCTGGATGATTAAAACAATAAATGTACATAATACAAATCTAAGATCAAATTGAATTTTTCAGACGGCCTTTGCTGTTTGAATATTTTTAACCTATACCATACACACATATTTTCATGAATATTTTTGAAGCCTTATTATTATTGTGCCTGCTGATTGTCATTAGCGCGTTTGTGTCCTGTTCCGAACTTGCGCTTGCTTCGGCACGCAAAATCAAATTGCAGGTCATGGCGAAAGACGGCGGCGATACGCGTGCGCTTGACGTAATCAATATGCAGCAGCAGCCGGGCAGTTTTATTACCGTTGTTCAAATCGGTTTGAACGCCGTCGCCATTCTTGCCGGTATCGTTGGCGAGGCGGCAATACGTCCGTATTTTGGCAAACTTTTGGAGAACGCAGGCAGTTGGGGCAGCACAGTTGCCTCTTTGCTGACATTCTCGCTGGTTACAGGCAGCTTTATTTTAATTGCCGACCTGATGCCCAAGCGTATGGCAATGACCCATCCCGAAGCGGTGGCGGTACGCATTGTCCGTCCGATGATGTTTTTGATTTTTATCTTAAAGCCCCTTGTCTGGGTTTTTGACGGATTGGCAAACGCAATATTCAAACTCTTTAAAATCTCAACCGTCCGTCAGGAGCAGCTGACCTCGGAAGATATTTATGCCGTCGTTGATGCAGGCGCGCAGGCTGGTGTATTGAAAGAACAAGAACACTATCTGATTGAAAACATTTTTGATATGCAGGAGCGCACGGTCACTTCCACCATGAGTACGCGCGAATATATCGCCTATTTTGACAAACATGACGACAGCGATACTGTGTTGGAAATGATGTCGGACAAACCGCACAACAAATTCCTCGTATGCGACGGTGATTTGGAACGTGTCATCGGCTATATCGAATCGCATACGTTGCTGACCTTATTTTTAAGAGAAAAAGATGTCCGGCTGACCGACAAGCGCGTGTTGCGTAAAGCCTTGTTTATCCCCGATACGCTGTCGCTTTACGATGTCTTGGAAACCTTCAAGACTTCTGGCGAAGACTTTGCCGTCGTAGTGAACGAATACGCGCTGGTGGTCGGTGTGGTAACGCTGAAAGATGTGATGAGCATTGTGATGGGCGAGCTGGTCAATACCGAAGAAGAGCCGCAAATCATCCGCCGTACCGAAGACACATGGTTGGTGGACGGCGCGACCCCGCTCGCCGATGTCATGCGTGCGTTGGATATCGAAGAGTTTCCCGATTCGGAAAACTACGAAACCATCGCCGGCTTTATGATGTATTCCCTGCGTAAAATCCCGAAGCGTACGGATTTTCTGGTTTATGCCGGTTATAAGTTTGAAATCATCGATACTGAAAATTTGAAAATCGACCAGCTTTTGGTTTCTAAACAAGGAAATATAGTGGGGAAAATGTAACAAGTCGCTGGGAATACTTGAAAAGAAAATTAAAAAATGAATAAAAAGGAAAAAATATTATGACGACAACCGAACCTCAAAAATACGCCCGCAGCCTGCACGCGCCCATCAGCCTCGGTACTACTTCTGACGACCGTTTTATGCCGCGCGGCTTTCTTTCATATTTTGCCTCACTGCCGAAATTGGTTTTAACCGAAAAATTAGATGGGCAAAACAACTGCTTTGCCGCACACGGCCTCTATGCCCGTAGTCATGCTGCGCCTACCCAGCATCCGTGGGATAAACCTTTGCTGCAACGATGGCAGCAAATCAAAGATGATTTAGGCGATCTGGAACTTTTTGGCGAGAATCTGTATGGCATTCATTCGATTGCCTATTCACAACTGGAAAGCTATTTTTACCTGTTTGCAGTCCGCCGTGGCGGACATTGGCTTTCATGGGAAGAGGTTAAATTTTATGCGCAGCTGTTTGATTTTCCGACTGTACCAGAAATCCCCATTGTCCAGCCGCTTGCAGATTTCACTCAAAAATACGCCAATGAAGATATTGCTTTAGCGCAATGGCTTGCCGCTAATTTGGGGGAGACGTGGACGGACAGCGTACAAACTGCCGGCAAGCTTGGCGGCTACGATCCGAAAACAGGAGCGGCTTGCAGTGAAGGTTTTGTTATCCGTAATGCAACTGATTTTGCCACCAACAACGGCAACCTGCCTGTTCAATCCAATGAATTTGATAATCTTTTCAAATTGGTGCGAGCCAAACACGTTAAAACCGACGTTCATTGGACGAAAACTTGGAAGCCTGCCCGTCTTATCGATTACGACAAATACCATTGGCAAAGCTGGCAGTTTCAGACGGCCTGAAGTCCAATTATCTAATAATAAGAAAGACAATTATGTGGACATTCCCATATTACATACCCGGTCAACTTCCTGATTGGCAAGCCTTAGAACGTCGTTTCAGCTGGTTTGCCGATATGAAGGACGTTCCGCAAGACCCTGAGTGGCATGCCGAAGGCGATGTATTTACGCATACCAAAATGGTATGCGAAGCCCTTTTACAACTGCCCGAGTTCCAAGCGCTTGATGGACAGGAGCAGCATATTCTGTTTGCTGCCGCCATGCTGCATGATGTGGAAAAACGCAGTACGACCAAGAGTGAAATAGAAAACGGCAAAGAGCGTATCGTTTCGCCGCATCACGCAAAAAAAGGTGAGCATACCGCCCGTACTTTGCTGTATACCGAACTTGCCGCTCCATTTGCCGTAAGAGAAGCAATCGCCAAACTCGTGCGCTTGCACGGATTGCCCTTATGGGCGATTAATAAGCCTAATCCTGATCGAGCTGTCATAGTGGCCAGTTTGCAGGTCAATACTGCGCATCTTGCCATGCTTGCTAAAGCTGATGTACTGGGTCGTATATGTTGCGATCAACAGGATATTTTGCTGCGCATTGATTTGTTTCGTGAACTCTGTGAAGAAAACGCTTGTTGGGGTAAGGCACGTACGTTCGCCAGCTACTACGGACGCTATCTCTATCTTAACGGCCGTAGCGAAATGCCGGATTATCAGCCATTTGATGATCAGACCTTCGATGTGTACGCCATGTGCGCCATAGCAGGTAGCGGCAAAGACAGTTACATCAGGCAACATCTTGCCCATCTGCCTATGCTGTCGCTGGATGAGATTCGCCGTGAGCGCAAACTCAATCCTGCAGATTCCAAACATACCGCCGAAGCAGTGCGTTTGGGTAAAGAGCAGGCAAAAGAATACCTGCGAGCCCGTACGTCATTTGTCTTTAATGCGACCAATCTTAACCGCGACCTGCGCAGCAAATGGCTGCCGATGTTTGCCGATTACGGCGCACGTGTGCATCTCATTTATTTGGAAGTGCCTTACACGCAATTACTATCGCAAAACCGTAACCGCGAACATTCTGTTCCGAATGATGTGTTGCACCGCATGATAGAAAAGCTGGAAATCCCTGATTACAGTGAAGCGCATACAGTGGATTTTGTAGTCTCTTCTTAAAAAGTAAAGGGTTTTTGTAAGTAGGCCGTCTGAAACAATCTAATGTTTCAGACGGCCTTTTTATGAAATTAAAATTACTAGAGCTAAGGGGAAGGTCTTTATTCGCAATTTAAGCCTTTTGTTTTTTCAGCGAATGTATCCATGGCAATTTGGCACATGCGTTCACGTTGGCCTACGTCGGCAGCAGGCAGGATTTGGCGCAGGTATTTTGTGTTGTCACGTTGGAACGATGCTTTATCGCCTGCTTTTTGATAACACGCATCCGCGCGGGTAAAGTATTGCTGGCAGATTTTCGGCAATTCTTCAAAGGACAAGGGTTTGCTTTTGTGCATACCGTGTGCGGAGACGGAGAGGGAGGAAAGGGCGCACAGCGCGATTATTAAGGTTTGGGAAATGGTTTTCATGGTCAGCCTGTTTATTGAAGTGGTGTTTAAATCAATTGTTCGCCCCAATGCAGCTTTTGGCGCAGGGTTTTGAAGTATTGGTAATCGGTGGGATGGAGGACGCGCAAGGGGTTGTGATAGCGGCGGATGATGATGCGGTCGAAGTTTTGTACGTCGATATGGGATTGTCCGTCAAAATGTGCGCGTGCGTCGCCGCTTTTGGTGATGAGGATTTCGATCACGCTGGTGTCGGAGATGGCAATCGGACGGTTGGTCATGGATTGCGGGCAGATAGGCACAAGCGTGAAGGCGTGCAGACCGGCCTGCATGATGGGGCCTCCGGCGGCAAGCGCGTAGGCAGTCGAACCTGTCGGCGTGGAAATAATCAGACCGTCCGAACGTTGGGTATAGACAAATTCTTGATTGATAAAGACTTCAAATTCGATCATTTGGCCTGCGCCGCCACGAGATAGTACGGTGTCGTTGAGGGCGAGGGCGCGTTCGATGGTTTCGCCGTCACGAATGATGCTGGCTTCGATGAGGATGCGCTCTTCGGGCAGATATTTGCCTTCCAGTACTGGGCGGATGCCCTCAACCATGGTGTCGCGTGAGATTTGGGTAAGAAAACCCAAGTGGCCTTGATTGATGCCGATAATGGGAACGGCGCGCGGGGCGACTTCGCGGGCGGCGGAGAGGAAAGTGCCGTCGCCGCCGAGTACAACGACGAGGTCGCAATATTTGCCCAGCTGGGCTTTGTTTACGGTTTCGCAGTAGGCGGAATCTTGGATATAGACGCAGTGTTCTTCTACGCTCAATTCATCCAGATAGATGGTGAAGCCGTTTTCGCGCAGAAAAGAAACCAATGTGTGGACGGTATCTTGAATTTCGGGCGTATTGGGACGTGTAACGATACCGATGTTTTTAAATGGGCTTTTCATGTAATAGGCCGTCTGAAATTAAGTATTTAATCTATCCAGATATCGCGCTCGAGGCGGTCGAGGCGTTCGTTTAGGCGAGCAACGTCGTCACGCAGTTTGTCCACTTCTTCCAACCATGCGGCAAGCGTGGCTTGGTCGATAACAGGAGATTCGGGTTCGCGTGAGAAGTCGCTGATTTGTTCGGCAATGCTTTTGCCGATTTTTTTCATGGTGCGGCCGATATCGCCGGCGCGCGAGCTGATACTTTCTGCGGCCACATGACCGAATACACGCGCCAAATCGTCGCTTGGATAATAGCGCAGTCCACCCAAAATAGGAAGGACGGACATGCCCAATACCAAGTCGCCTTCGAGGCTGATGTCGCCCACTCCGGGCTGGCCGCCTTGGAGGATTTTTTGGATGGCGCTGTTGTGGAATGTGATGTTGGTGTCGGCGGTTTCGTTTGCGGTTTCAAGAAAACCTTGTTCGCTGATGCGTCCGGTCAGTCTGAAACCGGTCAGGCTGATGCAGATGATGCTGCCTGCAAATTCAGACAGCTCGCGCTGTTGCTCTGGATTTTGCTGTATCAGGTGGTTGATAAGGGGAAATAGGGCGGACATGGTTTACTCTAAATGCCGTCTGAAACGGATTAATGGGTTGAGTCGCAATTTTACAGGCTTAGCCCGTCTGCGCAAACGGTATTTACAATTTTGCCGTTGCTTTTGTCATCAACGATGAAATCAGGAGCCGGCAGGCCGAGTTTGGCCGCTTCGGCGGTATAAAATTCGGCCCGGCTTGGGTGGCGGGGTTCGACAATATTGCGGATACGCTTGCCGTCAGCTTGGCAGGCCGTCTGAAAAAGGACTTGGACGGCAAGATCCTTATGAAGAATATTGACGGGTTGATTGCCGCCTTGAATGCGTGTTTTTTGAACCAGCTTGGTAATGGGATGACGGTCGGCAGAATAAAGTCCGCCCAGTCGCAGTATGTCGATATGGGGGACGGTACTTTCAAGCAAGGCTTGCTCGACTGTGAGGATTTGACGGGCGGATTCGGTTTGCGGATCGGGCGGCGTGGTTTCATTGCATATGCGTGCTTGGTCGCCATACACGCTGGTGCTGCTGGTAAAGATGATGTGTTGTACCTTAGATTGCTCGGCAAGTTGAATCCATTTTTTCAGGGTATCGGCGTAATGGTTTAATGACGAAGGCGGAAGCAGGCAAAACCATGTCGGTTTGTTGATATGGTTTTGCCATAAGGTCGAACTGTGAAAAATATCGTTTTGGTTTAAATCGATAATGTCGAGTTCAATCGGCAGATTGATATCATCGGAAGTCAGATTGCGTTTGACGGCGGCTACCTGACTGCCTTGCTCATAACATTTTTGCGCCAGCGGCAGGCCGAGATAGCCTAAGCCGAGAATGGAAATATCGGGAAGGTGCATAAATAAAGCATCCGAAAATTAACAGGCCGCCTGAAAATAGCTTTAACTTGGTTAAAGCCACGTTTTCAGACGGCCTTTGTATGGAAAAATTAATGGTTGCTGCCGATTTTTTGGTCGAATTCGGCACGGTGTTCCGGCAGGAGGTAAGGGCGCAACAGGCTGAGTGTGCGGCTGATGCCTCGTACTTTGGAATCTTCGGTCAACTTGGCGCGGCCGCGCAGGGAGCTGTCGAAGTCGAACCAGTATTTTGTCACCATCCACATATTGACGGCAAGGTCATTCATGGCGGTTTGGTCTGCGCTGATGATGTTCAGGCCGTTGAGCTGGGTCAGCAGGTTGACCAACAGCGGGGAAACTTTGGCTTGGGTAAAGGTATTGTGTTCGCCCAATAATTCGGCACTGCGGGCAAGCAGGGTATTCACATCGCTGAAAAGGAAACGGTATTCCCACATCACATCATAAATACCGGCCATGTAGTTGATGGAGTCTTCAACATTAGACGGCAATACGGCTTCGTTAAGGTAGACAAGCAGGGCTTCGCTGTAACGCTTGAACAATTGGACGATAATTTCGTCTTTGTTGCGGAAATGGTAGTAGAGGTTGCCCGGGCTGATGCCCAAGTGGGCGGCAATATGGTTGGTGCTGATATTGCGCTCGCCTTCTTCGTTGAACAAGGCGAGGCTGGCATTGATGATTCGTGTGTAAGTGTTGACTTTAGCAATGCGCGGCATGGGATACACTCCTTTGTTTTATAGGCTGTATGAAGTCGGCAGCCAGTTGGGTTCTGCGTGTAATTCTACCTGAAATTGAGTAAATACTGTATTACAAACATATTGTGCCAGCTGGTGGACATCTTGCGCGGACGCGTTGTTTTTATTCACCAAAACCAAAGCCTGTCTGTCATGTACTGCCGCACCGCCGATCTGATGGCCTTTCAGACGGCATTGGTCAATCAGCCAGCCGGCCGCGAGTTTGACCGAACCGTCAGGCTGCGGATAGCGTGGCATATTGGGGTATTGCTGCAACAAATCGGCAGCTTTTTCAGCGCTGACAACTGGGTTTTTAAAGAAACTTCCGACATTACCAAGCACGTTAGGATTAGGCAGTTTACTGTTGCGGATTGCACACACTGCGTCGGAAACATCTTTGGCCGTCGCCTCGCGGCCTTGGCTCAGCTTGGCAACCGCTGCCGCCAAATCGCCATAGCCCAAGTTCGGCACAAAATGCTCTTTTAACGCAAATACAACCGAAACAATCACATAACGTCCCTTGCCTTCCTGTTTGAACAGGCTTTCACGATAGGCAAAGTCACAGTCGGCATTGGAAAGCTCGACAAAGGTTTCTGTATCCAAATCAAAGCAGCGAACGCTATGGATAACATCTTTGACTTCAACGCCGTATGCGCCGATGTTTTGTACTGGAGACGCGCCGACCGTGCCCGGAATCAGGCTGAGGTTTTCCAGCCCGCTTAAACCCAGTCCAACCGTATGCAAAACAAAATCATGCCAAATTTCCCCGGCTTGAGCTTCGATATAAACCAGGCCATCTGAACGCTCAATTTCGCGTATTCCCTTGTTTTCCATATGCACAACCAGACCGGTATAGTCCTCCATCAAAAGGATATTGCTGCCGCCGCCGAGCCATAAAACAGTATCTCGGTTGAACTCGGGCAGTCGGACGATGTCGCGCAATTCATCGGCGTGTTCGAGTGCAACAAATGCTTGGGCTTGGGCTTTGAGGCCGAAAGTGTTGTAAGGGGTAAGGTCGGTTTGGTATTGGATGGGTTGCATGGGTTTAACTTTAAAATAGGAATTCGTTGATTAAAGGACGTAGTCAGTGGAGAAAGACTGCTTGTATTGTTCAGACGGCCTTATGCGATTTGACCCTCTCTTTACTGCAAAGCTCCAAGCACCATACCAATGCAATGGCGGCAATCGTCAGTGAAACGGTCAGCGCGGTCCAGAAGCCGTAAATGCCCATATCGGCATGATAAGCAAGCAGGTAGCCGGGCAACAGGCCGCAACCCCAAAAAGCCACGGCATGGATGAACATCGGCATTTTGGTCACTTTATAGCCGCGCAGCGCATATGAAGCGATACATTGGGTGGCGTCTGCCAGTTGGAATAGGGAGGCGAAAAATAAAACGGTCGCGGCAATGCCCAATACGGCCGCATCGTTGGTGTACATACCGGCCAACTGAAAGCGAAAGATGACCAAGAGCAGTGCGGTGCAGGTAGCAAGTACCCAGCCCAACACCAGCGACACGCCTGAAATATAACGCGCCCGCAAAAAATCGCGCCGTCCGAGCGAAAAGCCAACGCGTACAGTGCTTGCAGAGCCGACGCTTTGCGGAACCATATACAAAATGCCCGACAGGCTGATGACGACTTGTTGCGCGGCGACATAATCCTCGCCGAATGGCGCCACCAAAAAGACGATAAACGAAAACGCGCTGGCTTCTAAAAAATAAGACAAGCCGATGGGTGCGCCGATTTTCCAAATTTGTTTGAAGGCCGCCAAATCGGGTTTGCCAATTTTTGCCGTCAAACCAAACGGACGGAAGAATTTTCCTTTGGCGATATAAAGCCACAAAGCCAATGCGCTGAACCAAAATACCGCTGCCGTTGCCACACCGCAACCTGCGCCGCCCAAAGCAGGCATACCGAATTTGCCGTAAACGAACACATAGTTCAGCGGCACATTCAATACAAATGCCGCGAAGCTGACCAACATAATCACGCGCGGACGGTTCAAGCTGGAGGCATAGGCGTGCAGGGCGCGGTGTATCATGGCGGCCGGCATTGCCAAGCTGGTAAAGAACATATATTGCGCCATCGTGTCTTCGACATAATCGTTCAATGTCAGCCAATGACGGAACGGCGTAATCATTGCCCACATCAACAGCATACCAAATACGCCCAAACACAAGCCAAACCAAATGCCCTGCATTCCTGTTTTGCCGACTTCTTCGGTTTTACCTGCACCGTACAGCTGGGCAATCATCGGGTTCAACGCCGCCATTACACCCATAAAAGTAATGTAAATCGTAGAAAACGCGCTGCTGCCCAAAGCCACCGCGGCCAAATCTTCCTTACCTGCGCCACCGGCCATCACCGTATCGACAAAACCAATACCCACTTGCGCCACTTGGGCCAACAGCATAGGCAGGGCGAGGGCGGTAAGCAGGCGGGTTTCTTTTAAGAAAACAGGAAAGGCAAAGCGGTTGAGGTTCAGTAGCATAAGTGTGTGTGGATTGAGGATAAAGGCCGTCTGAAACAGAAACGTAAAATTATAAAGGGTAATGCTGATAAGCAGGCAATATGTTGTTTAATCGATAAATTTTTCAGACGGCCTTAAATGTCGGATGTCTTTTTACTGCTTCCAACCAGCTGTCCGGCGTTTGAAACTGCATCAGGCCGTCTGAAAGCGACACCGCGGCTTGGGTAGTCGAAGCGCGGGTCAGTTTTTCATTGGTTTCAGCATCGTAAATGGTGTAATCGATACGCAGGCAGCTTTCGATTTCGACAATGTCCATATCAACGCGGATTTTTTGGCCGAAACGGGCAGGGCGGATGTATTTGAGGTTCATCTGCACAATCGGCCAGCTGTACCCTTGCCGTCCCATTTCGTTGTAGTCATAACCGATGGAAGACAGAAAAGCACAACGCGCGGTTTCAAGGTATTTGACATAGTTGCCGTGCCACACGATGTGCATGGCATCTACGTCAAAAAAAGGAACTTCGGTTTCAAAGCTGTGTTGGCAGTAGATGTGTTTTTTCATGGTTTAAAAGTGTAAGTGTGATTGGTTTCAGACGGCGTCTTCGCCCCAAAAATCATAAAAATTGAACCATTGTAGCGGATTTTGCGCACATTCTTGCGCCAAAATGTCGGCAAAACCCTGCATTGCGTCTTTGACGGCAGCCTCGCGGTTGCCGCGTTTCCAGCTGGAAGTATCGGTAAAGCGACGCAGTTTCAAATGATGGCGGCCGTTTTGTTTGACGCAAAACAGTGTATTTACCTGTGTTTTTAAAAGTGAAGCCAACAGCCATGCGCCTTGCGGCATAGGGGCGGTATGGCCTAAGAAATTAATGTCGGCGGTTTTCTCGCCGCGTACAGGCACGCGGTCGGCCGCGATGGCAATCCATTCGCCGTTTTCGATACGGCTGTTCAATTCCATCATCAGGGTGGTGTCCAAATCTGTTACTTGAATCAGACGGATATGATCTGCGCCGGCTTTTTGCAATGCCTCGTTAAATGCCTGTGCGTGTTTGCTGTGCACCAATACATTGAGTCTGAAATCTTTATGGTGCGACACCAGCGCACGGCAAACTTCGGTATTGCCCAAGTGCGAACAGGCAAAAATCTGGCCGCGTTCGTTGCGCTTGACTTGCGAATAGATGTCGTCCGGATCTTCAATCACCAAATCTTCATAACGGATTTTGCGTTGCCACACGGCAAAACGGTCGCAAACTGCTTCGCCAAATGCGACGAATTGTTTGAATATGCTGTGTTTCGGCAGGACGATATGGGGAAAGGCCGTCTGAAGACGGGTTTGATACCGCAGGATATGGCGGCGCGGTTTGGGTGCGGTTGCATAAAAATACAGCACCACAAACCAAATACACGGCCTCATCAAAAAGGCCGGCAGATAGCGCACCATCAATGTGGTCAGAGCGAGAAACAGGCGGCTGCCGCGTTCTGGCTGCGCCGCCCAATGGGTTTGTTTATGGTCGGTCATGGTTTCAGACGGCCTTTCCGAAAACTTTGCTCAATCGGTGTTTTAACATACCGAAAAACAGCCGTGTGTGCATTTTGCTGATGCGGACATTGTCGGCAAAGGCATCGAAGTGGGACACGCCGTCGGAGGCGTATTGGACGGGCGTTTTAATCCAAACCGGTTTGACGTCGCGCCAGTACAGGCGGATAAGGATTTCCGTGTCGAAGTCCATACGGTCGCCTACGGTTTCTTCGTGGACGACCGAAAGCGCGGGTGCAAGCGGATAGAGGCGGAAGCCGCACATGCCGTCTTTGATGTCGCATGACCAAGTGTGCAACATATTCCAAAAGTCGGTAATTTTGCGTCCGTAAAGCCGTGCTTTGGGAGCATCATTGCCGTATTGCGGCCAGCCGCAAACAACGGCTTCGGGATTTTGTTCTGCTGCGGCGAGGAGTTTGGGAGTGTCGCTCAAGCAATGCTGACCGTCTGCATCAACCTGCAAGACGTGGGTATAGCCATGTTCTTGAGCGTATTCCAAGCCGGTTTTGACCGCTGCGCCTTTGCCGCCGTTGATTGGACGGTAAAGGACATCAATGCTGTCTGAAACCAAAGCCTGCAATACAGGTTTGCATTCTTCGCGTGAACCGTCGTCCACAATTAAAACGTTTAAACCGAAGCCGCGCATGGTTTGGGCAACGTGGCTGATGGTGGTCGGATGGTTGTAATGTGGAATGAGGGCCAGGGTTTTCATAAATATTTTTTAGACGACGTTAACACAATGCAGAGTATAGCAAATAAACATGCCATAGCGTTTGAAAAGGCCGTCTGAAACGGTGAGGACAAAATCGTTTGATTTCGTTTTTCACTGTTTCAGACGGCCTTTGGTATGCCATTAATTCAGCATTGTACATGACCGACATCGAGGCAAAAATCATGGAATTCATTGAGCGTGCTGCGGTGGCCGATGCTGATGATGATGCTGTCGGGCAGTTTTTGTTTTAAGGCGCGGTAGAGCATGGCTTCGGTCGGTTCGTCCAAGGCTGCGGTGGCTTCGTCGAGCAGGATGACTTTGGGCTGCGAGAGCAGGGCGCGGACGAAGGCGACGCGTTGCAGTTCGCCCGGGGAGAGTTTATGCTGCCAGTCATCGGTTTTATCTAATTTATCGACCAGATAACCTAATCGGCAGGTATTCATGGCTTCGATCAGTTCGGGATGTTGTTTGTCGATGTCGGGGTAACAAATCGCATCGCGCAGGCTGCCTTGCGCTGTGTACGGGCGTTGCGGCAGGAAGAGGATGTCTTGATGCGGCGGATGGCTGACTTTACCGCTGCTGCCGAAAGGCCAAAGCCCTGCCAGCGTGCGCAGCAGGGAAGTTTTGCCGCAACCGCTCGGGCCGCGTATCAACAGGGAATCGCCGCTTTTAAGGTTGATGTTGATGCTGTCCAATAAAACTTCGCCGTTGTGGCGGTATAGGGCGACGTTTTCTAAGATCAGGCCGTCTGAAACTTCGGTAAGCTCGGGTTGTTGTGCGGCGTGTTTTTCTTCCGTGCTCAGCAAAAAGCCGTACAGACGCTCCAATCGGGCGCGGTAGGCGGTGAACTTGTCATAGAACATTCGGAAGAAAGACAGCGCACTTTGCAAACGGGAGAAGGCTTGGACGGTCTGCTGGATGTCGCCGATTTTGATTTGTCCGGCAAACAGGCGCGGAGCTTGCAAAATAATGGGAAAGAGCTTGATTCCGTTGGTAAACATATCGTTAAAGCCGCTCAGGCAGACGCTTTGCCGTGCAATGCGCCAACGGTTGCGGATGATGGCTTTGAAGCGGTCGGCAAGCTGGTCGTGTTCGTGTTTTTCGCCGTTGTAAAACGCGACGCTTTCGGCATGGTCGCGCACGCGGACAAGGGAATAACGGTAGTCGCCGTTGAGTTTTTCGTTTTCATAATTAAAACGAATCAAAGGGTTGCCTATCCACATGGCGATAAAGGTCGCCAAAATCACAAAGATATAGACAAACCAAACGATGCCGTGCGGAATATCGAAGCCGAACACGGTCAGGATGCCCGCCAAGCCCCACAAAACAACGGCAAATTCCAGCGAGGTAACGACCGAATTGACCATGCCGCGCACAAATTCGATGGTCGAAGCGATGAATTCCTGCGCATCCTGTTGGATACGCTGGTCGATATTGTCCGGCGCATGGCGGCGCATTTGTAGGCGGTAGTAGTTTTTGTCGGCAAGCCAGCGCGAAGTTAAAACTTCATTGAGCCGCTCCGACCATTTAATCGCCAAGCCTTGGTCGAGAAAGTCGTTGACGACGTTGTTAAACGCCCGTATCAACACCACGCCCGCATTCATCGCTGCAAACATCCAAAATGCGGAGGCATTCAAATCCTGCATCGAGTCGTAAAGCCCTTTGGACATAAAGGTACTCAAAACATTCAACCGCACTTCAGTCAGCAGCAGCGTAATCATCGCCGTAATCAGCAGCAATACTTTAACTGCACTTTTCGGCGTCAGACACAGCCGCAGGATATAGCTAAACTCGCGCCCGAAGCGCGTGTTGCGTGCAAAAAACAGAATCACCGCCGAGGCGGCGGCGACCATCAACAAGGTCTGCACCAGCCAAGACGGTGAGGAATAAAGCTCGGTTTGCCATTTTTGCATGGATGTATTCTCTGAAAGGGTCGTAAAGGCCGTCTGAAAGGACGGCAAATTTATGGAATTATGATCACTATGAAAATAGTTTTTCAAACTGTTGTATTTTTGTATTTACAAACAGTTCTTATTTGTTTTTGTGGAAAGCAGGAATCTTATCAAATATAATCGCAAAGCTAAATTACTTTGTAATTTTTTACCCGATATAAGAATTATTAATATTTCAATTCAGAAGGAATTTATGAACAGCAAATTAGCCCTAATGCCGCTTGTGGTTGCAAGCGCATTCGCCTACGCCGCCGATGAAGCCACCCCTGCTCCCGAAGCCCATGCAGAAGTGCAGGAAGTCAAAGTCCACGCCGACGCCAAACGCGTGAAGGCCGCACGCTCTTATTCTATTGCCAGTGACGGCGATATGCGCGATCGTGTGAATTTGGGCGTATTGGGTAAAGCCAATGCCTTTACCGCGCCGATTACCGTGGTCAATTACGATGAAAAAGCCCTCAACAACACCGAAGCGCGTACTTTGGTGGATGCCGTAGCGAAAAAAGACGCTTCGACTTGGCAGTTTGGCGGCGAAAGCAATACTTTGACGGGCCTGTATTTCCGCGGTTACCAACTTGATGCGCGCCAATTCAGCGTCAATGGTTTGGCCGGTATGTACGGCACGCAAGGCACGGCCAGCGTGCAAGTCGGCTCCGCGCAACTGATTAAAGGCGCGTCCACCGCCGTAAACGGTATGGACCCTGAAGGCGCGGTATCCGGTTCCGTCAATATCGAAACCAAAAAAGCCACCGACGAAGGCAACCGCAAAATCGGTTTGGGCTGGTTCAGCAACAACCGCGCCCAAGGTACGTTCGACTTGGGTCAACGCTTCGGTGAAAACAAAGAATTCGGCGTGCGCGCCAACGGCAAACTGCGCCACGGCGATACTCCGCGCCACGGTTACAGCGAAGACAACAAAGAATTTGCCTTAAATGCCGATTATCGCGGCGAAAAACTGCGTGTGGCATTCGATTCCATCTACGCGAAACGCAAAACCAACGGCGGCCGCGCGCGTATGCAGGACATTCAAAACCTGCAAGGCCGTCTGTTTGATGCACCTGATGGTAAAACCAACCTGCTGCCTTCTTGGAACTGGCAAAACACCGTCGGCCAAACCAATATGCTGACGTTTGAATGGGATGCGTTTGACAATGCACAGATTACAGGCGGTATCGGCTACAACAAAGCGCGTTATTACGGCACGCTGATTTCTCCTACTGTATGTTTGAATGCCACCAGTACTTGTACCGATGCGCAAAACACAAACGCCAGCGGCAAAGTAACTGCCCGCAATTATGACTACAACACTGGTACTGCCCGTCTGACCGACCAATACTTCCGCACTTTAAGCATGAACCTGTCTGCGCGAGGCGAATTTGAAACCGGCCCGGTAACGCACAACTGGAGTACGGCTTTTGACCGCGTTATCCGTCAACGTGCCACTACGCGCGGTTTGTCAGCAGGCAGCAGCAGCGCGAAAATTTCTGCAAGCGGCGATATTGCAGCGCAACTTGATTCTTTCCAACCGGACTATGCAACCGATTGGGAAAGCTCTGCCAATCTTGATGCCAATATCAAAGTCAACAGCTTGGCTTTGTCCGACACACTGGGTTTTGCCGACAACAAATATCGTCTGACTTTGGGAGGTCGTTTCCAAGCGGTTGAATATACCGATAAAAAAGCAGGTCAAAGCGGTGATGCCAAACGCTTCAGTCCTATGTTGATGGCCGCGTGGGTGCCGCAACCTGATTTAGTCGTCTACGGCAACTACATGGAAGACTTAGAGCCAGCCGATATCAAAACCGACGATGACGGCAATACCACTATGTCCAAACCGCGTGTCAGCCGTCAGTTTGAAGTGGGTGTGCGTAAAAACTGGGGTAATTTCGTGACCACGTTAAACGCGTTCCAAATCAAACGTCCGGGTTACTGGCGCGGTTCTACCACCGGCAAAACAGACTTCGCAGCGTATAAAGCTTTGGGCGGCGCAGCCGGCGACGAGCAAGGCATGGAACGCAGTCGCGGTATTGAGTTCAACACCTACGCGAACTTGCTCAACAATACTTTGCGTCCGACTTTGGGCCTGATGTATCTGCAATCGACCGTGAAAGACTACCCAAATTCACGCGATATGCTGGTAAACGGCGTACAAGTTGCCAATCCGCGCGTAATTGCCAAAGCAGGTGTCGAGTGGGATACCCCGTTTGCTAAAGGCTTGACCTTGAACAGCAATGTTTCGTATTTCGGCAAGTCTTACCAAGACACGCAAAAACAATACGCCTTCCCGTCCTACACCTTGGTTGACGTAGGCGCGCGCTACAAAACCAAGCTTGGTAAAAATACTTTGACCGTCAGCAGCTCGGTAGAAAACCTGTTCAACAAAAACTACTGGCAGGTTCAGCGCGGCCAATTCGACCGCAGCTTCGCCGTCGCCGGTATGCCGCGCACTTATTGGCTGAAAGCGGAATTGGATTTCTAATCTGATTTTGGTTTGACCGTAATAGCAGGCCGTCTGAAAGGGAATGATAAAGAGCAAGAATTTGTTTTTTATCCCTTTCAGACGGCCTGATTTGATTGCCTTATGTTTTTTGCTTGAAAAATCTTACATGTTTTTTATGGATTTCACGCGAAACAAGGTTAATATTCCATTTTCACAATACATCATTCGAGAAAACATATGAAAAAATCCATCAAACTCACCCTGTGCGCCCTCGCACTGTCACTCTCCGTGCAAGCGCAAGCGGTTACCCATGCCGTGATTGAAACCAATATGGGTAACATCCAACTGGAATTGGATGAAGTCAAAGCGCCGAAAACTGTGGCAAACTTTGTCAATTATGCCAAAAAAGGTTTTTACGACAACACGATTTTCCACCGCGTTATCGACAATTTTATGATTCAAGGCGGTGGATTTACCGAGAAAATGGTTCAAAAATCCACCGATAAAGCCATCAACAACGAAGCAGACAACGGCTTGAAAAATAACGTCGGCACCATCGCCATGGCGCGCACCGGCGATCCGAATTCCGCAACCAGCCAGTTCTTTATCAATACGGCTGACAACGACTTTTTGAATTTCAAAAGCAAAACTCCTCAAGGCTACGGCTATGCCGTTTTCGGTAAAGTTACTTCCGGCATGGACGTTGTCCGTAAAATCAGCAAAGTGAAAACAGCGACACGCGGTTTCCATCAAGATGTACCGACCGAAGCCGTGATTATCCGTAAAGTCAGCATTAAATAATTTTGATTGCTTGAATCCAAACAACAGGCCGTCTGAAACATTCAGACGGCCTGAATTTATTTATTTGATAATAAGCGGCAATTTGGGCGATAATTCAGCATCTACTATTTAAGGAGTCGATTATGCAAACCCGCCTGCCTTTTTTCGGCGTTGTCCGTGTCAGCGGTGAAGACAGAGCTTCATTTCTTCATGGTCAATTATCCAACGATATTAATAATTTAGCTATCGGTCAGGCATGTTACGCCACATACAATACACCTAAAGGCCGTGTGTTGTCGAATATGCTGGTCGTCAATCGCGGAGAAGATTTACTGTTGGTCATGGCTCAAGATTTGACCGAAGCCATCGTCAAACGCCTGAGAATGTTTGTCTTGCGTGCAAAAGTCGTCTTCGATCTGATGCCTGATTTAGCAGTCAGCGGCGAGTTGGCAGACAATGCAGAGCCTCATCCTGCTGCCGAACCGCAATTGTCTTTCCCAGCCCAAATTCAAGAAAACACCGTAGAAATTGCCTTGCCGCACACAGGCCGTCTGAAAATTTCAGCAGCCGAAAACGCAGACGAATATCAAGCAGAAGCCGAAAACGCGTGGAATCTGCACGAAATCCGCAGCGGCTATCCGTGGATTTGCGCCGCAACCAAAGAAGCGGCTGTTGCCCAAATGCTCAACCAACACATCATCGGCGCAGTCCATTTCCGTAAAGGCTGCTACTCAGGTCAAGAAATCATCGCCCGCGCCCAATACCGAGGCCAAGTCAAACGCGGTCTGGCCGTATTAAGCGGCAATTCTTTAGAAGCCGCCGGTATTGCCGTCAAAGTCGGCGAGGAAGAAGCAGGCGTCATCCTCAACACAGCACTGACTGAACAAGGCAGCCTCAGCCTCGCCGTTATCAAGTTTTCCGCAGTAGAAGCAGCATTGACCGATGCAGACGGTAATGCTTTGAAACAGGAAGCACTGTTTTTTACAGTTGATAAAGATTGATGTTAGATGATTGAATAAAAAGCTTAAATATCAGCTTGAAATGAAAACAGAAAGGCCGTCTGAAATTCAGACGGCCTTTGATATTGAGTTTTGTTGGTACATGACCCAAGCAGCGTTTGCTACCGACTGAATTACGGCATGGTTTGGGATCATTTGGTAACAACAAAAACCGCGTGCGTGCGTACCGCACACACCCTACACCTCAATCTTAAGGTTTGCGTCGCCCGCAGTGGTAGGGTGTGTGGTCTAGCCACGCACGCGGTTGACAGGAGTGCGGGCTACGGCTTGCTTCGATTTTTGAAAGTGCAGGCAACTTTTGATAAAGAGAGGCCGTCTGAAAATTACTTTTCAGACGGCCTTTGATATTACGGGCGATATGAGGATTTCATTGGGTTATGGATCAAGCTGCGTTGCTGCCGACTGAATTACAGCATGGTTTGAAATCATTCGGTAACAACAAAAACTGCGTGCGTGGCTATGACTTGCTATGGATTTAAATCAAGTCCATTGCAGCATTATTAACTCTAAAGTCCTGATAAATGGTTAAGAAATCTTGTTGTGATTTCAATACATCGCGTAAAATACCACGTTTATACAAAGCACAGAACAAAGCAACCGAATAGGCTTGGCAGTTGATGGATTTTTCAGGGTTGAATTCGATATCGCTGAATGCGGCATAAGAAAGCAAACCTTCATGATATTCTTCATGTTGTTTTAAAGCATTTATATATACCCAGTCGTAATAGGCGGTTAGCGGATTCAGGCTCCATTCTTTATCTTTTTTTCCATTAGGGCGGAAAGCAATTAATTTTCCAGACTCTTTCAAACGTGGGTCTTTTTTGGCTTCGCGGGATGATACTTTGAGCAGATCCAAAAACTGCTTATCGCCTTCAAACACTTTGCTGCTCTGAAAAACGCATTCCACGCTAGCAAGGGGTTTACCTGCTGCGGTCAAAACCATCAGGTTGAACGCACTCAAAGCTACGCCTAAAGGCTCTTTTGACTTACTGGAAATTTCCAAAATCGGGCTTAGGTTTGAATCTTTTTTCAATGCGGCAGTGTGGAGAGAATGGATGGATTTTTGCTTTTGAGAAACGGAAAAACCAGCAAACCATTCAAAATCAACCATATCAGTCCTTACTAAATAATTTCCTTCAGTTTGAGGAATATAAATCGGTCTTGTTGCCATAATTATCTCCAATTGACGTTTTCCCTAAATCCATAAAAAATATGTTTGAAGTTTTTTTCAACCCATTCCGCATTGGGGAAGAAGGCAAAATCGGGATAATCATCCTTTAATTTTGAAGCAACATCTCCAAATTTCCAATGAAAATAACATTCAAAAATATAATTGGTTGATATATTATTAAATACCAAAACTTCAGCCTGAACATCAGTTGGTAAATAAGCTTTTAAATCTACTGAGCGAGAAATATTCTCTATTTCAAATCTCGTCTCTCGAATCACCGTATCGTCAAACATGGCCTCAAAAGCAGCAGCGGTTTGAAAGTTTTCAACAGGTCTGTGGTTTAACCCGGCGGAAGCAGCGTTGGTCGGATAAAAGGCACAATCACATTCCCATAAGATATCAGGACGTAATAATAAGAATACCCAATCTTCATCAGAGTACTTCTTCCTTTTGTGCCATAACATCTTATTATTGGGAAACATAATGCTTAAGCAAGAAGCATTTTTCCCATCGGCACGACATAAGTCGGGAAAAATAAATCCCGTCCCCAAAGATTCATTCAATTGTTTTGCTTGTAGGGGAGGAATAATGCCATATTCTAAAATGCTCTTTAGATTTTTAATATGGGTAAAATGTACCAGCCACTCAATCCCACGTTCTTTTGCCCTTATTTTAATTTGTTCTTTATTATCCATATTTTCCCTTTGTATAAAAATGACCCGAAATATCATTTCAGGTCATTCTACTATCATTTACAGTTTCTCTCTAACCCAGCCTTCTGCTGAATCCAGCATTGCGCCGACTTGGGATGCATCCGTTCCCCCTGCCTGTGCCAAATCCGGTCTGCCACCGCCTTTGCCGCCGACTTGTTCGGCTGCAAATTTAACCAGATCGCCTGCTTTGACTTTGCCAGTCAACGGTTTGGATACGCCTGCGCACAGGGAGACTTTGCCGTCGTTGACTGCGGCGAGCAATACGATAGCTTGTTCTGATTTGCCGGTCAGGTCGGTCACGATTTCGCGCAGGGCTGCGGCATCGGCTTCGATTTGGGCGGCAACGAGTTTGGCTGCGCCTAGGTCTTTTGCATCGTCCAAGAGTTTGGCGCCTGCGTGGACGGCGAGTTCGGCTTTGGCGCGTGCCAATTCTTTTTCCAATGCTTTGGCGTGTGCTGCGCCTGCTTGGATTTTCGCCAGTACGTCTTTTTCGGTCTGGGCTTTGGTTTCGGCAATGATGTCTTTAACCAAACGCTCTTGTTCTTGCGCCCATTTGAGTGCGTTCAGGCCGGTGATGGCTTCGATACGGCGTACGCCTGCGGCAATACCGCCTTCGCTGATGATTTTGAAGAGGCCGATGTCGCCGGTGCGTGAAACGTGTGTACCGCCGCACAATTCGGTAGAGAAACCGCCCATTTGCAGTACGCGTACTTCATCGCCGTATTTTTCGCCGAAGAGCATCATGGCGCCGGTTTTTTGGGCATCTTCCATGCTCATAATGGCTGCGTTGACGGCAACGTTGGCCAAGATGGCTTCGTTGACGCGGCGTTCTACTTCGGCGATTTCTTCGGCAGTTACCGCTTGAGGATGGGAAATGTCGAAACGGGTGGATTCGGCGGTAACCAAAGAGCCTTTTTGTTCAACGTGTTCGCCCAATACATCGCGCAGGGCTTTGTGCATCAAGTGGGTTGCGCTGTGGTTGCGCATATTGGCATTGCGGATTTCGTCATCCACTTTGGCGGTAACGCTGTCGCCGACTTTCAGACGGCCTGAAGTTTGTACGCCGAATTGGCCGAATACGGCCGCTTTGATTTTTTGGGTATCGAGTACTTCAAAGCGGTTTTCGCCTGCGAAGATATAGCCGACGTCGCCGACTTGACCGCCGGATTCTGCATAGAACGGGGTAAAGTCGATAACGACGGCACCTTCATCGCCTTCGTTCAATTCGTTGACTTGCTCGCCGTCTTTGTAGAGGGCGAGGACTTTGGATTCGGTTTGGCGTTCGCTATAACCTTTAAACTCGGTGTCTTGACCTTCGTAAGGAAGTTGGGCGTTGGCTTTGAAGCTTTGTGCGGCGCGTGCGCGTGCGCGTTGGGCTTCCATTTCGCGGTTGAAGCCTGCTTCGTCCAAATCGATACCTAATTCACGCGCCATGTCAGCGGTCAGGTCGTAGGGGAAGCCGTAGGTGTCGTAGAGTTTGAAGATATGTTCGCCACCGATAACGAGTTTGCTGTTGGCAATGTTGTCCATCAAATAGGCATTCAAGGTTTCGGCAAACGGTTTTTCCGCGTCGGGAATATGGGCGGTTTCCAAAGCAGCCTGCAAATCGATATACATGCCTTCGTTCAGGCTACCTGGCACTTGGGGACGGATAACGATTTGCTTTTTGCCCGAAGCGGCACGGGAGGCGGCGGTGAATTCCACACCCTCTGCGGTTTTCAATGCCAGTGGTTTGCCCGCACCATCTTGCGGCAGTAGGCTTTCCAGTTTCAGGAATTTCATGCCGTTTAACACTTGGTTGAACAAACCCATGCCTTTTTCCAACGTTTCACCAAATCGGCTTTCTTCCGCGCGCAGGGCTTCCATAATCTGCGTCTGTTTTTCTTTCAACTCGGGATAGGCGTCTCCCATTGCTTTCACCAAGTCGGGCACGAGTTTGTAGAAAAACGCCTGTTTCTGACCCAGTTTGTAGCCATGACGCACAGCGCGGCGGATAATGCGGCGCAATACGTAGCCGCGGCCTTCGTTGGAAGGCAATACGCCGTCTGCAATCAGGAACGAGCAGGAGCGGATGTGGTCGGCGATGACTTTCAGACTTGGTTCTTCCATGCTGAAAGGCGCGCCGGTTTCGCGGGCAACGGCTTTGAGCAGGTCTTGGAACAAGTCGATTTCGTAGTTGCTGTGGACATGCTGCATGACGGCGGCCATACGCTCCAAGCCCATGCCGGTATCGACGGATGGTTTAGGCAGCGGATTCATATTGCCTTGTTCGTCGCGGTTGAACTGCATGAATACGCAGTTCCAAATTTCGATCCAGCGGTCGCCGTCTTCTTCAGGGCTGCCCGGAATGCCGCCCCAGATTTCTTCGCCGTGGTCGTAGAAAATTTCGGAGCAAGGGCCGCAAGGGCCGGTATCGCCCATTTGCCAGAAGTTGTCGGATGCGTATTTCGCGCCTTTGTTATCACCGATGCGGACGATGCGCTCGGCAGGCATGCCGATTTCGTTCAACCAGATGTTGTAGGCTTCGTCGTCTTCTGCGTAAACGGTCGCCAAGAGTTTGTCTTTAGGGATGTTCAACCATTCTGGGGAAGTCAGGAATTCCCAAGCGAAGTGGATCGCGTCGCGCTTGAAGTAGTCGCCGAAGGAGAAGTTGCCCATCATTTCAAAGAAGGTGTGGTGACGGGCGGTGTAGCCTACGTTTTCCAAGTCGTTGTGTTTACCGCCTGCGCGTACGCATTTTTGCGCGGTAGTGGCGCGGTTGTAGGGGCGTTTGTCAAAGCCGAGGAATACGTCTTTAAATTGGTTCATGCCTGCGTTGGTAAACAACAGGGTCGGGTCGTCGTGTGGCACGAGCGAGGAGGAGCGGACGATGGTGTGGCCTTTAGATTCAAAAAATTTCAGGAATTTTTGGCGTAGTTCGGTGGTTTTCATAATGTCTCGATAAAATTTTTACAAGGATTTCAGACGGCCCGGACGGCGCGTTGCGATTAAAAACGAATGGGCGTTATCTTACCGCAAAACCATATTTCAAGCTATCGGCAGAAAGGTTTTAAGTTGGCTGCAATCCGTCTTTCAGACGGCCTTAAGCGGGGCGATATCTTTTAACAATGAAGCCTATCCGCTCGGGCTTGCCTGCTTTATAATGCCTCTCTATTTTCAACCGGATACGCAAGGAATGATAATGACCAAACATCTGCCCCTCATCGTACTGACTGTGCTGGCACTGGCCGGCTGTGGCGGCTCGGACAAAACTTCTGCCGACAAAGCGGCTCAAACCGATAATCAAAAGGTATTGAGCATTTACAACTGGTCGGAATATGTCGATCCCGAGACGGTTGCCGCGTTTGAAAAAAAACACGGTATCGCAGTAACTTACGATGTATATGACAGCGATGAAACGCTGGAGAGCAAGGTATTGACCGGCAAGTCGGGTTACGACATCGTGGGTCCTTCCAATGCGTTTGTCGGCAGGCAGATTAAGGCAGGTGCGTATCAGAAAATCGACAAATCCTTGATTCCAAACTATAAAAACTTGAATCCTCAGTTGATGAAGCTGATGGAAGGCGTCGATCCGGGGCATGAATATGCGGTGCCGTTTTATTGGGGTACCAATACTTTCGCTATCAATACCGAGCGTGTGAAAAAGGCTTTGGGCACGGATCAGCTGCCGGACAATCAATGGGATTTGGTGTTTAACCCCGAATACACGTCCAAACTCAAACAATGCGGCATCAGCTATTTGGACAGCGCAGCGGAAATTTATCCTATGGTGTTGAACTATATGGGTAAAAATCCAAACAGCAGCGAAACGGCGGATATCAAGGCAGCTACGGAAGTCTTGAAGAAAAACCGTCCGTACATCAAGCGTTTTACCTCGTCCGGTTTTATCGATGATTTGGCACGCGGCGATACTTGCGTAACGATTGGTTTTGGCGGCGATTTGAACATTGCTAAACGCCGTGCCGAAGAAGCAGGCGGCAAGGAAAAAATCCGTGTAATGATGCCGAAAGAAGGCGTGGGGATTTGGGTGGATTCGTTTGTGATTCCGAAAGATGCCAAACATGTGGCCAATGCCCATGCGTATATCAATGATTTCTTAGATCCTGAAGTTGCGGCGAAAAACGGCAATTTTGTTACTTATGCGCCGTCCAGCAAACCGGCTCAAGAGCTGATGGATGAAGAGTTTAGAAACGACAATACGATTTTCCCGACCGATGAGGATTTGAAAAACAGCTTTATCATGGTACCTATCCAACCGGCGGCGTTGAAATTTATGGTCCGCCAATGGCAAAGCGTGAAAGCAGGGACATAAGCTGATTTGAACGTATTAAGGCCGTCTGAATGGTGTAATCGAGATATTTGATTTCGTTTTACGGCTGTTCAGACGGCCTTTGGTTCGTGTTAGATTGGCTTGGATAAGGTTTAAAAACAAAGGGCGTGTCTATCAATCACGCACTTTGTGTTTGTTTCAGACGGCCTTAGAATTTCACACCTTTATGCAGGGCGACGATGCCTGCGCTCATGTTGTGGTAATCCACGCTGTCGAAGCCTGCATCCAGCATCATTTGTTTCAAGGTTTCTTGGTCGGGGTGCATACGGATGGACTCGGCAAGGTATTGATAGCTGTCGGCATCTTTTGCAATCAGTTTGCCCATAATCGGTAACAGTTTGAAAGAGTAGAGGTCGTACACGCCTTCCAAAGGTTTGTACACTTTGGAGAATTCCAACACCAGCAGGGTGCCGCCCGGTTTCAATACGCGGTACATTTCTTTCAGCGCGGCATCTTTGTGCGTCATATTGCGCAGGCCGAATGCGACGGAAACCAAATTGAAATAGTTGTCGGGGAACGGCAATTTTTCAGCGTCTGCCAATGATACGGGCAGAATCATGCCTTCGTTGAGCAGGCGGTCGCGGCCGACAGTCAGCATGGAGGAGTTGATGTCTGTCAGCCAAACTTCGCCTTCTTTGCCCACACGTTTTGCCCAGCCTCGGGACAAATCGCCTGTACCGCCGGCGATATCCAATACTTTGTCGCCTTTTTTCAGGCGCGCGGTATTGATGGTGAAATGTTTCCAAACACGGTGCAGACCGCCGGACATTACGTCATTCATAATGTCGTAGTTTTTTGCCACGGAGTGGAAGACTTCGGCAACTTTGCCTGCTTTTTCGTCTTCGTCAACGGTAGAGAAGCCGAAATGGGTTTTGTGGTCGCTCATAGTGTCTGCCTTCTTAAAATAATACGGATTCAGATATTGAATACGTCGAAATCGCCAACCACTTTCGACGCGGGAAATATAGTTTGTGCCTGCTGCTCCAGCATCAGGCGTTGCTCTTCTTCGGTATGACGTGCGCTGATGTGGGTCAGGTAGAGTTGTTTCACATTGGCTTGCAAAGCCAGCTTGGCAGCATCGGATACGGTCGAATGGAATACTCGTTCCGCTGTCTCTTCATCGTTTGCCGCAAAGGTTGCTTCATGCGCCAAAACGTCTGCGTTTTGTGCGGCGCGCACTGCATGAGGACAGGCTTTGGTATCGCCGAAGATAGCCGCTACCCGTCCTTTTTTAGGCGGGGAGGAACGCTTTGCCGTCAATGATTCTGCCGTCATCCAATGTCGGCTTCGCCTTTTTTCAGACGGCCTTTCCGCCGCAACCGCCGCTACCGCAGGAATGTGTGCGTTTGGGTTTCAAATCTTCGGCACTTGGCGTTCTGGACGCGCCGGCTTTTTCGAGGCGGTCGAGATAGTCTTGCCAAAGTGCATCTTGATTATTCGCTAGTCGGTAGAGATAGTCCCAATCGTAAAGGCCGCTGTCGTGGCCGTCTGAAAAAGTAATTTTCAAGGCGTATTGGCCGACGGGGTCTAAATCGGTAATACTGACTTCGGCTTTGCCTGTTTGCAAAACATCTTGACCTGGACCGTGTCCGCGCACTTCCGCGCTGGGTGAGTACACGCGCAGGTATTCGGCAGGAAGGCTTTTGGCACCGTCAACATAGACCAAAGTCAGTACGCGCCGCTCTTGCTGGAGGCGGATTTCTTGTGGGATTTTATCGGCTTGGGTCATGTCATGCTCCGTTCTTTTTACGCAAATAGGCAACGCGTACAGAAAAAATACCGCCAAGTACGGCAAACAACACGATTGCGTAGAGTGAAAGCCGTATCAGGCTTACTTGTGTGCCCGCCGTCAACCCCAAGGGCAGCAACATCACGGCAACGAACAGTAAAAACGCGGCCAACATGACGGCAATGCTGGCAAAGGCATAGCGGGTATTGGCTGCTGTTTGCGGATGTTTGGTCATATTGGATAGCTTGCCGTAGGGTGGTGAGGCGGTATTTTATCAGTTTTTTGGTGCTTCATGCCGTCTGAAAACGGCTTTATTTCCATAAATAAAGTGTAATGGCGCGCCTGTCTTCGCCTTCGGGCATTAAGCGGATGCTGCTGCCTTTGCTTCCGTTGACACGGATAATGATACCGCCGGCCTGCCGCTCGATAATGTCGAGTTGGGTGTCGCGGTTCATGCGGTAGTTGTAGCGTTCGCATTGCTTCAAGCACCAAAAATCCTGCCAATGGATAAAATATTTTTGTCCGGATTCGATGGCCAGCGTTTCGCCGCCTTTGACGATGAAATAAGGATAATCGGGTTTTTGCGTGCTGAATGTCCATTCGGCCGTTCTGTTTTTTCCGTTTTGACGGTATTGGAACACGGCACGGTAGTCGGTATCGTATTCCAAAGGCTGTAAAGGAAACAGCGCGAATTGGCGGTCGGTCAGGAGGCGGTTTGGGTCATTATCTTTATCTAAGATTTTGACGTCTTTGATTTCTTTTGTGTCCTGATACAGTTTGAACGAACGCATTTTGACCGGGGGCGATTGTTCTGAGAACGCGATGCTGACCGGATTGCCGGTCATTTCATAATGCGGCATAGGGTCGGGACGCTCGCCGTGGAAAACCGGCGAAGCGAAATTGCCTTGCGGATAGGTAATGTAAGGCCGGAGTTTGCGGTTGGAGATTTCATCCGCATAAACAATGGCATGGCCATGACAGGCATCTTGATAAAACGAACGGCTGAGGTCGGATAATGGGCGGTTTTTTTGGCAGAGGCTGTTGAATCTGCTGTCGCCCTGATTGATGCTCAACGCGATTTGTTTGCCTTGAGATTCAAACGCCGCACCGGCCTCGTCGATATTTTGATCGAGCAAGGAGAAACGGTGGTAAATCGCCGTCATCAGGTTGTCCAGCTGATGTTGGGCAGGTAGGTGGTCGTTGATTTTTTCGTTTGGCGGGTGTTGGCCGGTGCTGACGTTTTCGTGTACGCCTTTATAGGCATAACCGGCTTTGCGCGTGCGGTCGGATGGGCGTGGGCCTGTATAAAAGGGATTGCGTGTATTGTGTTCGTCATGTCCGTCGTCAGGGTTTTGCAGCAGATAGCGGGCATGATTGCGCGCGGCGCGTTCGAGTGTGGCCGAGTGCGCCAGTGCGGGCAGATTGGCTGAGGCGCGGAGGAAGTTTAAATACGCCAAGGCGTCAAAATCGGCAACAGCGGTACGATTTTGCGGCGGTTGGGCGTAGATGAGCTGGTCTTCGGAATAGCGATGGGTTTCGTAGTATTGGAATATGCCGAGGGCGACGGCAAAACCGCCCAGCCAGTAAAGAATGTGTTTCATTATATGTACTGCGTTCAGACGGCCTTGAGCTACGGCTTTTTCCCCTTGAGACTCATGCCGCTGAATGATTATTTTGATAGCGGCTTGACTTGGAAAGCTTCAGGATGGGATTTGAAATATTCGACAGCGATAAATCCGCCGCCAATAATAATCAGTAGGGCAATGGCCATGCCGATCATCGCTAAAATGAATTTGTCCATATTTGTCCGTTTGAATGAAGGCCGTCTGAAACACTTGGAAGCGTTCAGACGGCCTTAAAGTCAGGTTAATTAACGTTCGATTTGCGATACGTCGCGTACTGCGCCTTTGTCGGCGGAAGTCGCCATCGCGCCGTAGGCACGCAGGGCAGCGGAGACGTAGCGGTCGCGGTTTTCCGGTTTCCACGCTTTGCTGCCGCGTGCTTCCATTTCGGCACGGCGTGCGGCAAGCTCTTCATCGGAAATGACAAGGTGGATGCTGCGGTTTGGAATGTCGATTTCGATGGTGTCGCCTTCGTGTACCAAACCAATGGCGCCGCCTTCTGCCGCTTCAGGCGAAGCGTGGCCGATGGACAGGCCGGAAGTACCGCCGGAGAAACGGCCGTCGGTCAGAAGGGCGCATTCTTTGCCCAAACCTTTGGATTTCAGGTAGGAAGTCGGGTACAGCATTTCTTGCATGCCCGGGCCGCCTTTAGGGCCTTCGTAGCGGATGATGACGATGTCGCCAGCTACGATTTGGTTGCCCAAAATGCCTTCGACTGCGTCTTCTTGGCTTTCAAACACGCGGGCGCGGCCGGTAAATTTGAGGATGCTCTCGTCCACGCCTGCGGTTTTCACCACGCAACCGCGTTCGGCGATATTACCGAACAATACTGCCAAACCGCCGTCTTGCGAGTAGGCATGTTCGACATCGCGGATACAACCTTTTTCGCGGTCGAGGTCGAGGGTTTTCCACATACGGTTTTGTGAGAACGCCTGAGTAGTGCGCACGCCGCCGGGAGCGGCTTTGAAACGCTCGATGGCATGGGTGTTTTCAGGGTTGGTTACGTCCCATTTTTCAATCGCGTCTTTCAGGGTCGGCGCGTGAATGGTGTACACGTCGGTGTGCAGTTTGCCTGCTTTGTCCAATTCTTTCAGGATGGCGAAGATACCGCCGGCGCGATGCACGTCTTCCATGTAGTAATCGTGGTTGTTTGGCGCGGTTTTGCAGATACAAGGTACAACGCGACTCAGGCGGTCGATGTCGGCCATTTTGAAATCGACACCGGCTTCGTTGGCAACGGCCAACAGGTGCAAAATGGTATTGGTAGAGCCGCCCATGGCGATGTCCATGGTCATGGCGTTTTCAAACGCTTTTTTAGTGGCAATGCTGCGCGGCAATACGGTTTCGTCGTCCTGCTCGTAGTAGCGTTTGGTGATTTCGACAATCATGCGGCCGGCTTCGAGGAACAATTCTTTGCGGCCTGCGTGGGTCGCCAAGTATGAACCGTTGCCCGGCAGGGAAAGGCCGAGTGCTTCGGTCAGACAGTTCATGGAGTTGGCGGTAAACATGCCGGAGCAGGAGCCGCAAGTCGGGCAGGCGTTTTGTTCGACTTCTTCGACTTGTTTGTCGCTGATATTGTCGTCTGCCGATTCGATCATGGCGTCAATCAAGTCCAAACGGCGTTCGGGCTGAATATTGGCCACGCCGATAACTTTACCGGCTTCCATCGGGCCGCCGGAAACGAAGATGGTCGGAATGTTCAGGCGCATGGCGGCAATCAGCATGCCCGGGGTGATTTTGTCGCAGTTGGAAATGCACACCAGCGCGTCGGCGCAGTGGGCGTTGACCATGTATTCGATGGAGTCGGCAATCAGGTCGCGGCTGGGCAGGGAGTAGAGCATACCGCTGTGGCCCATGGCGATACCGTCGTCAATGGCGATGGTGTTGAATTCTTTGGCAATGCCGCCGGCTTTTTCGATTTCACGGGCAACCAGTTGACCCATGTTGTGCAGGTGCACATGGCCTGGGACGAATTGGGTGAAGGAGTTGGCAATGGCGATAATCGGTTTGCCGAAGTCGGTTTCCATGACGCCGGTTGCACGCCACAATGCGCGCGCGCCTGCCATATTGCGGCCGTGGGTAGAGGTTTTGGAGCGGTATTCAGGCATTTTTGTTCCTTTGTTTTATGCTGAGGCCGTCTGAAATAGGCTGGTTGGTTGGCGGCCCGTTGTAGAAATAACTCGGTATTTTATACCAATTACGAGCGATGAAGCACGCTATTTTGTAATAAAACTAAACTGTATTTGCTTCACCTGAATTTGCTGCTCACTTCTTCGGATGGCCTGAAGTTTTCTTAGGATGAAACGTTGTCTTTCTCATTTGCAAAAGATGTTGGCATCAAAAAGTGATATGATAGGGAACTTCTCACATTTCTAAGGATAAGACGATGAAAAAAATCATGTTTGCATTGTGTTCGGCCATGTTGGCTTCTGCTGCGTCTGCCGCTGTTTATAAAGTGGACGAATTTCATGCCAATGCCCGCTTTGCCATCGACCATTTCAACACCAGCACCAACGTCGGCGGTATTTATGGTTTGACCGGCAATTTGGAATTTGATCGTGCCAAACGCCAAGGCTCAATCGATATCGTATTGCCTTTGTCCAAACTGCAAACCGGTTCAGATCGCTTTACTCAACATTTGAAATCTGCCGATATTTTCAATGCAGACAAATACCCTGAAATCCGTTTTGTATCCACCAAATTCAATTTCAACGGCAAAAAACTGCTTTCCGTTGACGGCAATCTGACCATGAGCGGCAAAACTGCGCCGGTGAAACTCAAAGCCGACAAATTCAACTGCTACCAAAGCCCGATGTTAAAAGCAGAAGTATGCGGCGGCGATTTCAGCACCACCGTCGACCGTACCAAATGGGGCTTGGATTATTTGGTGAGTGCCGGTATGAGCAAAAAAGTAAACATCAATATCCAAATCGAAGCAGCCAAACAATAATCCTGCTTGATTTCAAAATAAAGGCCGTCTGAACAGCTTAGGCAGAAATCGTTGATTTCGTTTATCCCTGTTCAGACGGCCTGATGATTAAAGACGTTTAGGATTCTTTATTTTTATCGGCTTTGGCTGCCCAATAAGTTGCCAGAAGCGAGCCGGAGATATTGTGCCACACGCTGAACAATGCGCTGGGAACGGCAACAACCGGCGCGGCGGCAAAGTGTGCGGCGGCAAGCGCGGCGCCCAAGCCTGAGTTTTGCATACCGACTTCGATGGCCAGCGTTTTTTGTGCGTCATAAGGCAAGCCGGTCCATTTGGCGGCAAAGAAGCCGAGCAGATAGCCGATGCCGTTGTGAAGTACGACAACGGCAAAAATCAGCAGGCCGCTTTCAATAATCTTGCCTTTGCTGGCACCGACAACCGCGCCGATAATCAGCACGATGGCGGCAACGGAAACCAGCGGCAGCGCGTCGGTCAGTTTTTCAGTTTTGTTGCCCAAGGCTTTATGGACAATCAAGCCCAAAACGATGGGGAACAAAACCATTTTGACGATGGACATCAACATACTGCCCGCTTGGATTTCCAGCATTTCACCGGCAAGCATCAGGAAGATGGCGGGGGTCAGCAATGGAGAAATCAGAGTAGAAACCGATGTAACAGCAACCGACAAAGCCACATTGCCACGCGCCAGATAAGTCATTACATTGGAAGCCGTACCGCCCGGGCAGCAGCCGACCAAAATCACACCGACTGCGATTTCGGCAGGCAGGTTCAACAGCTTGGCCAGTAGATAGGCGGTTGCCGGCATGATGGCGAATTGTGCAATCACGCCGATGATGACGGCTTTGGGGCGTTTAAACAAAATATCGAAGTCGGAAGGTTTGAGCGTCAAGCCCATACCGAACATGATGATGCCCAGAAGCCAAGGAATGTAAGGGCCGACCCATTTGAAGGTATCGGGTGCGAAAAAAGCGATACCGGCAAAGAGTGCAGCCCAAAGGGAAAATGTTTTTCCAATAAAGTTGCTGATTTTATTGAAGATACTCATGATAATATGTTGTGAAGTTGTTTTTAAGGGAAATCAAGGATACACGCCTTAACCTTAATTTGCAAAATGACTTAAAAATAAACCAGGCCGTCTGAAAATAGAGATTGATTTTCAGACGGCCTGCAATTTGTATTTATGATATAGACAGTATTACTCTTTTGATAAAATATTGCGCAGCCATCGGGCGGCAGGTGCGATTTCTCCGGCGAGCATGCCGGTTTCGATTTGGCTGCTGTGTTTGATGACATCAGCCGCCGCTCCGTGCAGCCATACGCCTGCGCAGGCGGCTTGGAATACCGGAATACCTTGTGCCAGCAGGCTGCCGATAATGCCGCTCAAGACATCGCCGCTGCCTGCGGTAGCCAAACCGGCATTGCCGCTGGTGTTGGTATAGGTCATGCCGTCAGTTGTGGCCACCAATGTATGGTGGCCTTTCAACACGACGGTCGCGCCATATTTACGGCTAATTTCGGTTACGGCTTTTTGCCTGTCGGCTTGAACTGATGGGGTATCGGTACCGAGTAGGCGGGCGGCTTCAGCCGGATGAGGTGTCAGGACGATATGTTTGTACGATTTGAGGCGTTCGGCTAATTCGGAAGAACGGGCGAGCAGTGTCAAAGCATCTGCATCGAGCAATAAAGGCCGGTCATGGTGTGTCGACAGGATTTGGAGCAGCAGCTGCTCTGATAATCCGTCCAAGCCAAAGCCACAACCGATTACCCGCGCGCTGACATCGTTGCGTTCCATTAGTTGGGTCGCAGTGGCGAGCATAATTTCAGGGCGTTCGGGAATAATGGCAAAAGGCAGCATGGTTTGGTTGAAACCCGCCCAAACCTTGCCGCATCCTTGATACATGGCGGCTGTGGCTGCCAAAACCACCGCACCGCTCATTTCCGTTGCGCCGCCGATAATGGCAAGCGTGCCGTATGTGCCTTTGTGCGACTCTTGGACGCGGGGGCGGAATACGTCGGGAAATGCTAAGGCCGTCTGAAAGGCCTGAAGCGATTCGGGAAGCGTGTAGATGGGCTGCATGGCGTAACCTTCCAAGATAAGAAATTTAATTTTAAATCAGAAAGTAAAAGGTAATGAAGCAAAAAATAAAAGTTTGGGACGCACCTACGCGCCTGTTCCATTGGCTCTTGGTGTTATTGATGGGTTTTATGTGGTACAGCGCCACCCGAGGCGGCGATATGCTGGTATGGCACTTGCGCGGCGGCTTGTTGATGCTGGCTTTGGTGGCTTTCCGCTTGTGCTGGGGGATATGGGGCAGCTATACGGCAAGATTCAGCCGATTTGTGCGCCCGTTTTCCGAAATCCGCCGCTACACGCAAGGCCAAATGTCTGAAGACGAATTGGTCGGCCACAATCCTTTGGGCGCGCTGATGGTCATCGCTTTATTGGCCACCTTGGTTTTTCAGACGGCCACAGGCTTATTTGCCGCCGATGAAAATACGTTTACCAATTCCGGCTTTTTGAATCATTTGGTCAGCGAACACGCCGGTACGCTGGCGCGAAAAATCCATGTCAATTTCTTTAATGTTTTAGCTGTTTTGGCTGGCGTACATATCGCGGCTGTTTTGCTGTATCGCTTTGTGAAAAAACAGGATTTGATTACGCCGATGATTAATGGCTTTAAAACCATCGATGCCCAGCAGCCTAAATTGGCCGGAATGGGGCAACTGTTTGCGGCTTTGTTGGTGGCGATTGCGTTAGTGTGCGCAGTATGGATGTTGCGCGGCTGATGTTTTAAGGAGGACACCCAAAAACAAACCGACCCCGATAGCCGAAATTGCTGTTGGGGTCGGTTTCTTTTTAGGGTTTAAAAGATGATGTTCAGACGGCCTTAACGCAGCGCAGGATGCTGTGTCCGCGGCCGATGCCGTCTGAAATTTCCGCTACTTTCAATCCGGCTTTTTCAACGCAACGGATCAGGTCTTCAGAATGGAAGATTTTGCTGTTGCCGTTGGCCATGGCAGTGAAATACAGGCTGGTCATGGTCAGGCAGTAGGCGGCGGTTTCGTAGCGTTGTCTGTCCCAGAAAGGCTCCATAATGTAGAGGCTAGTGTTTTCGCTCATAGATGCAGCGGCGCGTTGAAGAATGCTGGTAGCTTGTTCTTCGGTAAAACAGTCTAGGAATTGGCTCATCCAGATCGCATCAAAACCGGTTGGGAACGGAATCTCAGGATCAAGCAGGTTGGCCGGATGGGCGTGGATACGGTCCGCGCCGTTTTTGCCTTTGGTCGCCTCACGCATTAAGCCGATTTGTTGCGGCAGATCCATGATGGTTACTTCAACTTCGGCATTGTGGTTGACACATTGTTCCGCCCAGCGACCGGTATTGCCGCCGACATCGAGCAGTTTTTTAACCGGTTTGGCGAACACAGTGTTCAGTGCTTCGGCGAAGGAATTGTCGGAATAATAATGGTCGAATGCAAACCATTTTTCCTGCGCAATGCTTGGCAATGAAGACAAGCCTTCGTAAATAGTCGGCCAGTCGCCGAATACTTTCAGGCCTTCAGGCTTGCCGGTTTGCAGGGTTTTTTCCAAATCAAACATACCTTGGTAGCAGATTTCCTGCGTGAAATCCATGTTGACGCGGGCCATTTTGTCTTTGAGGACAAACCAACCGGCCTTGCTGATGAAATAGCGGTTGTCGCGAGTTAAGACAGTGCCGATAGACAGCGAGGCTTCCAGCAGGACTTGTGCCGCGTAGTTGCTGATTTTCGCTTTTTCAGCGATTTCGGCTTGAGTGAGGCCGTCTGGATGGTCGTTCAGCAAATCCAGAATGCCAAATTTCACCATCAGGCGGGAAACTTGGAACACAATCGGTGCAAAAGCGATTTCTTGAGCCAGACGTTGAGCCTCGCCTGCGGACTGGTGTTCGTGGGAATAGCGTTGTTCTAGGGCAGGGAAGAGTTGCATATTGTTGGTTTTCCACTAAAAAGTTAATAAGTATATTCAGACGGCCTCAAATACAATCCGTCCTGATGCACACGGATGCTCTCCGTTGTTGATTTTAAAGCTCAGTTTGTTTTTACATTCATCGTATTTCAGCTCTACCGACACTTCATCGTGAGGACGGATAAACTGCTGATATTTTAGATTTTCGATGCGGATGATACGCTGTTTGCCCCATGGCTTGGACGCAATCAGGTTGCGTACCCACTGCAGCTCGACCACGCCGGGAACCAGCGGGAAGGTGGCAAAATGGCCGCCGAAATAAATCAAATCCAAAGGCACGCGGCCGATAAAATTTTCGGTATTGGTTTCATCGTCAGATGATGTTTTCGACCAAACGGGAGAAGTTTGGGCAACGGTAAAGGCCGTCTGAAAATCCGACGCGGCTATTTTGGCTTGGGCATTGCGCGGCAGGTTGTCGGTAAAACGCCAGTAACGCGGCAGGGCGATGGTGTCCTGCGTGGCGGCCAGATAGCGTTTGAGTGTATCGGCAACCGCAGCGCGGCCTTTCTCGCGCAAGGCAGCGATACCGTCTGCGTTCAATGCCGCCCATATGGCAATGCGTTGGTGTTGCGGATGACGGCCGCAGTGGGCGTCGGCAATCCAAGGGTGTTGTAAAAGTTCGTGTTCGATTTGGGTCAGCGACACGCGTTTGTCCTCAAATTTAATAATGCGGTCTTGACGACCGAGTAACAGGAAACCGTCATTTTGCGGCTCGATCAAATCGGCTGTTTGACGGCGTTCGGGCGACCAAGGCGAAGAAGCCCACAGTGCGCCTTCTTCGTTTTGCCCGATTTCCACGCCTTCGAAAGGCTGCCATTCTTGGTGTTCGCAACGTGAAGCAATCACGCCGGTTTCGGTACTGCCATAGACTTCAAACGGACGGACGGCAGCCTGTTGCAGCAAATCTGCCGTGGCTGCGGGCAATGCGCCGCCGGCCGAGACAATGCCTGCAATTTTATGGCCGATACTTTGCCAGTTGCGGTTTTCTCCCAAGCGGTTGAGTACGGCCGGGCTGGCAATCCAAACCACTTTATCATGCGCGGCCGTGCTGGAAAGCAGGTTTTCCGGATAAACCGCCTGCTGCCGCTCCATAGTCCAACCCATTGTCAGCGCGAGTGCGAAGCGGAACGTGAAGCCGTAAAGGTGTTGCGGAATCACGCTGCCGATCACGGTTTCACCGTGTTGTCCAAATGGCAGCGTATTTGCCAAAGTCAGGGCTTCTGCCTGCATTTGCGCGGCGGTTTTCACAATAATCTGCGCTTCGCCGCTGGAGCCTGATGTTTTCAGCCATGCTTCGGCATGGTCGGGAATCAGATGGTTTTCAGGATAGGTGCTCAGCGCTTCCGATTCTGTTTGAGTCAATACATCAGGCAAGTGCCAAATGTTCAGGCCGTCTGAAGACAGCTTTTTATCTGTTGAATCCGTTAAAAACACTTCTGTCGTTTTGCCCCAATCCAAATTGTCTTGCGCCAAATTGGGTAACAATAAAACCTTTCCGCCAGAATGCCATACTGCCAACACTGCACAGGCAAACAGCGCGGCATCATCAAACCACAACGCGGCAGTTTGCACGCCTGCCTGTTTCAGACGGCCTGACAGATGGAAAACCGCACGGTTGAAATCAGCACGCGTCCAATTCGGATGGGTGGCGATAAGGTCGTGTTGGGGTAGGTCGGGGGATAGGATTCGGGTTAGGTGCATGATGGTTCTAAGGTTTTATAATTTCGATGTATTTGCTTTGGCATCTTCTTTGAGTTGTGCCAAGCATTCATCGTATTGTTTGTTTGTCGTTTGGCGTACCAATTCGTAATCATTTGCCTGCCACTCTTCCAATGAATGGCTTTCACTTCTTTTGAAGCAATGGAGTAAGCGATCGGTTTTGCCACTTTGTCCGTCTACCAAAAGGCTGACTTCATTGTTCAGAAAGAATCGGTCTCGTCTATTGAATTTTTCATAAACCAAATAGAAACGACCCGGTTGGACAAATAGTTTTTTATTGGCACTATTGCCTTTAAATGACCATTTTGCCGCCCAATCGCGAACTTTGGGGGAAAATTGTTCAAAAACGGGATTCGCAAAATTCGGTTTAATGGGCTTCCCGCTTAAATTGTGTTTGCCCAGCAGGTCAGGGCCTTCATATCCAATATGACCGCTACTACCGGCAAGAATGAATAATGCAAAAGTTGCTGTAAATACGGCTGTTTGTGCAGCCCTTGCTTTTACCGTATTGGATTTCCGAATAATCATCAAATTCATGCTGCTGGTTGTAGTATCGTCAGAATAACGATTGTGTATTCGGTCAATGACGGTCAGGTTTCCCGAGCGCGTTTTGATGGTGTGGCTGGCAACTTCCGTATAATTTTTCTTGTATTCGGCTTCCGCCTTTTCTTCAGGGGATAAAGGCGTTTTAGACGTCGAAGAGCATGCGGTAAATGTGAAGGAAATCAGGGTGAGTAGGATGATTTTTTTCATTATGGTTATTCGTCTAATTGATGAAATATTTTTAATGGATTAAACCTTCAAAACCAATTTCCGATACACCCACTCCCCGGCAAATAAGATTCCCATTAACACATACGACACAATGCCTGTATAAGCTGCCCACCAATCGTAATATTGTAAGCCTGCCAAAATGGCGGCGGTTGCGCCGTTGAAGATAAAGAACGCGCACCAGATTTGCGTAACGCGCCGGGTGTGGCGCACGCCTTCGGGCGGCAGGTCGGGGTGTTGCAGTCGGGCAAGGCGTTCGATAACGGTTTGTTTGGCAAACAGGCTGCCGCCGAAAACGGCAAGCATCAGCGCGTTGACGGCGACGGGATACCAATACATCGAGTCAGGCCGTCTGAAAATTAGTACCGCCGCAAAAAAAGCGGCAAGGATAATCGCCGTAATGCGTTGGGCTGTGGTTTGCGGCATGGCGGCGCGTATCAGCCATAACACACACATGGCCGCTGCAAGCCAGAAAAATGCGCCGTTTTCCCTGCCGTAATACCATAGGAGCGGATACGCGAGGCTGGCGAGGGTCAGTAGGAGTTTTCCTAATATTTTCATGGTTGCGATTGATTTTCAGACGGCCTTTCGGATTGACAAGGCCGTCTGAAAATATGCTGATTCAAAGCAAAATCAGGAATCTTGTTGTACTTTCAAAACCGCTTGAACCACGTCTTCTACGGTACGCACATTGCGGAAGTCTTCGGCTTGCAGTTTGCGGCCGGTTTCGCGTTTGATATGGTCGATAAGGTCGATGGCGTCGATGCTGTCGATTTCCAAATCTTCGTAGAGGTTGGTTTCGGGTTTGATGCGTTCCGGTTCGATTTCAAACAGGTTAACCAGTGCATCGGTCAGCAGGGTGCGTACTTCTTGTTCGGTCATCTTCTCTCTCCCTTATGCTTGGCGGCTCTTGACGAACTCGGCCAGTGTTTTGACGTTGGCGAAGTTTTCGCGCAGGTTGTCGTTTTCACCGTCGAGCTGGAAGCCGAAGGTTTTTTGTACGGCCAAACCAAGTTCCAATGCATCAACCGAATCCAGACCCAGGCCGTCGTCGCCGAAAAGCGGATCTTCGCTGCCGATGTCGGCAACGGTAATGTCTTCCAGACCTAAGCTGTCGATGATTAATTGTTTGATTTGGTTTTCTAAATTGCTCATGTGGTTTTCCTTGTAAAATAGTCTTGCAGGTATTCGTTTAAACGCCTTGCGGCGATGGGCAGGGGTTTTTCTGCCAGCCATTCTTCCGGCAGGATGTCGTCGCCGACGGTAATTTCATAATGAATTTTTTGCGGTGGGATTTTGTACCACGGTTGCCCCTTTTTGAAATTGGGCGGCGTCATCTTGATGCACACGGGCGTGATGACCGATGCGCTGCGCAAACCGAGCGATACGGCGCCGCGGTGCATTTTAACCTGTCCGTCCCAACCTGTGCGCGTGCCTTCGGGGAAAATCAGCATACTTTGCCCGCTTTTGAACACGGCGTCGATTTCTTCCAACATTTCCATGCTTTCGTCGTTGGGGATGTAGCCTGAAGCGATAATTTGGCTTTTCATGCTGGGGTTGTGCAACAGGTCTTTTTTGACCAACACGTTCGGGTCGGGGAAGTGGCTGATCAGTAAAACAACATCCAAAAGCGAGGGATGGTTGGCAAGAATGAGCTGACCGGGTCTGCCGAGTTTTTCCAAGCCGTTGAAACGGACGCTCAATACGCCCGACCATTGCAGGTAGCCGACAAAGAAACGCCAAACTTTGCCTATCATGCGCCTTGCTTCAAGTTGGCGCTTGATGTCGCCTTTGGTTGATTTGAGCGTATAGGGCAAAAGTGCGATTTTGAACAATACGCCTGCAACGCCGAAGAGGATGAAGCCGAAGAGTGTGGCAAAAAAGCGACGGAAATAGTCTAAAGTCTTCATGCGTTTTTCTGCCAGTGCCAGTTTCTGCCGATATAGTGTTGCGTGTGTTGTCGGCCGTCTGAAAGCAGGAAGCGTACCCACTCCAAGCTGCTCCAATAGGGCTCGACTGTTGTATCGTTAGGGTTTTCAGACGGCCTTGCGGATGTGGTTTCCAAGCTTAAGGTATAGTCTTCGCCCTTTGTGATTACCAGTGCCAATGCATAGGCAAACGGCGCACGTGTAGCCAGGACGGGATAGTCTTCGGACAACGGATCATCGGCGACAATCACTAAAACAGATGGCGCGCCGTCTTGCAAAAGCGCAAATGCCTCGGTCAGCGCGGTTTCAAAGGAATCGGCGGCAACGGCCAACGCGGTATGCTCACTCATGTCTTTGCGCAACATCGACCATTGCCCAATCGTTGCGTTGTGAACGGACAGGCCGAATGAGGTCGGCGACACGGTATGCGTGTTCAAAAGCTCTTGCCACAATTCAAAGCTGCGGTTGCTTTCGCCGTCGTGCGAAACGTACACCGGGACGCTTTCGGGATATTGGTCGGCCAGATTCCATGCGGCATCGCAAACCAAGCGTGCTGCTTTTCCCAAGCGGCGGCGTTGCATAGGCGGCAAAAAGGAGAGCGCGGGTTTGCACTCCGGCAGTGAGGCGGTATCGAGTTTCCCCTGCGCCCAGTCTTGCCATTGCTCCGGCGTACTGATTTTGCTGGAGGAGGCCTGCCATGCGGCGATATTGAAGCTGAAACGGCAAACGTTTTGAGGCATGATGTCTTTCAATGTTTTACATTTTCATACATTGTAATGAAATGGGTTAGTAAAAGCTAGGCTCTGTTATAATGCATATTGTAACGTAATTTATTCCCGGATGACATTTTATGCCTTCAATACCGAGTGCCCCGATTTATGATGTGGCTCCGCTGCTTCCGCACAGCGGACATATGGTGCTTATCGACTGTGTGAAAGAATTTGGCGATGACTATACGGTTTGCCGTGCGCCGGTTGGCAACAAGCATATTTTGTTGCAGGACGGCGTGTTGCCGTCTATGGCTTATATGGAACTGATGGCGCAGGGCATAGGCGCGTTTGCAGGCATTGAGGCTTTAAAGGCTGGAGAGCCTGTACGCTTGGGTTTTTTATTGGGAACGCGCAAGCTGGATTTGTTTGCCGATTCCGTGCCTGTCGGTACTGAGCTGGAAGTCAGGGCGCATGTGTCCATTCAGGATTTGGGCGGCATGGGTGTATTTGATTGTGAGTTGCGCTGGACGGACGCGCCGGAAGATGTGAAGCCTCTGTTGCCGCCGGACGGTTTGCTGGCAAAAGCCTCTTTAAATGTGTACAGTCCTAAAGACGGTCAAGTCATTTAAACTGTTTACAAGGCCGTCTGAAAAGACAAAGATTCAGACGGCCTGTCGATATAGTGAGAAAACGTATGAGTGAAACTATTTTAATTACAGGGTCTAATCGCGGTATCGGCAAAGCTGTTGCGCTTGGTTTGGCGCAGGACGGCTTTGATATCGTCGTCCATTGCCGTAGCCGCCGCGATGAAGCGGAAGCTGTCGCGGAAGAAATCCGTGCATTGGGTAGAAATGCGCGCGTGTTGCAGTTTGATGTGTCCGAACGCGAAGCCTGCCGTGAAATTCTGACTGCCGACATTGAGGCAAACGGCGCGTATTACGGCGTGGTGCTGAATGCCGGACTGACGCGCGACAATGCGTTTCCTGCGTTTACAGATGATGATTGGGATTTGGTGCTTCGCACCAATTTGGACGGTTTTTATAATGTGTTGCACCCTTTGACCATGCCGATGATCCGCCGCCGCAAAGCCGGACGTATTGTGTGCATGGCGTCGGTATCCGGTTTGACGGGCAACCGCGGTCAGGTCAATTACAGCGCGTCCAAAGCGGGCTTGATCGGCGCGGCAAAAGCCTTGGCGGTTGAGTTGGCAAAACGAAAAATTACCGTCAATTGCGTGGCGCCGGGCCTTATTGATACCGATATTATCGATGAGAACGTGCCTGTCGAAGAAATCTTAAAGGCCGTCCCTGCCGCGCGTATGGGATTGCCGGAAGAAGTGGCGCATGCGGTGCGCTTTTTGATGGATGAAAAAGCGGCGTACATTACGCGCCAAGTGATTGCTGTGAACGGAGGTTTGTGTTGAATACCAGAAGAGTCGTTGTAACAGGTATTGGCGGTATTACCGCCTTCGGCCGTGATTGGCAAAGTATTCAGACGGCCTTTAAAGCCGAAAAAAATGCGGTCAAATACATGGACTGGAGCGGACGCTTTCCTGAATTGGAAGCGCAACTGGGTGCGCCGATTGAAGGCTATTCTCCTCCCGAACACTGGACGCGCAAGCAGCTCAGAAGCATGGGGCGCGTATCGCATTTGTGTGTCGATGCGGCGGAACAAGCCTTGACGGATGCAGGCTTGCTGGGTGACGAAAGCATTACAGACGGCCGTATGGGCGTAGCGTGCGGTTCGTCTGTCGGCAGCACCAAAGACATCGGCGATATGGGCGAACTTTTGATAACAGGCACATCGCGCAATTTCAACGCCAATACTTATGTGCGCATGATGCCGCATACGACTGCCGCCAATATCGGCATTTTCTTCGGCTTGAAAGGGCGTATCATCCCGACATCGAGCGCGTGTTCTTCCGGCAGCCAAGGCATTGGTTATGCCTACGAAGCCATCAAATACGGCATGATTGATATGATGCTGGCCGGTGGCGGCGAAGAGTTTTGTCCGTCCGAAGTGTATGTATTCGATTCACTTTATGCCGCCAGCCGCCGCAACGGCGAACCTGAGCTGACGCCGCGCCCTTACGACAACGGCCGAGATGGTTTGGTCATCGGCGAAGGCGCAGGCATTTTCGTATTGGAAGAATTGGAACACGCCCGTGCGCGCGGTGCGAAAATCTATGCCGAACTTGTCGGCTACGGTGCCAACAGCGACGGTAGCCACGTTACCCAGCCGCAAAAAGAAACCATGCAAAAATGTATGGAGCTCGCGCTGCAAGACGCAGGCATTACGCCCGACAAAGTCGGCTATGTCAGCGGTCACGGTACGGCGACCGAAAAGGGCGATATTGCCGAAACATTGGCGACCGAGGCCGTGTTCGGATTCATCCCCATGAGTTCGCAAAAAAGCTACCTCGGCCATACACTCGGCGCGTGCGGCGCATTGGAAGCCTGGTTCACCATCGAAATGATGAACAACGGCTGGTTTGCGCCGACTGTCAATTTGGAAAACATCGATCCGCGTTGCGGCAAGGTGGATTACATTCAAACAGGCGGACGTGAGATTCAAACCGATTATGTGGTCAGCAATAACTTTGCCTTTGGCGGCGTCAATACTTCGCTGGTGTTCAAACGTTGGCAAGAATAATCATTGCTTGATGTTATGATTAAAGGCCGTCTGAAACTTATCTTGAGTTTCAGACGGCCTTTATTTTATTTACGGATTGAGCCGCTTTTGTATTTTATTCGTTTGTTTTCTTCTGATTTAAATCCACCAGCCTTGTTCCGGCCAAGAGGTCGTAGAGGAACTGGCGGTCGGGATGGAACAAGGCGAAGCCCCATGGCAGGATGAGCCAAATGAGCGCGGCGCCGAATGCGCCTTTAGGCGGGATATTGAGCAGATGGCGCAATCCGGCGTAGGCAAGCAGGGGGATGAAGACAATAAAAACGCTGGCCCAAATAAAGCGCAGGCGCAGTTGCGGCAGGGATGGCTGGGTATCGTTTTTATCGGCCAAACCGATTTTCCATGTCTGCATGGCGAGGGTTTGGCCTTTTTTGTGCCAGTTGGCGCGGAAGTAGAGCCACCATGCGTAGAACAGAATCAGGCAGGTTGTCAGCATGGACAGGCGCGTGGAAACGGGATTGAGAAAGATGGCGACAATACCGGCTGCAAGGGCGGCAATGCTGGTCACTGCGCCGGTCAGCAGAAGTTCGTAAACCAGTGCGGCGAGGCGGCGTTTGAGTGGGGCGGTGGGAAGGCGGGTCATAATGCGATGGAAACGGAAATGGGTTTGATGGCAATAAAAACAGGCCGTCTGAAACGGGATAGGATGTTCAGACGGCCTGTTACTGTCGGGATTAGCGATGTGGACGTTTTTGACCGCGTGCCTGTTGGGCAGCCATTTGGTTCATTTCCTGACGGGTCGGACGTTTTTTAAAGATGGCGTGCGCTTCGTCAACGGAACATTTTTGCGACAGGCAAACCAAGGTAATCGCGTCTTTTTGATGTTGGCCGCCACTGTGGTACATGCGGCGCAGGTTGGCTTCGTTGATACGGCCTTTTTCCGGATCGATGTCGAATTTTTTCAGGCGCTCGAGGAATTGGCGTTGCTGACGGCGTGAAGTCCAAACGAAACCGCCTGCAGCAGCGGCTACGATGATGACCGCCAACAGGATGGCCAGCGGCCATGAATCGACGATCAGAACGATGATGAGGCTTAATACGGCAGTGGTCAGCAGGGCCAGGCCGCCGAGGCGAAGTTTGGTTTTATTATCCATACGGTTGGTGTTTCCTTATTTTTTGCTGGAAGAGGCCGTCTGAAATGCGAGGTTCAGACGGCCTGAATTTGAGTTTACGCTATTTTACAGTATTTTCTGTTTTTGGGGCGTATTGCGTGCAAGTTTCTTGACGCGCGGCAACGGTTTCAAGCGGCCAACGAGGTAACGAGCTGTTTGAACTCGGTCCATGCATCGCCTTCTTCCGCGCCTTTGATGATGCGGTCGATTTTGGCGCAGGTTTTGAGCGCGTCGAGCAGGCGGTTGATGGAAATGCGTTTGGCAGCCATCGGTGCGAGGGTCTGCTTGTCGCCCCATAAGCGCAGGCTGTTGCGCAGGCTTTGGATGTTTTGTCCCTGCTTGAGTGCGGCAGTGAGGCGGATTAGGGTGCGGATGTCTTCGGCAACTGCCCACAATAGCAAAACCGGCTCTTCGCCTTCTTCTTCCAAACCGTCCAGCAAACGGGAAACGCGCAGGGCATCGCCTTTCATCCATGCGCCGGCCAGTTGGAATACGTCGAAGCGGGCGACGGTGGCAACCGCGGCTTCTGCGTCGGCAATATTGATCAAATGGCCTTTTGGGTGGAGCAGGGTGAGTTTTTCGATTTCCTGACGGGCGGCCAAAAGATTGCCTTCGACGCGCTCGGCAAACAGGGCGAGTGCTTCAGGTTCGATGTCCAAACCCTGCTGTTTCAGACGGCCCTGTATCCATTGCGGCAAAGCATGTGGCGCAACGGCTTTGGCTTCTAAGACGATGCCTTTGCCGGCCAATGCGGAAAACCATTTGGACTGGATTTGCGCTTTTTCAAGCTTGGGCAGGAGGATGAGCGTAACTGTATCTTCGGGCAGGCGTTCGGCGAAGGCTTGCAGGGCATCGCCTCCGTTTTTGCCGGGTTTGCCGTTGGGAATGTGGATTTCCAGCAGTTTCAAATCGGCAAACAAACCTGCGCTGCCGGCGCTCTGCAACAGCTCGTTCCAATCAAAATTGTTTTCGGCGGTATAGACTTCGCGGTTGAGATAACCTTGTTTTTTTGCGGCTGCGCGCAGCGTATCCAAAGCCTCGATGCGCAACAAATCCTCTTCGCCGTGGATGATGTACAACGGTTTAAGCGGCGTATCGGGGCGCAGGCTCTCAATGGGCGCGGCAGCCATTATTGCGCCTTTAGGAAAGTCAGGCGGCGGACGATTTGATCTGCGGCGTCGATGCGCATTTCAGACCAAATGGTTTCTTCCTCTTCCTGTTTGCCCAAGACTTCGCTGTCGGCGTAGTCCATGGTGCGGTGCACCTTGACTTCCATCGGTTCGCCAACCGGCTCGCCGTTGCGGAAGGCTTGGGCTTTGACAGTCATGGCTAGCAGGTATTCATTGATTGCGGCGGCGCGGGTGATGGTGTAGATGTCACGGCGTTTTTGAAAGTCGACAACGCGCAGGGTGATTTGTGATTCGGCTTCGCTAACCGGATGGCCGTCGGCACGGCGTAAGGCATTTTCCAGCGCTTTTTGCATGACGGCTCCGCCTTCTACATGCCAGTTCTGATAAGGCAGCGGCTGAGAAGTCACACCAGTGCCTTTCAGGTGGAAACCGCAAGAGGCAAGCAAGAGGGCGAGTGCAGGCAATAGGATTTTTTTCATTGGATATTCCTTCGTTGAAACCGGTTACGGTATCGTCGGATTATAACGAATAATGTTTAGGCCGTCTGAAACTGTAAACGGAAAGTATTTCAGACGGCCTTGTCTTTGATGGCGAAAATCTTATTTTTCCAACCAAATCAGGCTGACCATGCGGCCGGTTTGCCCGTCGCGGCGGTAGGAGAAGAAAGTATCGCGTTCCAAGACGGTGCAATGGGTACCGCCATAAATCATGTTCACGCCTTCGCGGTGCAGAATTATGCGCGCCAAAGCGTAAATGTCGGCAAGGTATTTGCCGCCGCCGATGTCTTCAAACGCATCGACAGCTTCCGGCATAGGTGTGCAAAACGCATCAAATACATCTTGTCCCACCTCAAACGCATCAGGGCCGATGGCAGGCGCGAGATAGGCCATGATTTCCAGCGGCTCGACATTCATTGCCGCAATGGTGTTTTGCAAAACGCCGCCAGCCAAACCGCGCCAACCTGCATGAGCTGCCGCAACAACGGTCCCTACTTTGTCGCAAAACAAGACAGGCAGGCAATCGGCAGTCATTGAAGCGCAGGCGACCGTACCCGTCGTATCAACCGAGGCATCGGCGTCGGGCGTATTGCCTAACGCTTCAGCTGCGTTCACAACAATGGTGCTGTGGATTTGATTGAGGTAGGCAACGGGCAGGCCGACTTGTTCCTGTACGATTTCGCGGTTGCGGAGCACGGCTTCCAGATTGTCGCCGACGTGCGAACCGACATTCAGGCTACGGTACACACCTTCGCTGACACCGCCGTTGCGCGTGGTAATAAGCGTTTTAACATTGGCAGGGGCAGGCCAGTCGGCAGTCAAAAAGTTCTTGCCTTGCGGGGCGAGGTTTAGGGTATCTGTGATGGTTTTCATAATCTTTAAATCGCTGAAATATTGGAACGGATTGATTTCAGACGGCCTCAAATAATATTTTAGGCCGTCTGAAACTATGGGTTTAATCCCTTACATAAACGACTTCGACATCGTAGTCGTCTTCATTCCAATCATCATCATCGTCCATGCCGAATTTCTCTTGCCATTCTTCCTCGTTGCTTAGGGACGAATCCAAACCGGCTTCCAGACGCAGGACGGAGAGCAGGTGGTACATATCGTCAGGCATAGGCGCTTCAAAGGAAACGGTTTCGCCGGTTTTTGGGTGTACAAAGCTCAAGCGGTAGGCATGCAGGGCTTGGCGCGCGCCGAGGGCTTTGATGGCTTCTTTAACCGCATCGCTGCATGGATGGCGCAGGTTGCCGTAAACAGGATCGGCGGCCAGCGGATGGTTGGCTTCGCGCATATGAACGCGGATTTGGTGCGTGCGGCCGGTTTCGAGCGAGCATTCGATGTAGCTGTGCGCCAGGTAACGTTCCAACACTTTGACGTGGGTAATGGCAGGTTTGCCGCCGAATTTGACGACTGCCATTTTCAGGCGGTTGTGCGGATCGCGGCCGATTTGGGTTTCGATTTTGCCGTCGAAAGGAACAATGCCGTTGGCGACTGCGCGGTAAATGCGTTTGACTGTGCGCTCTTGAAGCTGTTGAACCAGTGAGTTTTGCGCCGGCAGGGTCTTGGCGACCACCATCAGGCCGCTGGTTTCTTTGTCCAAACGGTGTACGATGCCCGCACGCGGCACTTGGCTTAATTCCGTACAGTGCGCCAATAGGCCGTTGAGCAGGGTGCCGCTCCAGTTGCCTGCGGCAGGATGGACGACCAACCCAGCCGGTTTGTTGATGACGATGACGGTATCGTCTTCATAAATAATGTCCAAATCCATAGGCTCGGGTGTGAACGCGAGGTTTTCTTCGCTCGGACGTACCGTAACGGCAATCAATTCACCGCCTATCATTTTATCTTTGGGTTGCGCAGGCTTATCGTTTACAATGACTGCACCCTCTTTAATCCACGAACTCAAGCGGCTACGAGAGTAGTCGGGCATGAGTTTGGCCAATACGGCATCCAGCCTTCCGCCCGCCATTTCGAGCGGAACGGTCAAATTAACACAACTTTCTGTTTCAGGGGATGACGGAAAGTCTAAATCATCGCTATAATCGGCTTCGTTATCAAAGGAAGTATTCTGCATGAAAAAAATTCTTTTAGTAGTTTCTTTAGGTTTGGCACTGAGTGCCTGCGCAAATAAAGGCACAATCGATAAAGACGCCCAAATTACTCAAGATTGGAGTGTGGAAAAGCTTTATGCCGAAGCGCAAGACGAATTGAACAGCAACAATTATACGCGAGCTGTCAAGTTATACGAAATTTTAGAATCCCGTTTTCCAAACGGCCGCTATGCCCAGCAGTCCCAGTTGGATACGGCGTATGCCTATTATAAAGACGATGAGCCGGAAAAAGCCTTGGCTGCCATTGCGCGCTTCCAACGCCATCATCCGCAACATCCGAATATGGACTACGCGCTGTACTTGAAAGGTTTGGTCCTGTTTAACGAAGACCAGTCTTTCTTGAACAAGCTGGCTTCCCAAGACTGGTCCGACCGCGACCCGAAAGCCAACCGTGATGCTTATCAGGCGTTTGCCGAGTTGGTTCAACGTTATCCAAACAGCAAATACGCTGCCGATGCAACCGAGCGTATGGCCAAGCTGGTGGACGCTTTGGGTGGTAACGAGATATCTGTGGCGCGTTATTACATGAAACGCGGTGCTTATGTCGCAGCGGCTAACCGTGCACAAAAAATCGTCAGCCGTTACCAAAATACCCGTTACGTCGAAGAAGCTTTGGCGATGATGGAATTGGCGTATAAAAAACTGGACAAGCCGCAACTGGCTGCTGATACACGCCGTGTTTTGGAAACCAACTTCCCGCAAAGTCCGTTCTTGCAACACGAATGGCGATCTGACGATATGCCTTGGTGGCGTTACTGGCGCTAAGCGTCGGGTTGTTCAGGCATGAATTAAGGCCGTCTGAAAATGATGCAGCTATGCATTTGGTTTTCAGACGGCCTTTGTTTTTAATGTTTTTTTACGCTCTCTGTAAACAGGGTGCAAAATTCGTTTTAATATGGTAAAGTCTGATTTTAATAACTCGACGGTTTGAAGCCGTTACTCAGGGGCTGTTTAAATTTAAAATCAGTTTTGTTGAAGCCGCATCGGATTTGCCATTGATGCATTCAGAAAAATTTCAGTCGTCAGGCTGATTTGGTTTTAAATTTAAGCAGCCCTTTATGTTTACAAAAAAACAGAGGTAGATTCTCATGAAGTCTTGGCAGCTTCCTGAACACGTTGCCGACGTGTTACCGACCAATGCCCGACAACTGGAAAGCGCCCGTGAGCAGCTGTTGGCTTTGTTTCGCGTGCATGGTTATGAATTGGTGCAACCGCCATTGATGGAATACAGCCATTCCTTATTGACGCATATCGATGCCGGTTTGTCTTTGAAAACCATTTTGGTCGTTGATCAGCTTAGCGGCCGTCAGCTCGGTATCCGTGCGGATATTACGCCGCAGGTGGCGCGTATTGATGCCCACTTGCTTTCTGCCAACCAAGGCATCAACCGTTTATGCTATGCCGGTTCGGTGCTTCATGCGCGTCCTGATGGATTGCTCAATATGCGCGAGCCTTTGCAGGCGGGTGCGGAAATGTACGGCTTGGAAGGCATTGAAGCGGATATCGAATTGATTGATTTGATGCTGAAAAGCATGAAGATTGCCGATATGGGCGAAGTTTTGCTTTCATTAGGCCATATCGGCGTATTCCGTGCTTTAGCAAATGCCGCGCATTTGGATGAGCAGCAATCGGCAACCCTGCTGTCATCGATGCAGGACAAGGATGCTGAGGCTGTCAGCCAGTTGGTCAAAGAGTGGAAACTTGATGGCATGTGGGCAAAAGCGTTTTCATTGTTGCCCCGACTGTACGGTGGTCATGAAGTGCTGACTGTGGCTAGAGAAAAATTACCGGAATTGTCCGCAGTCAGTGCGGCCTTGGATGAATTGCAGGCGGTATGCGATGCGTTTCCAAATCAAAAAGTGCATATCGATTTGTCGGAACTGCGCGTTGACAATTACCACACCGGTTTGCTTTACGCGGCTTATGGTTCAAACCGTCATGATGCCGTGGCACGCGGCGGCCGTTATGATGGATTGGGCGGATACTTCGGACGCGCGCGTCCTGCGGCCGGATTCAGTTTTGATTTGCGCAGCTTTATCGGCCGCCTTCCTGCTATCGGACGGGAATCCGTGGTGGCTGTCGATGTAAAAGACATGCCTGCGGCTCATGAAGCGGTAGATGCTTTGCGCGAACAGGGACAATGTGTCGTTATCGATTACGGTATCGGCTATAACGGTTCGGAAGAGGTTACAGGCCGTCTGAAACAGGTAGACGGCGTTTGGAAAGTAATCGCTTTGAACGATTAAGTTTTATTTTGAAATTTTGTATCTGAAATAAGGTTAGATGGCTATGGCTAAAAATGTTGTCGTAATCGGTGCCCAATGGGGTGATGAAGGCAAAGGTAAGATTGTTGACTGGCTGGCGGAAGAAACCAGCGGTGTTGTACGTTTCCAAGGCGGCCACAATGCCGGCCATACTTTGGTTGTCGGTGGCAAAAAAACCATTTTGCGCCTGATTCCAAGCGGCATTTTGCATGAGACTTTGGACTGCTTTATCGGCTCAGGTGTTGTCGTTTCTCCTGAAGCATTGTTGGGCGAAATCGATGAATTGAACGCTGCCGGTGTGAAAAACGTCGAAGGCCGTCTGAAAATTGCGCCAACCTGCCCATTGATTCTGCCTTACCACATTGCGCTTGACCAAGCACGCGAAGCTTCCCGCGGTAAAAGCAAAATTGGTACAACCGGTCGCGGCATCGGCCCAGCCTATGAAGATAAAGTTGCCCGTCGCGCGATTCGCGTGGTGGACTTGTTGCACCCTGAAAAACTGGTTGAAAAACTGGAAGCTGTTTTGGCTTATTACAATGTCCAGTTGCAACACCTGCACAATGCCGATCCTGTAAAAGTTGAAGACGTGATGGCGGTCATTGAAAAAGTTGCACCGCGCATTACGCCGATGATTACCGATGTTTCCCGTGTTTTGAACGAGAAAAACCGCAAAGGCGAAAGCCTGTTGTTTGAAGGCGCGCAAGGTACGTTGCTGGATATCGACTACGGTACTTATCCGTTTGTAACTTCCTCCAACTGCTTGGCTGGTGCCGCTTCTGCCGGTGCAGGCGTAGGTCCGCAAATGCTGGATTACGTTTTGGGTATCGTTAAAGCCTATACCACCCGTGTGGGTTCCGGTCCATTTCCGACTGAATTGTTTGACGAAGTGGGCGCAGGTTTGGCAGAGCGCGGCCATGAGTTCGGTTCTGTAACCGGTCGTGCGCGTCGTTGTGGCTGGTTTGACGCAGCTGCTCTGAAACGCTCTATTCAAGTTAACGGCATTTCTGGCATGTGCATTACCAAGCTGGACGTGATGGATGGTATTAAAAACATCAATATCTGTGTAGGTTATGAATTGCCTGATGGCAGCAAAACTGACATTCTGCCTTGCGGCTCCGATGCGGTAGAAACCTGCAAACCGATTTATGAAACCATGCCGGGTTGGAGCGAGTCGACTTTCGGTGTGAAAGAGTACGACAAGCTGCCTGAAAACGCTAAAGCTTATCTGAAACGTATTGAAGAAGTTTGCGGTGCGCCTGTGGCTATTGTTTCAACCGGTCCTGATCGTGAAGAAACCATCGTTCTGCACCATCCGTTTGCTTAATTGATGAAGTGAATAAAAGGCCGTCTGAATTTTCAGACGGCCTTTTATATAAAATGCAATAAAAATTCAGCCCTGAAGAACACCTGTCTTCAGGGCTGAATTTTGTATTTTACGCTGTTTTTAAGTACGAATGTTTGGAAAGTGAGATGTAGTGCTAAGTAACAATTATTCTCATTGACGTAAATCAAGAAAAACCAAATCTGTAATTTTATTTCATAAAAACCCCTGTAAATAAATGGGTATTGATGTTATCCTTTCAGAAAATTTACAGTCTATATTTTCAATAAAATTAGGAGCTTGATATGTCAAATGATGTTCAGCAACGTCCAGCCGCTTGGGAAGGTTTTGTCGGTGGCAACTGGGAAACCAACGTAGATGTCCGCGATTTTATTCAAAAAAACTACATGCCATATGAAGGCGATGCCTCTTTCTTGGCACCAGCAACCGAAGCCACAACCAAACTGTGGGCGGAAGTGATGGAAGGCATCAAGGTTGAAAACCGTACGCATGAGCCGTATAAAATCGACGCGCAAATCGTATCCGGTATTACCAGCCATGCTCCAGGCTATATCGACAAAGATTTGGAAACCATCGTCGGCCTGCAAACAGACGAGCCTTTGAAACGCTCTATCATGCCGTTTGGCGGTTTGAAAATGGTACAAGATGCGTGCAAAGTGTACAACGTTGAATTGAATCCTGAAGTCAGCGAAATTTTCACCAAATATCGCAAAACCCACAACCAAGGCGTATTTGACGTTTATACGCCCGACATCCGCCGCTGCCGTAAATCAGGTGTGATTACCGGCCTGCCGGATGCTTATGGCCGCGGCCGTATTATCGGCGACTACCGTCGTGTTGCATTGTACGGTATCGACTTCTTGATGAAAGACAAACTCAACCAGTTCAACTCACTGCAAGCCGATTTGGAAAACGGTGTGGACTTGGAAGAAGTGATCCGCCGTCGTGAAGAAATCAACGAACAATACAAAGCCTTGGGTCAAATGAAAGAAATGGCGGCTTCTTACGGCTACGACATTTCCGGCCCTGCAAAAAATGCACAAGAAGCCATCCAATGGACTTACTTTGCCTACCTCGCTGCCGTTAAATCTCAAAACGGCGCAGCGATGTCCTTCGGCCGTGTATCTTCATTCTTGGATATTTACATCGAACGCGACCTGAAAAACGGTGTGATTACCGAAACCCAAGCGCAAGAATTCATTGACCACTTGGTGATGAAACTGCGTATGGTCCGTTTCCTGCGTACGCCGGAATACGACCAACTCTTCTCCGGCGACCCGATTTGGGCAACCGAATCTATCGGCGGTATGGGTTTGGACGGCCGTACCTTGGTAACACGCACCAACTTCCGCGTGCTGCATACCCTGTACAACATGGGCCCGTCTCCTGAGCCAAACATCACTGTATTGTGGTCAGAACAACTGCCGCAAGGCTTTAAAGAATTCTGCGCCAAAGTATCCATCGATACTTCGTCCATCCAATACGAAAACGACGATTTGATGCGCCCTGACTTCAATAGCGACGACTACGCCATTGCCTGCTGCGTCAGCCCGATGGTGGTCGGCAAACAAATGCAGTTCTTCGGCGCACGTGCTAACTTGGCTAAAACTCTGCTGTACGCAATCAACGGCGGCGTGGACGAGAAATCTAAAGAGCAAGTTGGTCCGAAAACCGAGCCGATTATGGACGAAGTTTTGGACTACGACACTGTCTTTGAGCGCATGGACAAATTCATGGATTGGTTGGCAACCCAATACGTTACCGCGCTGAACATCATTCACTACATGCACGACAAATACAGCTACGAAGCTGCATTGATGGCATTGCATGACCGTGATGTGATCCGTACGATGGCATGTGGTATCGCCGGTCTGTCTGTGGCTGCCGACTCTTTGTCTGCCATTAAATACGCCAAAGTAAAACCGATTCGTGATGAAAATGGCATTGCCGTTGACTTCGAAATCGAAGGCGAATACCCACAATTTGGTAACAACGACGACCGCGTTGACGATATCGCCTGCGATTTGGTTGAACGCTTCATGAAAAAAGTGGCAACCCACAAAACTTACCGCAACGCCACTCCGACTCAGTCCGTACTGACTATTACCTCCAACGTTGTTTACGGTAAGAAAACCGGTAATACTCCAGACGGCCGCCGTGCAGGCGCTCCGTTTGGTCCGGGTGCAAATCCGATGCACGGCCGTGACGTCAACGGTGCAGTCGCTTCATTGACTTCCGTAGCCAAACTGCCATTTGAGTTTGCAAAAGACGGTATTTCTTATACCTTCTCCATTATTCCTGGCGCGTTGGGTAAAGACGAGCATTCTCGCGAACGCAACCTTGCCGGTTTGATGGACGGTTATTTTCACCATGAAGACGGTATTTTGGAAGGTGGTCAACACTTGAACGTCAACGTTTTGAATCGCGAGACTTTGGAAGATGCGATGCACAATCCGGAGAAATATCCGCAGTTGACCATTCGTGTGTCCGGTTATGCGGTTCGCTTCAACTCGTTGACCCGCGAACAACAGCTTGACGTGATTACCCGTACGTTCACAGAAACCATGTAATCCGGGTGGCGAAACAAACCAGAAGTTAAATTTGCATTTGGTTTGTTTTGAAACAAAGCTCCAAGGCCGTCTGAAATGTTCAGACGGCCTTTATTATCGTACAATTCACATCAGCAAAATTATTTTTGAGCCGAACATTATGTCCACGACTTTTGCCATCACTCCCGAGCCGGAACTGAAAAACCTTGGCCACCGTCACTATAACGGCAAAGGCATTATTCATTCGATTGAATCTTGCGGCGCTGTCGATGGTCCGGGTTTGCGCTACGTGCTCTTTTTGCAAGGTTGCCTGATGCGTTGTCTTTATTGCCATAATCGCGACACATGGGATCTCCATACCGAGCAGGCGCAGGAATTAGACGTGGCAACTGTGATGAAGCAGGTCATGACCTATCGTCATTATCTGCGTGCGACAGGCGGAGGCGTAACGGCAACAGGCGGCGAGCCGTTATTGCAATATGAGTTTGTACGCGATTGGTTTACGGCCTGTCGGGAACACGATATTCATACCTGTCTCGACAGCAATGGCTATGCTTTGCACTATGATTCGATTTTGGATGATTTGCTCGATCATACCAATTTGGTCATGCTCGACTTAAAACAAATCGATCCTGAAATTCATAAAGTGCTTGTCGGTATCCCTAATACCAAAACGCTGAAATTCGCGCGCTATCTTGCCGAACGCAATCAGCCGACGCGGATTCGTTATGTGGTTGTTCCAGGCTATACCGATGATGAGCGTTCAGCGCATTTATTGGGCGAGTTTATCGGTGATATGGATAATGTCGAAATGGTCGAGCTTTTGCCGTATCACGAATTGGGCGCACATAAATGGGCTTTGTGCGGCGATGAATACAAGTTAAAAGGGGTACATCCGCCGCCTAAAGAAACCATTTTGAAAATCAAAGAAATATTAGAGAGCTACGGAAAAAACATTATTTATTAAAACAGAAAAAGGCCGTCTGAAACGAAATAATCAGTTTCAGACGGCCTTTTCATTATTGAAAAGACTTAAGCGTTCAATGCGGCCAAAACCTTGGCGACAACTTCTGATACCGCAACGGCTTGAGCCTGATTGTCACGGCGCTCGGCATATTCGACATTGCCTTCTTTCAATGCGCGATCGCCGATCACGATGCGGTGAGGAATACCCAACAGCTCAGAGTCATTCAGCAATACGCCCGCACGTTCATCGCGGTCATCCAACAATACATCCGCACCGGCAGCCAAAAGCTCGGCATAGATTTTGTCAGCGGCTTCGCGCACGGCGTCTGATTTTTTGTAGTTCATCGGCACGATAACGACTTCAAACGGCGCCATTGCTTTGGTCCAAACAATGCCTTTTTCGTCGTTGTTTTGTTCGATGGCGGCGGCCACAACGCGGGTAATACCGATACCGTAGCAGCCCATTTCCATGATTTGGGATTTGCCGTTATTGTCCAAGAAGCTGACATTCATGGCTTGGGTATATTTGTCGCGCAATTGGAAGACATGGCCGACTTCAATACCGCGCGCCAGTTTCAGACGGCCTTGTTCGTCGGGGCTGATATCGCCTTCGATGACATTACGCAAATCGACAAATTCAGGCTCGTCAGCATCTCGGCCGAAGTTGAAGCCGGTATAGTGGTAGTCGTCTTCGTTCGCGCCGATAACCCAATCTGCGCCTTTTTCGGTAGCGAAATCCGCATAGACTTTACCGTTGAAGCTGACAGGGCCGAGAGAGCCACCGTTTGCGCCGAACTGTTCAATAATCGCGGCAGGGCTTGCCATGGTCAGTGGTGATTTCACGCCGGCCAGTTTTTCTGCCTTAATATCGTTAAATTCATGGTCGCCACGCAACAGCAACAGAACAAGTTCGCCTTCGTTTTCGCCTTCGACCACGATGGATTTAAGGGTTTGTTCAACCGGAATATTGAGGAATTCAACCAAAGACTCAATGGTTTTGACGTTTGGCGTATGTACTTTGGTCAACTCGGCCTGAGCAGCGGCGCGTTCGCCTTTAAGCGGCAAAGTCGGCGCCAGCTCGATATTGGCGGCGTAATCGGAAGTGTCGCTATATGCAATAACGTCTTCGCCGCTTTCAGCCAATACTTGGAATTCGTGAGAGCCGGTACCGCCGATGCTGCCGGTATCCGCGGCAACAGGACGGAATTCTAAACCCAAACGGGTGAAGATACGGCAATAAGCGTCGTACATATCTTGATAGGTCGTCTGAAGCGAGGCATAGTCGGCATGGAAGGAGTAAGCATCTTTCATGACGAACTCGCGCGCGCGCATCACACCGAAGCGCGGACGTACTTCATCGCGGAATTTGGTTTGGATGTGGTAAAAGTTTTTTGGCAGTTGTTTGTAGCTGTTGACTTCTTTGCGCACGATGTCGGCAATGACTTCTTCGCAAGTCGGACCCATACAGAAATCGCGGTCATGACGGTCTTTCAGGCGCAGCAGTTCTTTACCATAAAATTCCCAGCGACCGGATTCCTGCCACAGTTCGGCAGGTTGTACCACCGGCATCAGCAGCTCCACGCTACCCGCGCGAGCCATTTCTTCACGCACGATATTTTCAACTTTGCGCAATACACGCAGACCCATTGGCATCCAAGTGTAAAGACCGGATGCGTTGGCTTTGATCAAGCCGGCACGAATCATCAGCTTGTGGCTGGCAAGTGCGGCTTCGGCAGGGGCTTCTTTAAGGGTAGAAATGAAGAACTGGGAGGCTTTCATGGCGTATTTTTCTTTCTTAAAAATAAGTGCGTATTGTAACTCAAAATGTATGGCCGCGTGTCTTTTGAATGGCACCTGATAAAATCGGCCGTTGTTTTACGCAGCTTTCGATTCGGGGTGATTTTTAGGGATGTCAACCCTAATTTATGCACAAAGCCGCATAACCTTGTTTTACCTATAAATTTTCACTGTATGATTATAGTAAAATCTTATAAATATAACTACTTGATTTTATTATGTTTTATTTGATTAAATTTTAGTCAATTTAAGACTTGGTTTGTTCCTAAAGAAAATTTTACGATTACCCAAAGCTTATCAACAGATTTATCCACAGAGATTGTGTATAGATTTTAAATGCTGTCGGCGTAATGATTTCGCATGATTGGCAAGCCTTGTTTAAAGCAGATTGGGTTGACTTAAAAGGATGGGGCAACAACACGATGGGTAGGTTTTGCGCTAACATTCTGCTTAGTGTTGCTTCCCTACAAGGAATAAAATGAAAAATTCAGAATTGCATTTGCTGGAACGCAGAAAGATGTTTAACGGGCATCAGGAACGGTACCGCCATTTTTCTCAAACCTGCCGGACGGATATGGTATTTGATGTCTATCTGCCGCCACAAGTCTTAAAAGGCTATCCTGCACCTGTTTTATATTTTCTTTCCGGCTTAAATAGTGATGGTTCTGAATTGGTTCGGCAAAGCGGAATCCAACGTTTTGCGGCACAATGGAATATTATTGTGGTTTTTCCGGATACCTCGCCACGCGGTCAGCATGTTGCCGACAGTGAAGAGCATTATCTTGGACAGGGCGCCGGATTTTATATTAACGCAACTGAAGCACCTTGGGCGCAGCATTATCAAATGGAAAGCTATATCAGCCAAGAATTGCCTGATTTGATCAAGCATCATTTTCCGGTAACGAAAGAGCGCAGCATTGCAGGTTTCAGCATGGGTGGGCATGGTGCGCTGCATTTGGCTTTGAGGCATCCCGGCCGATATGCTGCGGTTTCCGCTTTTGCGCCTTTATGTCATCCTATCGATACGGAAGGCGGCAGGCAGGCATTTTCAGTTTATTTGGGGCAAAACGTAGAAACATGGAAATACTATGACAGTATAGAACTGCTTCAAACGGCCTCGCATAAATTGCCTGTTTTGATTGATGTCGGCAGTGAAGATGCTTTGTATCCTGAAGTCCTGCAACCGGAAGGGTTCATCCGCTCAGCACGCGAAAAAGGTTTCAATATCCAATATAAAGTACGCCCGGGCTATGGGCATGATTATTTCTTTATTGCCAGCTTTATCGATTCGCATATCGAGTTTCACGCCCAAGCATTGGGGCTTTAAGCAGTATTGAATAAAAGGCCGTCTGAAATCCGATTAATGGTCGGATTTCAGAAGGCCTTTATTTGGTCTTTTTTGACCTTTAATTTCAAACAGGCTTATTCCTCAGGACGTTCGCCGTCGGTATCGTCCAATTTGCCTTCGGTTATATCGACATTGATACCGACTGCCGCACGGATTTTGGCATCGATTTCGTTGGCAATATCAGGATTTTCTTTCAGCCAAATGCGTACATTATCTTTACCTTGGCCGATTTTTGCACCGTTGTAGCTGTACCATGCACCGGATTTCTCAACGATGTCATGTTTAACGCCCAAGTCGATCAATTCGCCTTCCCAGCTGATGCCTTCGCCGTAAAGAATATCGAATTCGGCTTGACGGAACGGAGGCGCAACTTTGTTTTTGATGACTTTGACTTTGGTTTCGTTACCAATGACGTCATCGCCTTTTTTAATCTGACCGGTACGGCGGATGTCGAGGCGGACGGAGGCGTAGAATTTGAGTGCGTTACCGCCGGTTGTGGTTTCAGGGCTGCCGAACATCACGCCGATTTTCATACGGATTTGGTTAATGAAAACAACCAATGTATTAGTGCGTTTGATGTGACCGGTCAGTTTGCGCAGGGCTTGGCTCATCAGGCGGGCTTGCAGGCCGACGTGGCTGTCGCCCATTTCGCCTTCAATCTCGGCTTTAGGCACAAGTGCGGCTACGGAGTCGACAACGACCATATCGATACCGCCGGAGCGTACCAAGGTATCGCAGATTTCCAATGCCTGTTCGCCGGTGTCAGGCTGGGAGAGATAGAGTTCTTCGACTTTTACGCCGAGTTTGCGGGCGTAAATCGGGTCAAAAGCATGCTCGGCATCAATGAATGCGCAGATGCCGCCATTTTTTTGGCATTGGGCAATGGCTTCGAGACAGAGTGTGGTTTTACCGGAGGATTCCGGGCCGAAAATTTCAACCACGCGGCCGCGGGGCAGACCGCCGACGCCGAGTGCCAAGTCCACGCCGAGGGAGCCGGTGGAAATAACATCAAGGTTTTCTTCCTGTTGGCTGCCGTCCATTTTCATGATGGAGCCTTTGCCGAAGTTTTTTTCGATTTGGGCAAGGGCTGCGGCTAAGGCTTTGCTTTTTTCGTCTGACATGTTTTCTCTCCGAAAGGAAATATGAATCGCTAAGAATTTATTTAGCTATTATCGCACAAATTAAGAAAAAGTATAGTTTTATTTTTATTTTTCAGACGGCCTGTGTTTTTTGTATGCAACAGGCCGTCTGAAATGTTGAATAATCAATCAGTTGGTCAATGATGCAAAAACTTGGAAATAGTCGGGGAAAGTTTTATGTGTACATTTCGGGTCGTTGATGATGACGGGGACGCCCAAAAGCGAAACCAGCGAGAAACACATGGCCATGCGGTGGTCGTCGTAAGTATCGATGACGGCATCGGGGGTAAGCGTTTCGGGCAGCGTAATATGGATGGCTTCGGCTTCTTCGACGACTTCTGCGCCCAGTTTGCGCAGTTCGGTTGCCATGGCGGCGATACGGTCGGTTTCTTTGACGCGCCATGAGCCGATATTGCGCAGGGTGCAGGGTTGCTTAGTGGTCAGTGCGATGATGGCCAGAGTCATGGCCGCGTCTGGAATATGGTTGGCATCCAAATCAAAAGCCTGAACCTTGCGCTCCGAAGGACGGGAAATTTCTACAAAATTTTCTCCCCAAATGACATCTGCACCGATTTTCTCCAATTCGCGTGCGAAGGCAACGTCGCCTTGAATGCTGTGTGCGCCGATACCGGTTACGCGGATGGGTGTACCTGCAATCAGGCCTGCACCCAAGAAGTAAGACGCGCTGGAGGCATCGCCTTCTACATATAAATGCTCGGGCGCATGATATTTGGTACCGGCCGGGATTTTAAATACACGGTAGTCTTCATTGATGATGTTCACACCGAACTGCGCCATCAGCTTGAGCGTGATGTCGATATAAGGTTTGGAAATCAACTCGCCTACCATGTGGATTTCAAATGCTTGTCCGGTCAAGGGCAAAGCCATCAGCAGGGCGGTCAGGAATTGGCTGGAAACATTGCCTTTAATCGGAATAATGCGCTCGCCGTTGTCTTGGCGTTTGCCGATTTGAAGCGGCGGATAGTTTTCATTCCCCAGATATTGTACGTCCGCTCCGGCAATACGCAACGCGTCGACCAAATCGCCGATAGGGCGTTCGTGCATACGCGGTACGCCATGCAGATGATAGTCGCCGCCCAAAACGGCAAGTGCGGCAGTCAAGGGACGGAATGCCGTACCGGCATTGCCTAAAAACAAATCGGCGGATTGGTTGGGAAAGCGGCCGCCGGCGCCATGAACTTTCAGACGGCCTTCAGGTAAAGATTCAATTTGCACGCCGAGTTTGTCGAGTGCTTCAAGCATTCGGTCGGTATCGTCGGATTTGAGCAAAGAATGGATTTCGCAAACGTTGTCGGAGAGTGCCGCCAAGAGCAGCGTGCGGTTGCTGATGCTTTTGGAACCGGGCAGGGCAACGGTGGAAGGCTTGAGTGTGGAAGCGGGCAGGCGGATGGATTCGGTCATTGGTTAGGATTTCAAATTGTAGACAAAACGATATTATACGCAGGCAAAGGCCGTCTGAAAAATGAAGAAGGCGCAATTTATTTGTGAAAAAATGAATTTTTATATTGTTGCACTATCTCCTAATCGTTTATTTTGAAATTTTCTGCTTCTGTTTTGTGTTTGCCGCTATAACTTATTTTGTTGTGGCAGGTATATAACCAAACACCATAAGAAAATCAGAAACCATTCTTTCCTATTTTTTCAGACGGCCTTTAATATCGGCGGACAATCATTGATAAAGCAAGAACACGACCATGAGCCATTATCCTTTGTTTGCCGATTTGAGAGACCGTCCTGTTTTACTGGCAGGTGCGGGTAAGGTTGCCGAGCGCAAGGCGGAAAGCCTGTTATCTGCCGGAGCGCGCGTGCGCGTTGTTGCGGAAACTCTGAATCCGCAGTTTCAGCAATGGGCGGCTGAAGGGAAAATAGTTTGGCTGGGCGGCTTGTTTGAAGAAGCCATGTTGGACGAGGTGTATTTTGTTATTGCGGCGACGGATGACGACGTGTTTAACCACAGTGTTTTTGAAGCGGCGGAACGACGGGCAAAATTGTGTAATACGGTGGATACGGCGGACTTGTGTTCGTTTATCGTACCTGCCGTGGTGGATAGGGGACCGTTGAAGATCGCCATATCCAGCGGCGGTACTGCGCCTGTATTGGCGCGTAAATGGCGGCAGATTATTGAGACATTGATTCCGCTGCATACGGGCACGATGGCGCGTATTGCCGGCAAATGGCGCACAAAGGTTAAGCAAGCGCTGAATAATGTCGAACAACGCCGTTATTTTTGGGAGAAGTTGTTCGACAGCCGTTTCAGTATTTTTGCAGCTCAAAACAATATCGAGGCGGCGGAACGTGAATTGATCACGCAGTTAAACCGGGAAACGCCGTTTGGCGGCGAAGTGGTTTTGGTGGGGGCAGGGCCGGGAGATCCGGGCTTGCTGACCATACATGCTTTGCAGGCGATTCAGGCTGCGGATACCGTGTTTTACGATGCTTTGGTGTCGGATGAAATTTTGGCGATGGTACGCAAAGATGCGGTGAAAATCAGCGTGGGTAAACGCGCCGGTGCGCACCATGTCCAGCAGGAAGAAACCAACCGTCTATTGGTTGAGCACGCTCAAAAAGGCGAGCGCGTGGTAAGGTTGAAAGGCGGCGATCCTTTTGTGTTCGGACGTGGTGGGGAGGAAGTGCAAACCCTGCATCAAGCTGGAATCGCTTACCGCATTGTGCCGGGTATTACTGCTGCACTTGGAGCTACTGCTTATGCCGGTATTCCGTTAACCCATCGCGATTGTGCACAAAGTGCTTTATTTGTAACCGGCCACAGCAAACACGAGGGCAATCAGCCTGATTGGCAGACTTTGGCTTTAAGCCGTCAAACGCTGGTAATCTATATGGGCACACTTAAAGCGGCTGAGATTGCGGAAAAACTGATGGCTTATGGCAGGCAGCCTTCTACACCTGTTGCCGTGATTTCCAATGGGACTTTACCGAATCAAACCGTGCGGACAGGCCGTCTGAAAGATTTGGGCTTGCTGGCTGCCGAAGCAGATCGTCCAGCTTTAATGGTGATTGGCGAAGTGGTTGCCCTGCGCAATGAGATGAAATGGTTCGGAGAAGGTGTCGAATATTTCGAAGAAGCCGCATAAAGAAAATTGATTAAATCAGGCCGTCTAAACATTGGTTTCAGACGGCCTTGCCTTATTTAAAAGCTTGGCAATATTGCTGATAACGTTCTGCCAGTCCATATAGGATGATTGCTGTCAGCCCCCAGATGTCGTAGTGTCGGAAAGGCAGGGCGGGGAGGGCGAGGGTTTGATTGTTGTGATGAAGCTGACGGAATGTGTAGTTTTGCAGGTTTAAGGCGAAATCCAAAGGCAGATAAAAAATTTCAGCTACTTCGTCGGGATTGGCTTTTGGGTTGACGGACTGGGTGCAAATTGCCGGAACAGGCGTAACACGGTAGCCGGAAGGCGTGTCATAAAAGGGTAGCGGCGCAAAAGTCTGCCATGCGGTAATCGGAATGGCGGTTTCTTCATAAGCTTCTCTTAACGCCGTTGCCGTTAGGCTGTCGTCTTGGGTATCTTTGCGGCCACCGGCAAAGGCGATTTGTCCAGTGTGTTGCCTTAAGGTCTCGGCCCTTTTGGTCAGTAAAATTTGCCACGCTCCTTCATACAAGACAATGCCGACCAAAACGGCAGCTTCTTTGACCGTGTGGGCGGTAAATAATTGATTGCGCTCTGCTTGCATACGGCTGCTGAAGCGTGAAGCTTGAGTTAGGAAGTGGATAAGGTGGTCGGTATTCATTTTTGGCACTGATCGTTTTATGCAGATGAGGATTACACAAGGTTTACGGTTACCGTGTCAACAAAATAGGGTGCGTGTGTTACAGTTATGCCTGAATGATAAATAAAGCTTTGCATCTGTTCTGCAAGTGCTTAGGCCGTCTGAAAATGCCGGCAGGTTCTCAAAAAGGATAGTTATGTTGTTTTCCCCATCCCGTATTCAAGTAGCAGCTGCGGCTGTCATGATGTTGTTCGCTGCACAAACTTTTGCCGCGCCCGGCGATTCAAAGGTTGTTTTTGAATCGGCTAAGATTATCAAAAAGAAAAGCCGTGCCGACCGTTTTTCTCCCGAAGAGCGTGAGCAGGAGCGGATACGTCTGTTGGGTATACAAAACCGCACCTCGCAGGTTTTCACTTTGTTAAATTCAGAACTGGCTCTGCAAAAGGGTGATGCCGCCTCTGCACTGTTTACTTATATTTTGACGTTGCATCGCACTAAATCTCCCGAAGTGGCCGAACGCGCTTTGGAGATGGCGGTTTCTTTAAACGCATTTGAACAGGCTGAGGCCATTTACCAAAAATGGCGCGAAATCGAGCCGGAGCCTGGTGAAACACAAAAGCGCATGACTTGGTTGCGCAATTTGCTGCTGGGCAAAGCCGATAAGAACTTGAGCGGATTGGACAAGGTGATTGCCGGCGGTAGTGAAGACGAGCAAAAGCGCGTGTTCCTGCTTTTGGCACAAACCGCAGCCCAACAGCCGAATCTGACCAGCGATGCGGTCAAGCAAGTACATAAAACAGCATTGAATTATAAAGACTTTCCAGAAGCGGCGATTGCGGATGCAATTTTTAGTGCAAAAGACGGTCAAAAGAAACACGCCATTGCGGCATTGCAGCGATTGGCCAAGTTGGACAACGAAATTCTGCCGCCGACTTTTGTTACCCTGCGTCTGATGGCGCAACGGCATCCTGATATTCTGGACGGCTTTTTCAAAGAGACAGACACCAAAACCTTATCTCCGATTTGGCAGGAATTGGATATCGCCAATTTGATCGCCCATGGCCAAAATGATAAGGCTTTTAAGCGTTTGCAGACTTTGTTGGAAGAAAATCCAAACCCTGATTTGTATATTCAGGCCGCCTTATTGTCCGCCAGCAAGACGGAAAATATTTCTGCGGTAAACAGTTATCTGGAAAAGGCTTATAAAGCCGGTACGGAAGAGCAGCGCAGCCGTGCGGCGTTGATTGGCGCGATTTCTTATAATGATGCCGAGGATTTTGCCAAAGCCAAACAATGGCTGGCCAAGGTCACGGCTACGGCTTATACGTTTGATAAAACCATTTTGGCCGCCTCCATCGAAGCCAAACAGGGCAACCATAAAGAGGCTTGGGCTTTGGTGCAACGCGCACAAAAAATGCCCGAGCAAAGAGGACGTTATTTTGAAGCCAGTGATTTGTTGAATACGGCTTTGTTCGTATTGTCTAAAAATACCAATCTTCAAGAATCGTTGAATGCTTTAAATAGCTTGGTAAGTTCTACCGAAAAATCCTTGAAAACCCAAGCTTCTCCTGAGCTGCTTGCCAATGTACTGTATCAACGTTCGATGGTTTATGAGAAGCTGAATCAGCCAGGCAAGGCGATTGCCGATTTACGCCGTGTGGTAGAGCTGTATCCGGATAATCCGCACGGTTGGAATGCTTTGGGCTATACCTTGTTGTCAAGCGGCAAGGATTTGGACGAGGCATTCAAAATGGTTCAGACGGCCTATCAAATGGAGCCGGAAAGCGCAGCCATTAATGATAGTGTAGGCTGGGCTTATTATCTTAAAGGCGATGCACAAACAGCTTTGCCGTATATCCAATATGCCTATGAAAAAGAACCTGAAGCCGAAGTTGCCGCGCATTTGGGCGAAGTCCTATGGACACTTGGCGACCAAAACAAGGCCAAAGAAATCTGGAATGACGGTTTGAAACGCGGAAGCAATCTCCGAGTATTAAAAGAGACAATGTCCAAATTCGGTATAACGCCCAGCAAACCGCATACTCAAAAACACAAATAAAACTCAAAGGCCGTCTGAAAAGTGTTTGATTTCAGACGGCCTATGAAGGAATATCCATGAATTTAAAACAAATATCATCGGTTGCAGCCTTATTGCTTTTAGCCGCTTGTGCGCAGCCAAACTTTCCTCAGCAAAACAGTTGGCAAGCAGCAGAGCAGGTGCAGGATTTTAGTGCGGATGGCCGATTGGCTGTCAAAGTGGAAGGAAAAGGCTCTTATGCCAATTTCAACTGGACTTATCAGAACGCGGTTCAAACCATTGATGTGAATACACCGTTGGGCAATACCGTAGGCCAGCTGTGTCAAGACAGCGAAGGCGTATTGGCAGTAGACAGTAAGGGTAAGGTTTATCAGGCGGAAACGGCTGAGGAATTGAGCAGACAGCTTTTGGGCTTTGCTTTGCCGGTTCAATATTTGCATATTTGGGCAGATGGTAAACGCGTTGCCAATGCGCCATACAAAATTCTGCCTGATGGCCGTCTGGAGCAGTTTGACTGGACGATATCGCGTACTTTAAATAGTTCAGGACAGCCCAAAACGCTTCAACTTGAGAATGCCAAGTTTAATATCCGCTTGGTGTTCGATACAGTAAACCACTCTTTGGATAAGAATGGACAAACCCGATGCGCAGCACGCAAATAGAGGATGTCATGTCTGTTTCAGAGGAAATCCAAGCCTTTCCTGCGCCGGCTAAATTAAATTTGGATTTGAGGATTACCGGCCGCAGGAGCGACGGTTATCATAATTTGGAAAGTATTTTCTGTTTGATCGGTTTATATGATACCGTTCATCTGAAAATGCGTACCGATGGGCAAATTATTCTGCATACGCCGGTCGAAGGACTTGAGCCCGAACAGGACTTGACTTATCGGGCGGCTAAATTATTACTACCATATGCAAGCGTACCGAACGGCGTTGAAATCTGGTTGGATAAAGTGATTCCGACCGGCGGAGGTTTAGGCGGCGGCAGCTCCGATGCAGCCACAGTCTTAATGGTTTTAAACCAATGGTGGCAATGCGGTTTGAGCAGGCAGCAACTGATTGATTTAGGTGTAAGTCTTGGTGCGGATGTTCCTTTTTTTATTTTTGGAAGAAGTGCTTTTGCCAAAGGCGTAGGCGAGAAGCTGGCTGAAATAGATGTCCCTAAACAATGGTATGTTATCGTTAAGCCCCCCGTTCATGTGGCAACAGCTAAAATTTTTGCGCATGAAGGCTTGACACGGGATTCCAAACCCAGCATAATGCCGACTTTCCAATCGTTACAGCCGTTTCAAAATGATATGCAGGCGGTTGTGTTTCAGGAATATCCTGAAGTTTGGAAGGCTTATATTGAGTTATCCCAATATGGTCATGCATTAATGACTGGTTCCGGGGCTTGTTTGTTTATAGCAAGTAAATCTCATCAAAAAGCACATACAATTTACCAACAGGTTTCTCAATCATATGAAGCTTATTGTGTGGAAGGATTAGATGTTCATCCGCTGTATCATATGATTTAGTAAGTTGGGGAGTCGTCAAGCGGTTAAGACACTGGATTTTGATTCCAGCATGCGAAGGTTCGAATCCTTCCTCCCCAGCCAA
>NZ_JBQCUV010000001.1:0-303722 GCF_051962915.1 Neisseria sp. P0006.S009 | reverse complement strand
GGGGAGTCGTCAAGCGGTTAAGACACTGGATTTTGATTCCAGCATGCGAAGGTTCGAATCCTTCCTCCCCAGCCAAATAAAAGCGTGTAAGTTTTCTTACACGCTTTTTTACGCTCAGAGCGAAATAACGCTGAAAAACTTTTTTTTACCCGTCTTTACGCGTATAATCGCGTGATTAGTGTCTTAGACATAGGGCGAAGGGAAGCGTAATGTTTTCTGCGCGTAAATCAAATCTAGAATCAGGTGAAGATATGGCTGCTTATGACAGTTTAATGGTGTTTACCGGTAATGCAAATCCGGAATTGGCGCAACGTGTTGTCAAACATTTGGATATTTCACTCGGTGAAGCCACTGTTTCCAAATTCTCTGATGGCGAAGTAGCCATTGAATTGTTGGAAAATGTGCGTGGTCGCGATGTGTTTATTTTGCAACCTACCTGCGCGCCTACCAATGACAACCTGATGGAAATTTTGACTATGGCTGATGCACTCAAACGTGCTTCTGCTGGTCGTATTACTGCCGCGATTCCTTACTTTGGCTATGCGCGTCAAGATCGTCGTCCTCGCTCTGTTCGTGTACCGATTTCTGCTAAATTGGTAGCAAATATGTTGTACTCAGCAGGTATCGACCGCGTATTGACTGTTGACTTACATGCCGACCAAATTCAAGGTTTCTTCGATATTCCGGTAGATAATATTTACGCTACCCCGATTTTATTGAACGATATTAAACAACAGCGCATTGAGAACCTGACTGTTGTCAGCCCTGATATCGGTGGTGTTGTACGTGCACGTGCTGTTGCTAAATCTTTAAATGCTGATTTGGCTATTATCGACAAGCGTCGTCCTAAAGCCAATGTGGCTGAAGTGATGAACATCATTGGCGATATTCAAGGCCGTACTTGCTTGATCGTAGATGATATGATCGATACGGCAAACACCTTGTGTAAAGCGGCTGTTGCCCTGAAAGAGCGCGGTGCAGATCGTGTACTGGCATACGCCAGCCATGCAGTATTCTCCGGCGAAGCAGTGAATCGAATTGCTTCTTCTGAAATTGACCAAGTAGTTGTAACAGATACGATTCCGTTGTCTGAAGCAGCTAAAAAATGTGAACGCATCCGTCAAGTTACCATTGCCGGTTTGCTGGCTGAAACGGTACGCCGTATCAGCAATGAAGAATCCGTCTCATATCTTTTCAATGAAGATGTGATGACTGGCGGCATGTTGCTGCCATAACCCGATGTCGTCTTAAGCTGGTCGCGGCCGATGACGACGATTTTATCTAAATTGGAGTATTAAACATGACTTACGAAATTCAAGCCTCTGTTCGCGAAGCCCAAGGCACTGGTGCGAGCCGCCGCCTGCGTCGCGAAGGCCAAATCCCTGGCATTCTGTACGGTGAAGGTCAAGAGCCTGTTGCTATCGCTGTAGACCACAAAACTGTATTCTACGCATTGGAAAAAGAATCTTTCCATACTGCTTTGATTAAACTGTCTTTGAACGGTGAAACTAAAGACGTTATCGTGCGTGACTTCCAAATGCACCCATTCCGTCGTGAAGTTCAACACATCGACTTCCAAGCTGTAAAAGCTGACCAAGTTGTACGTATCCGTGTTCCTCTGCACATTGTTAACGCTGAAAACTCTCAAGCTGTTAAATTGCAAGGTGGTCGTGTATCTCTGTTGAACACTTCTGTTGAAGTAGTTGCTTTGCCTACAAACATTCCTGCTTTCTTGGAACTGGATTGTGCATCCGTAGTTGCCGGCGACATTCTGCACTTGTCAGATATCAAATTGCCAGAAGGTGTTGAAAGCGTTTCTCTGAAACGTAACGAAAACCTGGCTGTTGCTACTGTTACCGGTAAAAAACGCTAATAGGTAGTTAAGATAAGAAAACCGTATCAGATAAATCTGATACGGTTTTTGTTTTACATATAAAATTATTTGCTATAAAACTTAGGTAAATGTAACAGCAATGTACTTTATAAGATTGAAGCAATCTCATTGCGAAGTTTATTAAGAAAGCGCCCATGCCGCACCCATTGTGCGGCTGATTCATAATCCTGTTGTTCAAATGCTTGTTGCAAATCTTGATATAGGTTGCTTTGTACTTCTTGGATTTCTTGATCCAGTGCCCGGATGGCATCATGGTTTTGTTCCATTTGAGCATCCATCAATGTTTCCCGCCATTCCATCTGCTGCATGAGGAATTCTGGTGAAAACGAAGTGTGTTCAGGTGCATCAGCATCGATATTTTGGCTTTTCAAGAGATAAGCAGCCCGATCAATAGGACTTTTTAATGTACGGTAGGCATCATTAATTGTAGAAGACATCATAACGGCTTGTTTCTGCTCAAAAGCTGAAGCAGAAGCAAATTTATCGGGATGAAATTGGGCAGCTAAAGCTCGATAGGTCTGTTCGAGTGCTTCGGTATCAATATTGAAAGATGGCTCAAGCTGGAAGAGGTTAAAGTATTGAGACATGATATTAAAGGAAAAAATCTAAAGAAGAGGATTGTTTTACGATATAATCCGGAAACTGTTTATACGAAAGGAAAACAATATGACCGGTAAGGTGCAACACAATAAAGGCAAAATACGAGACAATGCCTTAAAAGCCTTAGTCAAATCTGATTTGTTCCGACACAAAGTAGAACGAAAAAGAAAAGGCAAGGGTAGCTATAATAGGCAAGAAGCCAAAAAATGGCGGGATGGTTTTGATACTTTCCCGCCATTTTTTATATTTTAAACGTGGAAGCTCTCGCCGCAGCCGCAAGAGTCTTTGACATTCGGATTTTCAAATTTGAAACCTTCCTGCAAACCTTCTTTGGTGTAATCGACTTGCGTGCCGTCCAGATAAACCAAACTTTTCGGGTCGATATAAACGCGCGCGCCGTGTTCTTCAAAAATCAGGTCATCCTCGTTCACTTCATCGACAAATTCCAGGTTGTATGCCATGCCCGAGCAGCCGCTGGTTTTCACTCCCAAGCGCACGCCTAAGCCTTTGCCGCGTTTGGTCAGGTAGTTATTGATGTGTTTGGCTGCGTTTTCTGTGATGGTAATCATGCTTTTTTCCTCATTTCGCAATCATTTTCTGTTTTGCCTGCTTTTTTATTTCAGACGGCATCTTGATTATCAGGCCGTCTGAAAGCGCTGTTTTGCCCACTCTATCGCGGCGGTAATGGCAGCTTTTGCCTGCGGACTGTTTTTCCAACAGGTCGAGCCGGTCAATTTTGCCCCTAGTTCCAAAACATCGTCCAAATCTGCCGCCGCCAGCTTGGCAACATCATCCAAACCCATTTGCTGCAAACGCTGCAATATGGTTTTACCTATGCCTTTGACAGCAAGTAGGGATTGGATTTCTTTATCGGTAAAAGGCATTTTGCTTCCTTTGATTTTGCAGGTACTGGCGCATTTATATGGCAGTTGGTGCCTATCAAGCCGATTTAGACATTAATGTCTGCAAACTAAGTATCTGGGAAACAAGATTATTTGTTTTCCTGACGTTTACGATAGTCGGCAACGGCTGCTTTTACCGCATCTTCAGCCAAGATGGAGCAGTGGATTTTAACTGGAGGCAATTCCAACTCTTCGGCAATTTCGCTGTTTTTGATTGCCAGTGCATCATCAAGGCTTTTGCCTTTGACCCACTCGGTAATCAGGCTGGAAGAAGCGATGGCAGAACCACAACCGTAAGTTTTGAATTTTGCATCTTCGATAATACCTTCATCGTTAACTTTGATTTGCAGGCGCATGACGTCGCCGCAGGCCGGCGCGCCGACCATGCCGGTGCCGATAGATTCGTCGTTTTTGTCGAAAGTGCCGACGTTGCGGGGGTTTTCATAGTGGTCGATTACTTTATCGCTGTATGCCATGATGTGATTTCCTTTGTGTTTTTAGTGGTGTAAATGGTTTGTTTACGAATATTCAGACGGCCTGAAGTTTAGATTTTGCACGCGCCGCCTTCGCAGCCGTCATCATTCTCTGAATCAACGCCGCCTTCTACGGTAACGTCGTCAAAATCTTCGAGCAGGTTGTCGAGATTGTCGAGGTCGAGTTCTTGTTCGTCCATGGGTTTGTATCCTTAATTAGAAGGTTGTGGCTTTTAGGTCGTTTGAAAAGGTTTTTTTTAAGGTTTCAGACATCCTTTTTAATGTCTAAGTTGATTGCCTATTACAGTTGTTTTATCAGCCATTTATAAAGGCACATTCTAAAATTGTTAGGGGTTTTCCGTTAACATTAATCGGTTTTAGTTTTGCTTGCAGGGTTTCGTATTCTTCTAAAATCAAACTGTATTTTCGAATAGGACGGTATTTTCCTTTTAACACCTTACGTGCCTGTTCCAAAGGTACATCCAACAATAAACGGGTGTAGCTGTAACCTGCGGTTTCTAATTGGAACGTCTGGCTGATATGAACCACAGGCAAGCCATAGTAAGTACCGCTGAGTTTCAAACGGGTTTGATCAAGAATAAACGGTTTCCATCTTCACTAAATTCCGCGCGGTGCAAAGTCATCGGAGGGTGCGCAAGATCGCGGTAAGCCTTTGGCAGCTTGACTCTATTGGGATAATTCAAACGCAGGTTTTGATATTTAGAGTCTTTATCGTTCCAGTCATAGCTTACATCACTAAATGGATCCAACAGGTTTTCCAAATGTTTATCGAATTGGCAGCCATTTTCAAATGATTTGAATATAGTTGACCAATCAGGTTGTGTCTGTGCTGAAACCAGCGGGGCCGAGCATAGAATCAGACAAGAAAGTAAGTGGCGTATTTTATTTTTTATTATCGTCATTTTTAGTATTTTTCTTGATGAGGTCGTCTGAAAAGGTAAAGGCCTTGGGGATTTTTCAGACGACCTTTTCTCTTGATTAATGCGCCGCCCATTCAATCGAGTTCAAATCGATACCTTCTTTAAACATTTCCCACAGCGGCGACAGTTCGCGCAGTTTGCCGATTTTGGATTTGATCAGCTCTGCCGCGAATTGCACTTCTTCTTCGGTGGTCATGCGGCCGAAGGTGATGCGTAGGGAAGAGTGCGCTAATTCGTCATTGCGGCCGAGCGCGCGCAGGACATAGCTTGGCTCAAGGCTTGCGGAAGTACAGGCGGAGCCGCTGGATACGGCGAGTTCTTTCACTGCCATAATCAGGCTTTCGCCTTCGACGAAGTTGAAGCTGACGTTCAGGTTGTTTGGAGCGCGGTGTTCGAGGTCGCCGTTGATGTAGACTTCTTCGATGCCTTCGATACCTTTGAGGAAGATATCGCGCAGTTTCAGGTAGTGCGCAGTGTCTTGTGCTAATTCTTCTTTGGCGATGCGGAAGGCTTCGCCCATACCGACGATTTGATGGGTCGGCAATGTGCCGGAACGGAAACCGCGTTCGTGGCCGCCACCGTGCATTTGGGCTTCGAGGCGGACGCGTGGTTTACGGCGTACATACAGGGCACCGATGCCTTTAGGACCGTATACTTTGTGGCCGGACATAGACAGCAAATCCACTTTGGCTGCTTCAACGTCAACAGGCACTTTGCCGCATGCTTGTGCTGCATCAACGTGGAAAATGATTTTGCGTTCGCGACAGATTTCGCCGATGGCAGGAATATCTTGAACCACGCCGATTTCGTTGTTTACCCACATTACGGAAACGAGGATGGTGTCTTCGCGGATGGCGGCTTTCAGTACGTCTAAATCAACCAAACCGTTTTCTTGTACGTCCAGGTAAGTTACTTCGTAACCTTGGCGTTCGAGTTCGCGCATGGTATCGAGTACGGCTTTGTGCTCGGTTTTTACGGTGATGAGGTGGTTGCCTTTGGATTTGTAGAAGTGTGCCGCGCCTTTGATGGCGAGGTTGTTGGACTCGGTCGCACCGCTGGTAAAAACGATTTCTTTGGAGTCGGCGTTAATCAGGGCTGCGATGTCTGCGCGTGCTTTTTCCACGGCTTCTTCCGCTTCCCAGCCGAAGCTGTGGCTGTTGGAAGCTGGGTTGCCGAAAATATCGGACAGGTAGGGAATCATTTTTTCAGCAACGCGGCGGTCAACGGGAGTGGTGGCGGCGTAGTCGAGGTATACGGGGATTTTGACGGTCATGGTTTGCTCTTTCGTTTGGTCATCTGCCTGCGGTCTTTGCCGCAAGTCGGTTTAATGAATGTGTGTAAAGGTAACGACATGACTGCTGTCGCTGCAGTTTTTTTGTTCAATGATGCTTTGCAGCGTAACGCCGCTGAGGTAATCATTGATGGTTTTGTTTAAGTTTTCCCAAAGGTCGTGGGTCAGGCAGGGGGCGCCGTGGTTGCAGTTTGCTTTGCTGCCGCACTGCGTGGCATCCAGTCGGTCTTCAGCTGCGGAGATGATTTGTGCAATATTGATTTGCTCGGCGGGAGCGGCAAGGATGTAGCCTCCGCCGGGGCCGCGTAGGCTTTCAACCAATCCGGCACGGCGCAGCTTGCTGAATAATTGTTCGAGGTAGGAGAGCGATATGCTTTGTCGTTCGCTGATGGCACTGAGTTTGACAGCACCGGTTTGCGCATTCATCGCCAAATCTATCATGGCGGTTACTGCAAATCGCCCTTTGGTAGTCAGTCTCATGGTGTGGTTGCCTGTGTGGGCGTTTTTATTAGTGGAGGGAATTGTCTAATATCTGAGTGTTTCAGTCAAGTATGTGGCGGCTCGGTTTGATTGTTTGTTTAAATGGTGGCATTGGCTGATTTTTAAATCGGAAAATATTTTCTTTATTTTTCTGTAATTTGGACTTAAGGCCGTCTGAAAAAAGGCTATCAACCCTACAAATATCAGGGTTAAAATGTTTTGATTTAATATTGATACTGATATAGATTATCAAAATTATTCTTAAAATTTAGTTGTTTTGATGGAGTAAAATAATGAGGTGTTTGAAATGTTCAGACGGCCTTGACCATCCATCTTTACCTTAACAGAGGCAATCGACAATGAAATGTGATTTAAGCAAAATAACCTGTATCGAAGACTTGCGCCTTGTTGCCAAACGTAAAATGCCGCGTATGTTTTATGACTATATTGACTCAGGCTCTTGGACGGAAACTACTTATCGTGAAAACACTTCGGATTTCAAAGACATCCGTTTCCGCCAAAAGGTATTGGTTAATATGGAGGGACGCAGTCTCGAAACCAAAATGATTGGGCAGGATGTGAAAATGCCGGTAGCGATTGCGCCGACAGGTTTCACAGGTATGGCGCATGCTGATGGGGAAATCTTGGCGGCGCGGGCGGCGGAAAAATTTGGTATTCCGTTTACGCTGTCAACCATGTCTATTTGTTCGATTGAAGATGTGGCTGAAAACACCAGCTCGCCGTTTTGGTTTCAGCTTTATGTGATGCGCGACCGCGAGTTTATGGAAAACCTGATTAAGCGTGCGAAGGATGCCAAATGTTCGGCTTTGGTATTGACAGCCGATTTGCAGGTTTTGGGTCAACGCCACAAAGACATTAAAAACGGCCTGTCTGCGCCGCCGAAACCAACCATCGCCAATTTAATCAATTTGGCGACCAAACCAGAATGGTGTATGAAAATGCTGAACACGGAACGCCGCACTTTCCGCAATATTGTCGGTCATGCGAAAAACGTGGGTGATTTGTCTTCGCTGTCTTCATGGACTTCCGAACAATTCGACCCGCGTCTGAGCTGGGACGATGTGGCGCGCATTAAAGATTTGTGGGGCGGCAAGCTGATTATCAAAGGCATTATGGAACCTGAAGATGCGGAAAAAGCAGCGAAAAGCGGCGCGGACGCATTGGTCGTTTCCAATCATGGCGGCCGTCAGCTTGACGATACTGTGTCTGCTATTAAGGCTTTACCTGATGTGGTCAGCGCGGTGGGCAGCGACATCGAGGTTTGGATGGACAGCGGCATCCGCAGCGGTCAGGATATTTTGAAGGCTTGGGCTTTGGGTGCGAAAGGTACAATGATTGGCCGGGCGTTCCTGTATGGTTTGGGTGCGTATGGTGAAGAAGGCGTAACCCGTGCGTTGGAAATCTTGTATAAAGAAATGGATATTTCCATGGCGTTTACCGGTCACCGCAATATTCAAGATGTGGATTCCAGCATTTTGCGTTCTACGCGTTGGGCTCAAGATGAATTTTAATTTTTAAACATAAGAAAAGGCCGTCTGAAAATCTGTTTTCAGACGGCCTTTTTATAGACGGCTATTTCTCGTTTTTGCGATACCATTCAATGAATGCATCGGGTTTGACAAAGCCTAATAAGGGTTCGCTATGACTGCCGTCGGCGTGGACCACAAACACGCCCGGAGGGCCGAAGAGGCCGTATTCTTTCAGTAAGGCCTGATGGTCGGGAGTGTTGGCGGTTACGTCGATTTGGAAGAAGCGCTGCATATCGACTGCTTCGTGTACCTGCGGTTGGTTGAGCGTGTAGGCGGCCATTTCTTTGCAGGATACGCACCAGTCAGCGTAGAAATCAATCAGCACGGGCTTGCTTGGATCGGCTTTCAAGGCGGCATCCATAGCGGCTTTGAGTTCGCCGACATCGGTAAACATTTTACCGTGGTCGGTTTCTTGTCCGGCTTCGGATGGCGGAACCAGCGTTAAGAAGTGGTGCAGGGCGGTGGTTTGTTTATTGAAGCTCTGCCAGCCAAACCATGAGCTGCCAATCAGCAGTAAAAAGCCCAATACGGCGGCAACCGTTTTCAGACGGCCTTTTTGTTTGCCGGATTTCGCCAAAAGCATCAGGGCGGGAACAATCATCAGTAAGGTGTAGAGACCGACTACTGCGAAATAAGGCAGATGCGGTGTGGCAAGGTATACGGCAACGGCCAGCAAGATGAAGCCGAATGCATATTTGATGCCGTTCATCCAGTCGCCTGCTTTAGGCAGGATATGGCCGCCGAATGTACCGATGATGATGAGCGGTACGCCGGTGCCGAGTGCCAAGACATAAAGCGCCAGACCGCCCAATACGGCATCGCCGGTCTGACCGATATAGCCCAAAGCAAATGCCAGCGGAGGCGCAACGCAAGGGCCGACAATCAGGGCGGATAAAATACCCATGATGAAGACGGAAATGATTTTGCCGCCGGAGAGTTTGTTGCTTTGGTTTTGGAAATAGGATTGGACGGAGTTGGGCAGCTGGATATTGAAGAGGCCGAACATGGACATTGCCAGTACTACCATCAACGCGGCGGCGGCAAGCACAACCCAAGGCTGTTGCAGCCATACAGTCAACAGCGCACCGGTCAAACCGGCAATCACGCCGACCAAGGTATAGGTCAATGCCAAGCCTTGTACATACACCATCGACAAGGTGAACGCGCGGCCTTTGCCGGCTTTTTTATCACCCACGACAATGCTGGAAACAATCGGCAGGAGCGGATACATACAGGCGGTAAAGCTTAAGCCCAAACCTGCGACAAAAAACGCCAACAGGTTGGCGTTTAAAGTATCCCAAGAGAGCTTGAAGCGGCTGCTGTCGGGATTGTTTGTACTGGGTTGCGTTGGCATTTGGCCGTCTGAAGAGGCGGACGGTTGCAAAAAGCGGTCTTTGGCAGAAACCGGCTCGTCGCTTTGCGGCTGGTAAACCCCGTTGCCTTTTACGTCAAACTCGGTATCCACAGGCGGATAACACACACCGGCTTCGGCACAGCCTTGATAAGTCAGCGTCAGTTTGTATTGCGGCGCGGCTTGTTTGTAAGGCAGGTCAACCTGTGCGGTATGGTGGTAAACCGTTTGTTTGCCGAAGAATTCGTCTTCTTTTTCTTCGCCTTTGCTGAATTTGGGTTCGGCCAAGACTTTGTCAGGATTGGTCGCTGCAACGATTTTGGACTGGTACATATAGTAGCCGTCAGCGATTTTGAACTGCACGCTGATGCCTTGGTCGGATACATTGACTTGAGGTACAAAGGCTTGCTCGGGGGGCAGTAAATCATTGGCATCTACTGCGAATGCGAAGCTGCTCAAGCCTAAAAATGCAATGAGGAAATAAAGGAATTTTTTCATAATATCCACGGATATGCCGTTGAGAAACCGTCATTATAAATGATGGGGAAAACAATCGGCTTAATTTATGTTAAATATTGCGAGAGAAATCTAATGCTTTTGAATTATATCGAAATAGGGTTGCCCATATATGACCGATAGTCTCATGTTATCGTTCAATCTATGCCAAAGGCCGTCTGAAATGTTCAGACGGCCTTTGTTTCTATTCGGCTCGGCTTTTAAGGATAAGCGATATAAGCGTAAGCGGAATGGTTGTGTATCGATTCGAAGTTTTCGCTTTCGACGACGAATGATTCGATGCGTTTGTCTGCAATTAACACCGTGGCCACATCACGAACCATGTCTTCGACAAACTTCGGATTTTCGTATGCTTTTTCCGTTACATACTTTTCGTCAGGGCGTTTGAGCAAACCGTAGAGCTGGCAGCTTGCTTGTGCTTCAACGTAATCGATGATTTCTTCAATGCCTACATCCGCATTCGCAATCAGACTGACCGTCACATGCGAACGTTGGTTGTGCGCGCCGTATTGGGAAATTTCTTTGGAACACGGACACAATGAAGTAACCGGAACCATCACTTTCAGGCTGTGGCTGTATGTACCGTTTTTAATTTCGCCGGTCAGGGTAACATCATAGTCAAGCAGCGATTGGATGCCGGAGACAGGTGCACTTTTCTTGCGGAAAAATGGGAAGGTAACGCTGATTTTGCCGGAATGCGAATCTAGCAGGGCAACCATATCGGCGGTCAGCTTGTGCAGCGTATCGAAATCCAAAGCATCGGTTTGTTTTTCCATCAGAGCGACAAAGCGCGACATATGCGTGCCTTTTTGGTCGGCAGGCAGGAAAACCGTCATGGTCAGGCGGGCGACGGTGGATTGTTCACCCTCTTTGCTTTTGAGCGAGATTGGAAAGCGCAGGTCTTTGATGCCGACCTGATTAATCGGCAGGTTGCGTAAATCGCGGCTGGATTGCACGTCTGCAATGGCGTTCATGCGTGGTATGTCCTTCATGATAGGATTGTTGAGATGCGTGTGGAGGGAATCGGCTCGTGTCGGCCGATTTGCAAATGCGAGATTATATCACTTGCTTTATCCGCCTGCATTGATTGTTTCTATTTTTCAGATAGTGATAAAATCTTCGATTATTCACATCTATGATAGGCAGAGACCAAATGAAATTCGCCACGAAAGCCATCCATTCCAGCTACGATTGCGACGAACACAACCGTGCGCTGATGCCGCCGATTTATCAAAACAGTATGTTTGCGTTGCACGAGATTGGCGAAAATGTGCCTTACCGCTACTCGCGCCTGAGCAACCCGACCCGTCAGGTCTTGGAAGACACTGTTGCCGATTTGGAGCATGGTGCGGCCGGTTTTGCGTTTTCCAGCGGCATGGCGGGGATTGATGCCGTGTGGCGCACTTTCCTGCGCCCGGGCGATACCATTGTCGCAGTCGCCGATATTTACGGCGGCGCTTATGATTTATTGGTCGATGTTTATCAAAAATGGGGTGTAAACGTTGTTTTTGCCGATTTGGGCAATCCGGATAATCTGGACGAGCTGCTCAAAGCACACAATGTCAAACTGGTTTGGCTGGAAACGCCGTCCAATCCGCTTTTGCGCTTGGTAGACATCAAAGCGCTTGCCGCAAAAGCCAAAGCGGCCGGTGCGCTGGTCGGCATCGACAACACCTTTGCCACGCCGTATCTGCAACAGCCGTTGGATATGGGTTGCGATTTTGTATTCCATTCCGCTACCAAATATTTGTGCGGCCATTCCGACGTATTGATGGGTGTAGTCGTTGCCAAAACCAAAGAGCTGGCGCAGCCTTTGCACGACATGATGGTTCATACCGGCGCGATTGCAGGTCCGATGGACTGCTGGCTGGTGTTGCGCGGTATTAAAACGTTGGCCTTGCGCATGAACGCCCATTGCCAAAACACACTCGAAATCGCGCGCCGTTTGGAAGCCCATCCTGCCATTGAAAAAGTGTTCTATCCTGGCCTGCCGTCGCACGAACATTACGAACTCGCCCAAGCACAAATGCCCAAAGGCATCGGCGGCGTGGTTACGGTTTATCTCAAAAACGATACGCGTGAAGCGGCCAATAGCGTGATTAAAAACATGCAACTGGTCAAAATGGCTTCCAGCCTCGGCGGTGTGGAAAGTCTGGTCAACCATTGCTATTCCCAATCCCACAGCGGCGTGCCGCATGATGTGAAAATGGAAATGGGCATCAAAGTCGGCCTGCTGCGTTTCTCTGTCGGTATTGAAGACGTTGACGATATTTGGAACGATATTTCCAAAGCATTGGATACGACTTTGTAAATAAGGCTTAAAGGTCGTCTGAAGATGAATGGTTTTTCAGACGGCCTTTAGCAATAACAAAGGAATAGATATGAAAACATTATTCGGTGCATTGATGAGTATGGTAGTTTTGGCAGCTTGTACATCTCCTTCAGCATCTCAGCCTGAACAAGCCTCTAAAGCGCAGGTACAAACTCAACAAGCTGCGCAACCCACTTTAGCCGCCAAATGGCGTGTTGTTGCTTTCAATAAATTCACCGAAAAAGATTTGGCCGGTACTGATGCCTATCTGGATTTGAGCGAGATGCCTAAGGCGTATGGCAAGATGGGTTGCAACGGTATGATGTTCCAAGCCAATACGATTGGTTCGGACAAAATTGATTTTGGTCATATTGCGGTAAGCATGATGCTGTGTGAAGACATGAAGCTGGAAGATGCGTTTTTGTGCAAACAAAGCGTATGGAACTATCGTTTTGACGGTAAAGATTTGATTTTGGAACAAAAAGGCATCAGCATCCGTTTGCGCCGTGAATAATCTTAAAGGCCGTCTGAAAATAAATATTTCAGACGGCCTTTTGAATCTTTATAATAAGCCCTATTTGAAACTGATACCGAATATCAAGGAAACCTATTATGGCAGCTTCTCCAGAAGCCAAGTTTACCGAAGAAAAAGTCTTGTGGATCAAACACCATACGCCTAAGTTGATGACTTTTGCCATCAGCCGCCCTGAGTCCTACCGTTTTTCGGCAGGGCAGTTTTCTCGCCTTGGTTTCCGTGACGGCGAGGGCTTTATTTGGCGCGCGTATTCTGTCGTGTCTGCCGAATACGCCGATACGCTTGAGTATTTCGCGGTGTTAATCGAAGGCGGCCCGATGTCGGCGCGTTTTGCTGCAATGAAAGAGGGCGATACCATTTTGCTGGATAAAACGGCTACCGGTTTCCTCTTGCCCGAGCGTTTCCTCGATGGCAAAGATTTGGTCATGCTCTGCACGGGTTCAGGCATTGCGCCTTTCCTCTCCATTATCGAGCAGCCTGAAATTTGGCAGCGTTTCGACCGTTTGGTTTTGGCGCATTCCGTCTCTTACGCCGATGAGTTGATTTTCAACCAGCGCCTTGCCGATTTAAAAGAGCATCCGCTGATTGAAGAATATTTCCATAAATTCACTTTTGTTCCGGTTACCACGCGAGAGGAAACGGAAGGCGCATTGAGTGGCAAACGGATTCCTGAATTGCTGAAGAATGGCGGCTTGGAAGAAAAAGTCGGCTTCAAGTTCACCAAGGCCGATACGCGCTTTATGGTCTGTGGCAATCCGGCAATGGTCAAAGATACTTTCCAAGCCCTGATGGATTTGGGCTACGCTATGCACCGCAACCGCATCCCCGGCGAAATCATGATGGAAAATGGTTTTTAACAGGTAAATGGTCAAAGGCCGTCTGAAAGTTTCAGACGGCCTTCAATATTAAATATAAACCGAAAATCAGAGAAAATATGAATATCAAACAATTTATCCAAGCCCTGCCCAAAGCCGAGCTGCACGTCCATATCGAAGGGACGTTTGAGCCGGAATTGATGTTTGAAATCGCCAAGCGTAACCATATAGCGATTCCTTATGAAAATGTCGATGCGGTACGGCAGGCTTATGATTTTCACAATTTGCAGTCGTTTTTGGATATTTATTATGCCGGTGCCGGCGTATTGCTGCACGAGGCGGATTTTTACGATTTGACCCGTGCGTATCTTGAGCGTTGCCGCGAAGACAATGTCGTGCATACGGAAATATTTTTCGATCCGCAAACCCATACTGCGCGGGGCGTAGCGTTTGAAACCGTGATTAACGGCATTGTCCGCGCCTGCCGTGAAGCCGGACAGCAGTGGGGCATAAGTACGCGTTTGATTATGTGTTTTCTGCGTCATTTGTCGGAAGAAAGCGCATTTGAAACCTTAAATCAGGCTTTGCCTTATAAAGAACTCATCATCGGCGTAGGCTTGGATTCGAGCGAATTGGGGCATCCGCCGTCTAAGTTTGAGCGCGTGTTTGCACAGGCGCGGGCGGAGGGTTTGTTGACGGTGGCGCATGCCGGAGAAGAAGGCCCGCCGGAATATGTTTACGAGGCTTTGGACTTACTGCATGTCTGCCGTATCGATCATGGCGTACGGGCGGAAGAAGATGAGGCCTTGATGGCGCGTTTGATTAAAGAACAAATGCCGTTGACCGTTTGCCCATTGAGCAATTTGAAATTAAAAGTGTTCCCTGAGATGGCAAAACACAATTTGCGCCGTATGTTGCAACGCGGCGTGTTGGTAACCGTCAATTCGGACGATCCGGCGTATTTCGGCGGCTATATGAACCGCAATTTTGAAGCGCTTGCCGAGGCTTTGGATTTGAGTGCGGAAGAAATCAAAACCTTGTGCGCCAATTCGTTCCGCGCTTCGTTTTTGAGCGAGGCGGAAACGGAAGAATGGATACGGAAAATTGAAAGTTTTAATGTTGAATAACAATAAAAGGCCGTCTGAAAAAGTTTCAGACGGCCTTTTATCATGACAGTTAATAGTCGACTTTGATTTTAGGCGTTTCCTGCGCGGCTTTGTATTCTTCTTCCAATTCAAAGCGCAGCGGATACAAATTCAATTTTTCCATCAGCAGGCGGTCGCCGTCTTCGTCCGGATTGCCCGTAGTCAGCAGCTTGTCGCCGTAGAAAATCGAGTTTGCGCCAGCCATGAAACACATGGCCTGCATGGATTCAGGCATATTGCTGCGGCCAGCGGACAGGCGGACGTAGCTGTGCGGCATGGTAATGCGCGCGACGGCGATGGTGCGGACAAATTCCGTCCAGTCCAAATCTTCGGCATCGGCCAGCGGCGTGCCTTCTACTTTAACCAACTGGTTAATCGGCACGCTTTCGGGCTGAGGGTCTAGGTTGGCAAGGCTGGCAATCAGGCCGGCGCGTTCGGCACGGGTTTCGTTCATGCCGACGATGCCGCCGCAGCAGACTTTCAAACCGGCATTGCGGACTTTGCCCAAAGTATCCATGCGGTCTTCGTGTTTGCGGGTGTGGATGATGTCGTTGTAGCGTTCGGGGTCGGTGTCGAGGTTGTGGTTGTAGTAGTCCAGGCCGGCTTTTTTGAAGTCTTCAGCCATGCCGTCCTCAAGCATGCCGAATGTGCCGCATACTTCCATGCCCAAGCCTTTCACCGCGCTGATGATTTCGGAAACGACGGCCACGTCTTTGGGCTTAGGGCCGCGCCATGCCGCGCCCATGCAGAAACGGCTGGCGCCACGAGATTGGGCAATTTTGGCTTTTTCGACGATTTCGTCCACATCCATCATCTGCTCTTTGCCTAGATTGGTGTTGTGGTGTGCCGATTGCGGGCAGTAGGCGCAGTCTTCAGGGCAACCGCCGGTTTTGATGGAGAGCAGGGTGGAAAGCTGGATTTCGCGCGGGTTGAAGTTTTGGCGGTGGATTTCGGCGGCTTGGAAAACGAGGTCGAGGAAAGGCAGTCCAAACAAAGCCTCGACATCGCATTTTTTCCAATAACGTGCAGTCGGATGCGGCTTGCGCTCGGTTTGACGGCGCAAGGCTACGGGAGATACGGTCATAGTGTGTTCTTTCGTGTTTACAGCGACGCAGTGTCACTGACGGCTTGACTGACGGCGCAATGACGGCAGCAGCAGGTTTGAAATCAATATAAAAGGCCGTCTGAAACGGCGCAGCAAGTGTAACGCTTTTGATAATGTAGGGCAAATGTTTCAGACGGCCTGAAATATGGTCTGCACGGGTTTGCTATAATTGCATTTTTAATTTTTCCGTTTTCTTATGAACGCGCTCAAAGCCTTCGCCGTACTCGGCCCGACCGCCGGCGGTAAAACCGCACTGGCCTTAAATATTGCCCAATCTTTGCCGGTGGAAATCATCAGTTTGGATTCCGCACTGGTGTATCGCGGCATGGACATCGGCACGGCCAAGCCGACTGCCGAAGAGCTTGCCGCCGTACCGCATCATTTGATTGATATTATCTCGCCGCTGGAAAGTTACAGCGCGGCGGATTTTGTCGGCGACTGCGTGCGCTTGGTGAACGAAATACATGCGCGCGGTTGCTATCCGCTGATTGTCGGCGGTACGATGATGTATTTCCACGCGCTGACGGAAGGTTTGAACGACTTACCTAGCGCGGATGCGGCAGTGCGCGCACAGCTTCAGGCAGAAAAAAACGAACACGGTCTAGCAGGCCTATATCGCCGTTTGCAGGAAGTTGACCCGATTACAGCAGGCCGTCTGAAAGCCAATGACAGCCAGCGTATTGAACGCGCTTTGGAAGTCTATCTTCTGACCGGTAAGCCTTTGAGTGAACATTTTACGGAGCAGAAGCAGGCTGCGCCCTTATTGGATTTATGCACGGTTGCCCTGATTCCCGAAGACCGTCATTTGTTGCATCGCCAAATCGAAAAACGCTTTTTAAATATGCTGGAACACGGTTTCCTTGATGAAATGCACGCCTTACGCCGCGATTATCCGCAACTGCATGCTGATATGCCGTCTATGCGCTGCGTGGGCTACCGTCAGGCTTGGGATTATCTCGAAGGCGAAACCGATTATGACACCTTTGTCGAAAAAGGCATTGTCGCCACGCGCCAGCTTGCCAAACGCCAGTTGACCTGGTTGCGGAAAATTCCTTTGGCGCACACGTTAGATCCTTACGCAGACAGCGATTATGTTCAGACGGCCTTAGCCTTGGCGCGTCAGCATTTTCAGGAATAATCCATGCTGACTACGCCACCACTTGCCCCTAAAACATTGGCCGCGCTAAAAGAATTGGGTATTTGTTCACTGGAAGATTTACAGGAAATCGGCGCAGTCCGCGCATTTCTATTGCTGAAAGCATCTGGTTTGACCGTAACCAAAAGCACCTTGTGGCAACTGGATGCGTTAGTTTCAGGAGTGGATGTCCGGCATATTTCCGAGGAGAGAAAGACGGAGCTGGGCAAGACCTTGAAAAACCATCCGCCTGTTGCCGTTTTTCCTTCGCAAAACGATATGGAAACCTTTATGCGGCTGGCGATAGAACAGGCCAGACAATCGGCGGCATTGGGCGAAGTCCCCGTTGGCGCGGTCATCGTATATCAAGGCAAGGCAATCGCAACGGCACACAATACCTGCATTGGCGACCACAATGTCAGCCATCATGCCGAAATCAATGCGCTTGCCGCTGCCGGCAAAGCCTTACAAAACTACCGTTTGGAAGATTGTGACGTGTACATTACCTTAGAGCCTTGTTCCATGTGCGCATCTGCCTTGATACAGGCACGGGTCGGGCGCGTGATTTATGGTGCAGCCGAAGCTAAAACCGGTGCGGCAGGCAGCGTGGTCGATTTGTTTGCCGACAAACGTTTGAATAAGCATACCGCAATTTTAGGCGGCATATTGGCAGGAGAATGCCAAAGCGTATTGCAGGATTTCTTTGCGGCCAAACGTAAGGCCGTCTGAATTTCAGACGGCCTGTCAGCAAAAACATTTTATTTAAATTTTCGGATTCCCCATGTCAGTCAATCATTACGAAAACTTCCCTGTCGGCTCCATTGTGCTGCCGCGCCGTTTGCGCAAGCCGATTCACGCCGTTTACGCTTTTGCACGGACGGCGGACGATATTGCCGACGAAGGTAATGCCGAAGCAGCCGAACGCCTGCGCCAACTGGATGAGCTGAAGGCAGAGTTAGACCGCATTGCACAAGGCGGGAAACCGCAAACGGCATTGATGCAGCGTTTGTACAACGAAGCGATTGAGCCGTTTCAATTGCCGTTGCAGCCGTTTTATGATTTGCTGGCGGCGTTCAGTCAGGATGTGCTCAAAACCCGTTATGAAAACTTTGGCGAATTGATTGCCTATTGCCGCTTGTCCGCCAATCCGGTGGGGCGCATTATGCTGCATTTGTACGGGCAAACCGATGAAGTGAGCATGGCGCAAAGCGACGGCATTTGTACTGCCTTACAGCTGATTAATTTCTGGCAGGATGTGGCGGTAGATTGGCAGAAAGGTCGCGTGTACATCCCTCAGGAAGATTTGCAGAAGTTCAAAGTCAGCGAAGAGCAGATTGCGGCCGGCAAAGCCGACTTTGCTTTTCAACGACTGATGGCGCACGAGTGCCAACGTGCTTTTCAAATGCTGAAGGCCGGATCGCCGTTGGGCAAAACCCTCAAAGGACGAATCGGTTTTGAGCTGCGCATGATTATTGTCGGCGGTCAGTTGATTTTGCAGAAGCTGGACGGTTGCAAATATGATGTGTTTAACCAGCGGCCGCTGTTGGATAAGAAAGACTGGATGATTATCATCAAACGGGCTTTGATGAAGAAATAAAAAAAGGCCGTCTGAAATGGATGTTTCAGACGGCCTGATATTTTTCGATTAGCGGTTTTTCAAATGGCTGATGCGGTTATCCAAAGAAGGATGGGTACTGAACCAAGAGTCTTTGGCATCGCTGGCAATGCCCATTGCCGTCATGGTTTGCGGCAAATCGCTGGGGTTGCCTTTCAAGCGTTGCAGGGCGGCAATCATTTTCGGCGCGCCCACCAGTTTTGCAGCACCCGCATCGGCGCGGTATTCGCGTTGGCGGCTAAACCACATCACGATGATGCTGGCGAGGAAGCCGAATACGATCTGCAATATCATGCTGACCATGAAATATGTACCTTGCGACGTATTGCCGTCATTGTTGCGCGCCACCATGCTGGAAACAATACGCGCCAAGAAGACAACAAAAGTATTCACAATACCTTGAATCAGTGTCAGCGTTACCATATCGCCGTTGCCGACGTGTGCCATTTCATGCGCCAAAACGGCTTCGACTTCATCGCGGGTCATGTGGTCGAGCAGGCCGGTGCTGACAGCGATGAGCGAGCTGTTTTTGGTCGCGCCGGTTGCAAAGGCATTAGGATCTGGGGAGTCGTAAATGGCTACTTCGGGCGTTTTCAGATTCCATTGGCGGGCTTGCGCTTCAACAGTTGCCAACAGCCAAGCTTCTTCTTCGCTTTGGGGCTGGTCGATGACGACGGCGCCGACCGAATGTTTGGCGATGGTTTTCGACATCAGCAAAGAGACAATCGAGCCGCTGAAGCCGACTACTGCGGAATAAGCCAACAGGCTGCCGACTTGGTCGGTACTGTTGATACCCAAGATGGCCAAAATAATACGGATGACAACCAGAACTGCGATATTGGTTGCGATAAATAAGAAAATGCGTTTCACCGATTATTCCTTTTTAGTGTGGTTTGTGAGGTGATTTTTATATGGGCGCATTGTCTCAAAAACTCTATAGAGATGAAACAGCATGATAGGCAAAGGTATGCAAATTCAAAGCAATTGAAGCAAAGGCCGTCTGAAAAGGTAGTCTCAACCAGTGAGAATCGCTTTTCAGACGGCCTCTTATAGGTAAAACTATCTGCCGGCTTCTTCCAGCCAGTTGCGCGGTATAAGGAATTGATTGAGGCGTGCTTCGGGTGAACCTTCTTCCGGCACATATTGATACTCGAAGCGTACCAAAGGCGGCATGGACATCAAAATGCTTTCCGTACGGCCGCCGCTTTGCAGGCCGAACAGCGTGCCTCTGTCCCAAACCAAGTTAAACTCGACATAGCGTCCGCGACGGTAGAGTTGGAAATCTCGTTCACGTTCTCCATAAGGTGTGTTTTTGCGTTTGGCCACAATCGGCAGATACGCTGCGATATAGCCTTCCCCGACTGCCTTGATAAAGTTCAAGCAGGTATCGAAATCCCAACGGTTTAAATCGTCAAAAAACAGGCCGCCCACGCCGCGTGTTTCGTTACGGTGTTTCAAATAGAAATATTCGTCACACCATTGTTTGAATTCAGGATAAACCGATTCGCCAAATGGCGCGCATACGTCCCGCGCCACTGTGTGCCAATGCACAATATCTTCTTCAAAAGGATAAAACGGCGTCAAATCAAAGCCGCCGCCAAACCACCACACAGGCTCGGCATTTTCAGGATAGGCAATAAAAAAGCGCACATTGGCATGGCTGGTCGGGACATAAGGATTTTTCGGATGAATGACCAGCGACACACCCATGGCTTCAAACGCCGCGCCTGCCAATTCAGGACGATGGGCCGTGGCAGAAGCCGGCATTTTTGTTCCCTTTACATGCGAAAAATTCACACCGGCCTGCTCGAATACTGCGCCGTTTTTCAATACGCGGGTTTCGCCGATGCCCAGTTTCCCCGTCCATGCTTCATGCACAAATTTGGCTTCGCCATCTTCTTGCTCCAGCGCGGCGCAGATTTGGTTTTGCAGGGTTTTGAGGAGGGTGAGAACAGATTCTGTGTGCATGATATATCCTTGATGGTTTCGTACTTACAAAATGACAGGGCGAAAGATGATTTAAGCTTTTAAAACTGAGTGTTATTTTACTATTGCTTTGTTATGGGTAAATTTTTGCATGGGCTTATCTTGTAATCAAGCTTGACTCATCAGCAATAGATTGAAAGGTATCGATGATGTAGCGATACCTTTCAGACGGCCTTGATTTATTCAGTAAAAAAAGTATGCGCACCCAAATAGTTTTTGGCGTAAAACGGAGTGGAAAGTTTTTCAGTTTTGATGGTTTTGCCGCTGCTGGGGGCGTGGATGAATTCGCCGTTGCCGATGTAGAGGCCGACATGGGAATATTTGTGTGCGCCGCCGGTATTGAAAAAGACCAGATCGCCGGCTTTTAATTTGTCATCGGAAATTTTACGGCTGGCTGCGGCCATATCGCGCGCGGTGCGTGGCAGATTGACGTTGAGGGCGTTTTTATAGACGAATTGGATCATGCCGCTGCAGTCAAAGCCTGTGGCTGTGGTGCTGCCGCCCCATTTGTAGGGCGTGCCGATCAGGCCTAGGCTGTGAAGCATCAATTCCTGCGAACCTTGGGTGCGGTCGATATGGGAAATACGGACGGGTTGGACTTTTCTGGCGGTTGTTTGCGGCTTGTGGGATTTGTGTTTGCCGGTGGTGCCGCAAGAGGCCAACAATAGGCAGGTAGTACAAACAAATAGGGTTTTGCAGATGAGTCGAGACATGATGAATTCCTCCGGCCGCATGATTTATGTTTTCAGACGGCCTCTATAATAATCCTTCTATGGGCAGGATGGACAGGATTTTTGAAGTAACCCGTTTCCAGAATTTGGCTTCTGGTTCTTGTGCGTAAGTTCGTTTTTCGCTTGGGTCATACCAGTATAGTTTATTGTAATTGCCAAGCGTTACCTGATAGGCGTAGTTTGGGGTGGTCGTAACGAGGGTTCGCTGCATTTGGCCTGCGATTTCGGGGCTTTCGATGACAACACCCATTTCGGTATTGAGCCGTGCGGAGCGTGGGTCGAGGTTGAATGAGCCGATGAAAATTCGTTTCTCGTCCACGATGAATGTTTTGGCATGCAAGCTGGTGGCGGAGCTACCGGTCAAGCCGCGGTCTTTGGAGGTCGGAACGGCGTGGTTTGGCTGGAGCTCGTATAGTTTGACCCCGGCTTTAAGCAAGGGCTTGCGGTATTTGACGTAGCCGGAATGGACGGCGGCAACGTCGGTCGCCTGGAGGGAGTTGGTCAGGACGGTAACGTCTACGCCGTTGTGAATCAGCTTTTTTATGGCCTTAACGCCCGATTTTGTGGGTACAAAATAGGGCGAGACAAGGTAAACGCTTTTTTCGGGTTGCTTGAGGGCATCTTGCAGGCGTTCGGAAATAGGCGGTTTATGCCGGTCACGGTCTAAGCCTTTGGCCGGGTCGTCGCTGATCAAGCGTGTGCTGACGCTTTGCCATTCCATAAGGTTGCTCTGCATTTTTTGATAGAGGTTGGAGTGTTCGATGCTTTGACGGTAGCGTATAAGCGTTTGGTTTTTATCTTGGTCGGTGTAATCGAGTTCTGCCAATCCTTTTTGCAGGTTTCCTCGTTTGATGATGCTGGTCGCGTTGTAGGCGGAGTGGCTTGCCCAATAGCGGTCGAAGTCTTGGGACACTTCGGTTACGACGCGGCCTGTGGCGAGGATATCGAGGTCGGCAAAAATGGTATCGTCGTTAACCTTAAAATATTCGTCGCCGATATTGCGTCCGCCTAAAATGGTGGCACGGTTGTCGGCGGTAAACGATTTGTTGTGCATTCGGCGGTTAAGCCGCGGAAAGTCGGCAACGTAGCCGAGTGCACGCCATTTTCTGAAAATAAAGGGATTAAACAGACGAACTTCGATATTGGGATGATTGTCGAGTGCCAACAGGAGATCATCCATGCCGTTGGTGTTGTTGTCGTCCAGAAGCAAACGCACACGGACGCCGCGTTCGGCCGCGCGATGAATCAGGTTGAACAAAAGCTTGCCGGAGATGTCGTTGTGCCAGATATAGTACTGCAAATCAAGAGTATGGTCGGCGGATTCAATCAGGGCGGCACGGGCGACAAAGGCTTCATGGGCATCGTTCAGCAGATAGATATGGGAAATATCGGCCTTGGAGGGGGTAGAAGGAATACCTAAGGCACTGTCCAGTCGCGGCGTTGAAGGGATGTCAAGATAACTGCTTTGGGTGCGTTCGTCCAATGATGGCAAAAACGCGGTGCAACCGCCCAATAGCAGGGTATAAAGAAGAGGAAGATGAAATTTCATGGGAAACCGGTGCAAACAATCCCTACCTAAATGACATTTAGGCAGGGATTGAATTGAAATTAGGTTGCTTGAATCAGCTTAGAAGGCAACATAATTTGCCGGATTGACCGGTTTGCCGTTTTGACGGATTTCAAAGTGCAACTGGGTACGAGATGCATCGGTATTACCCATATGCGCAATGGTTTGACCGCGTTTAACGGTTTGGTTTTCATTGACCAGCAGGCGTTGGTTGTGGCCGTATGCGCTCAAGAATGAGGAGTTGTGTTGGATGATGACCAAGTTGCCGTAACCACGCAAGCCTGAGCCTGCGTAAACGACTTTACCGTCTGCCGCTGCAACAACAGGCTGACCTTGCGTACCGGCGATATCCACACCTTTGTTGCTGCCGCCGAAGTTGGCGATAACGTTACCGGTAGTCGGACGCTGCCATGTGATGCCGCTGACGTTGCGGCTGCTGCCGGTAGACACGGTTGGTGTATTGGCAGGAGTGCTTGGAGTCGGAGCAGTAGTTGTTGGCGTAGAAGGTTTGCTTGCAGAAGCTGCAGGTGCAACGTAGCCTTCAGGTTTCACGCGCAGGGTTTGACCAATGCTGATGGTGTTGTCGGCCAAGTTATTCCATGCACGCAGATTGTCTTGGGTAATGTTGTAGCGTTTGGAGATGTTGTAAACGGTATCACCACGAACAACGGTATGTGTCGCTGCATTTATATCAACAGGCGCATAAGAAGGCGTGTAAGTGCCGGTGCTGCCGCTGTTGTACGTTGGAGCAGGTGTACTTGCCGGCGGAGTGTATGGAGCATCTGCCGCTGGGCTGGTGTTGGTATTGTAAGGCGCTGCACCGTAAGGATTGTCAGCGGTAGAGCTTGTTGTTGAACCACCGCTTTGTGTGCCGACGACTACAGGAGCCGGTTGTTGGCTGGCACAGGCTGCAAGTAATAAAACCAAAGCTGCCGATCCGGCATAAGATACACTTTTTTTCAACATGTTAATGACTTTCGTATTCGGGTAATTGTTCTCGTCGGGGCATATCATAATAAAAATATGCTTGTTTCTCAAGTGTTCGGCTGTTAGGGACTGTTAAGGCGCAGGGATTTCTGACCAAAAGGAAGCGGTTTGCTCCATTTGTCCGTAGGCAGTCAAATCGACTTGCAGGGGGGTAATCGTGATGAAGCCGGACGCGCATTCGCCAAAGTCGGTACCTTCTTCGCTGTCGGAAACATCGCCTACCGGCCCAATCCAATAAATTTGTTCGCCACGTGGATTATACATGGGAACAATGCTTTGTTCATGATGACGGCGGCCGAGCCGTGTAATTTTTATGCCTTGGATATCCTCAGGTGCGACGGCTGGGATATTGATATTCCATAAGATGGGTTCGGAAATAGGGCGTTTGAGAAAGTAGGAAAGCAGTATCCAAGCGGCTTTTTCCGCAGTTTCCCAATAACGGCCGCTGGAATCTGCGAGCGAGAAAGCAATAGCGGGAATGCCCATTAAATAGGCTTCCGTCGCGGCGGCAACCGTACCGGAATAAAGCGTATCGTCGCCCATGTTCGCGCCGTTGTTAATGCCGGATAAAACTAAGTCGGGTTTGAAATCGGCAAGGGCGTGTTGGCCGACATGAATACAGTCGGTGGGCGTACCATTCACATAGTAAAACCCGTTTTCCGCCTGTTTCAGTTGTAAAGGACGGTCTAAAGTCAGGGAATTGCTGACGCCGCTACGATCGCGTTCGGGCGCAACCACCCTGACATTGGCAAATTCTGCACACACTCTTGCCAAAACTGCCAAACCGGGCGCAAGATAACCATCGTCGTTTGAGATTAATATGTTCATGTGACAATATTGTGTCTATCGGTAAGATGGGCGGTATTGTACTGGTTTGCTTGAGCGATTGTCCACGAATCGGCAACGTTTGGGCGGAAAGGATAATAATGAAACATTATGAGTTAGACCCCAAAGCTTTATTGGGCGGCGTGATTGCTTCAGACGGCAATCAGGAGATTGTTCAGCTTTCACTGCAGAAGAATAATGAAATTCCGGCATATGAGGCGGATGCGATTATTTTGCTTTTGGTTTTAAACGGCAAAGCTGAAATCAAAACGGTGGACGAAGTTTTGCAAACCGAAGGCTTACAAGTTATCCGTTTTGAGCCGATGGAAGCACACAGCATTCGCGCCTTGGCCGATAACACCAATATTTTGGTTATCAAACAATTGATTCACGAAACCGGTCTCAGCAAACGTTTGAGATTTGGAAGTTGCTGTCTGTAATGGCAATAAAGGCCGTCTGAAAAGTTTCAGACGGCCTTTTTAAAATCAACTAGGTTTATTTCAAACCTTTTTTCACCAAGTCTTCATAACCGCCATGGTTGGTTACGTTGGTGTAGCCGGCTTTTTTCAGCTCAGTCAGCGCGGCTTCTGCACGGCGGCCGCTGCGGCAGTAGAGGTTGACCGGTGCGTTTTTATCCGGGCTAACGGATTTGATGCGGTCAACGATTTGATCGTGCGGAATATTGAGTGCACCTTGCAAATGGCCTTCTTTAAATTCTTCGGCAGAGCGGACATCAATCCAAACGCCTTTTGCTTTTGCAGGTTGTGCCGCGCTTTTTTCAACTTTTAGCATAGAGGCTGCGGAAGCGGCCAAAGGAGTGGCAATAGTGGCGGCAAAAAGTACGGCGGTCAGCAGTTTCTTCATGGTTCAATCTCCTATTAGACAGAAAACAATATGATAACTTTATCAGTTTAGCATTTCATCAGGCCGTCTGAAAGGGGAGTCGGCTTTCAGACGGCCTGATTTTACAAACCGATTAGCGTTGGGTTTCTACTGCTTCCAAAGCGCGTAAAGCGTAGGTATAAGCGGCACCAGCGTTCAGGGCGATAGCAGTGGCCAATGCGCCGGCGATTTCACTTTCGGTTGCCCCAGCTTTGGCTGCGGCGGCTGCATGCACGCTGATGCAGCTTTCGCAACGCGTGGTAATGGCAACGGCAATGGCGATCAGTTCGCGTGTTTTGGCATCCAGTGCTTCGGCAGCGGCTGCTTGATCCAGTGCGCCGTAGGCTTGCAGCATTTTAGGATGGTTTTTGCCCAGTTCGCCGAATGCTTTTTTTACCAAGGCGGTATGTTCAGGCCAGTCTTTAAACATGATATGTCCTTTCTTAATGTGAGTGGATAAGATAAAAAATCCTATCCGTTTGTGTTTGGTGTGTGTATTATTGCAATAATTGGAAGAATAAAATCGTCAAAACATCTCATTTATTGGTAAAAAACACTAACACTATGGATATTTTGGATAGGCTGGTCGAATTGGCGCAGGTAAAAGGCAGTGTGGATGTTCAATGTCTTTTTCGGGGGGAGTGGTATGTGCGGCATGAGCCAAAGCGTGCGCATGGTTTGGTACATATCGTAACTGCCGGTTCAGGTTATATCCAAATTGATGGGGAGCAAGAGGCCAGGCTGCTGAGTGCGGGGGATGTCATTTTTTTCCCGCGCAGCGTAGGGCATACTTTGAGCAGCGACAGCAGTTGTGAAAATTTCAGTGTCAGCGTGCTGACGAGTAAAAAAGGCGCATTTAAAGTCAAGCAGAGTCATGCAGGAGGAGATGCGGCTTTGCATCTTTTCTGCGCGCGGTTTGAATATGAAGCTCAGGCGGATATTATGGCAGGGCTGCCTGACACAGTTTTGCTGAATATCAACGATCCTTCTTTACAGTATTTGGTGGCATTGTTGCAATATGAGAGCGGTCAGGCTTTGTCCGGCTCGGTAGCGGTTGTGAACGCATTGGCTTCGGTGTTGTTGGTATTTCTACTTCGAGCCAGCCTGGAGAAAAATGGGGAAGCGCAATTAAGCGGTTTACTGAATGGTTGGCAGGACAAACGTTTGCGGAATTTGCTTCAGGCAGTAGTGGATAAGCCGGAAGAGGAATGGAATATCGAGAAAATGACCGTGATTGCCAACTTATCTCGCGCCCAGTTGATGCGAGTATTTAAGCAGCAGACGGGAACAAGCCCGCACGCCTTTGTTAACAGTATTCGCTTGCAACATGGGGCATTATTATTGAAACAGACGGCGGATTCGGTTTTATCGGTTGCGCTCTCGGTCGGTTTTCAATCGGAAACGCATTTTGGCAAGGCATTTAAAAAGCAATATGGGATATCGCCGGGGCAATATCGTAAGAATGATCGCGCTGATGAAGCAGCAGTACAAGCGGAAGAAATGCCGATTTACTTTATTTGAACAGATGATAAAAGGCCGTCTGAAAGTGTAAAAATGAAATCTAGGATTTCTAAAACACTTTTCAGACGGCCTTAATTTTAAAATGCGTCAATCAAACAGAATCAGTCCAGTTTTTTGAAATGACGGCGACGTTCCAATTCGCTCAGGTAGCGTTTACGCAGGCGGATGGATTGTGGCGTGATTTCAACCAGTTCGTCATCGTCGATGAACTCAACTGCACCTTCCAAAGTCAATTTGATCGGCGTAGTCAGGCGTACGGCTTCATCTGTACCGCTGGCACGGACGTTGGTCAGTTTTTTACCTTTCAGAGGGTTTACCACCAAGTCGTTGTCACGGCTGTGGATACCGATAATCATACCTTCGTAGACTTTGTCGTTTGGAGAAACGAACATACGGCCGCGGTCTTCCAAGTTCCACAGGGCGTAAGCAACGGCTTCACCTTGCTCTTGAGAAACCAGTACGCCGTTGTGACGGCCGGGCATATCAGGTTTAACCGGAGCATAGTCGTCAAAAACGTGGCTCATCAAGCCGGTACCGCGGGTCAAGGTCATAAATTCACCTTGGAAACCGATCAGACCGCGTGCAGGAATGTGGTATTCCAGACGGGTACGGCCATTACCGTCGCTTTCCATATTGGTCAATTCGCCACGGCGACGGCCAAGTTCTTCCATGACCGCGCCTTGGTTTTCATCCGGCACATCCACAGTCAGATTTTCGTAAGGCTCGCATTTTTGACCGTCAATTTCACGGAATACCACGCGCGGTTTACCGACTGCCAATTCAAAGCCTTCGCGGCGCATGTTTTCCAACAAAATGGTCAGGTGCAATTCGCCACGGCCGGAAACGCGGAATACATCAGCATCGGCTGTATCTTCAACACGCAGGGCAACGTTGGTCAGCAATTCTTTTTGCAGGCGGTCGCGGATTTGGCGGGAAGTCACGAATTTGCCTTCAGTACCGGCCAAAGGAGAAGTGTTAACCATAAAGTCCATGGTCAGGGTCGGCTCGTCCACGCTCAACATAGGCAAGCCTTTAGGATTGTCTTTGTCGGTAATGGTTACGCCGATGCCGATGTCTTCGATACCGGAAATAATCACGATGTCGCCGGCTTCAGCTTCTTCCAAAGGTACGCGTTCCAAGCCTTGGAAACCCAACAGTTGGTTGATACGGCCTTGGGCAACTTGTTCTTCATGATTCATGACGGCAACGACTTGGCCGGGTTTGATGCGGCCGTTCAGAATGCGGCCGATACCGAGGCGGCCGGTGTAGTTGTCGTAGTCCAGTTGGGAAATTTGCAGTTGCAGCGTTTCGTCCGCGCTGCCGCTTGGTGCAGGCGTGTGTTTCAAAATGGTCTCGAACAGAGGACGCATGTCGCTGCTCTCGTCGTTCTCATCTAGTTTGGCAAAGCCGGACAGGCCGGAAGCATAGACGATAGGGAAGTCCAATTGTTCGTCGGTTGCGCCCAAGTTGTCGAACAATTCGAATGTTTGGTCGATAACCCAGCTTGGACGGGCAGACGGTTTGTCGATTTTGTTGATAACAACGATAGGTTTCAGACCCAAAGCCAAGGCTTTTTTGGTCACGAAACGGGTTTGCGGCATAGGGCCTTCTTGTGCGTCAACCAACAGTACGACGCAGTCAACCATGCCCAATACACGTTCCACTTCGCCACCAAAATCGGCGTGTCCCGGGGTATCTACGATGTTGATATGGTAGCCTTCGTATTCGATGGCGGTATTTTTAGCGAGAATGGTAATGCCGCGTTCTTTTTCAAGATCGTTGCTGTCCATGACGCGTTCTTCTACTTGCTGGTTGGAACGGAATGTACCGGACTGGCGCAGCAATTGGTCAACTAATGTGGTTTTGCCATGGTCGACGTGGGCGATGATGGCAATATTGCGGATTTGTTTCATGATAATTTATAAGGTTTAGCTGGTTGCTTAAAAAAAAGATAACTGACAATTATAGCACGATTCGCAAGTGATGACGGAATGGGTGATTCAAAAAAATCAGGCAAAAGCAGTTGAGAATAATTCATAATTAAATTTGATTGATTTTGTTGGATTATTTGCTTTTATTTATGGTTAACGAATGTAAATGTTTTTGAATAATGCAATGGATTCTTAATACCAATGTCAAAAAATTGTTATTAAAAACAGGGGATTAATTTTTCAGACGGCCTTTTAGGCAGGTTAAATTTTTTGATAATTGTTTGTATTTTAAATAGAAAATTTGTCAAAAGTGCTACTTGTGCATACAATTACCTCATTCCATAACAACACACGAATCTTCATTCGTGATTATCAACTTTTAAAAGAAAGAGAAAGAATTATGCAAGGCAACCAAGCAGTTATTGATTACATGAACGAATTATTGTCTGGTGAGTTGGCTGCTCGCGACCAATATTTTATCCACTCTCGCCTGTACTCTGAATGGGGTTACACCAAACTGTTTGAACGTTTGAACCACGAGATGGAAGAAGAAACCACTCACGCCGAAGATTTCATCCGTCGTATCCTGATGTTGGGCGGCACTCCTAAAATGACCCGTGCCGAACTGAACATCGGTACTGACGTAATCTCTTGCCTGAAAGCAGACTTGAACACTGAATACGAAGTACGCGATGCGCTGAAAAAAGGCATCAAATTGTGCGAAGAAGCTCAAGACTACGTTACCCGCGATTTGATGATTGCCCAACTGAAAGACACTGAAGAAGATCACGCTCACTGGTTGGAACAACAACTGCGTCTGATCGAATTGGTCGGCGAAGGCAACTACTACCAAAGCCAACTGTAATCTAGCGTATAACGTATAAGGAGCTGAATATGAAAGGTAATATCTCAGTTATTCGCGAGCTGAACAAAAACTTAGGTTTGTTGCTGATTACCATTAACCAATACTTCCTGCATGCCCGTATTTTGAAAAACTGGGGCTTTGAAGAATTGGGCGAACACTTCTTCAAACAATCCATCCGCGAAATGAAATCCGCAGACGATTTGATCGAGCGTATTTTGTTCTTGGAAGGCCTGCCTAATCTGCAAGAATTGGGCAAACTGTTGATCGGTGAATCTACCGAAGAAATCATTGCTTGCGATCTGAAAAAAGAGTATGAAAAACATGATGCTCTGGTTGCAGCCATCGCTCTTGCAGAAGAGCAACAAGACTATGTCAGCCGTGATTTGTTGGAAAAACAAAAAGACATCAACGAAGAACACATCGACTGGCTTGAAACTCAGCAGGAATTGATTGGCAAAGTCGGTTTGCCAAACTACCTGCAAACAGCGGCGCAAGAGGACTAAAACACAAACCACTGCCAAATATAGCAGTCCCTGCTCCCATCAACGGCATATCTTTACAGATATGCCGTTTTCTTTTGTGGAAATGCTTAAAGGCCGTCTGAATGTTCAGACGGCCTTGATTTTATATCGCTTTCAAACGGTATAGATAAGTAGTTTCCTTGTTTCTGGCAAACGCCAAAGGATCGGATTCATCTATTGCTTTTTTGTGTTGAGGTTTGGTTTTCAGAATATCGACTACATTGAGTGAGGCCGTCTGAAAGCATTGGTTTAGAAAGTCTTTATCGCGCAAATGCAAGTGTTCTGCCAAATCTGAAATAATCAGCCAGGCTTCACCGTTTAGATTTAAGTGCTTGCGTACGCCATTGAGGAACGCAGTCAGCATGGCATGATTGGGGTCGTAAAGGGCAGTCTCAATAGCGGAGGTCGGTTTTGCCGGCAGCCAAGGCGGATTGCAGACGATAAGGTCGGCGTAACTTTTGGGAAATAAATCAATCGATTGGATGTTGACGGCTTTATCCAAGCCTAGGCGTTTGAGGTTTGCTATGGCGCAGGCAATTGCTTTGGGGTTGGTGTCTGTGGCAATGATGTCGGGTATGCCTCGTTTGGCCAAAATAGCGGCAATAACACCTGAGCCGGTGCCGATGTCAAAGGCCGTCTGAATATGGGGAGCGAGTGGGGCTTGTGTGATTAAATCCAAATACTCGCCGCGCAGTGGAGAGAATACGCCGAAAGGAACATGGATTTTTCCATCAAGCTGAGGAATGTCTATGCCTTTTTTGTGCCATTCGTGTGCACCGATAAAACCCAATAATTGATTCAGCGGCAAAAGAAACGGTTTGTCGTTTAGTGTGTCGTAAACATCGCACAAGGCGGCGTAGATGTCGGGTGCGCGTGCATTGTCCAGTTGAAAATTAGGTTGGATTTCGATGGCAAGCATATTGAGCAAACGGCTTTGTTGCGCCTGTTTCATACGGTGGGCATGAAAGGCTGTCTGAATATCGGCAGGTGCGCCTTTCTTTTTTTCAGACGGCCTGCGGATACGTTTTTTCATTGCAGATAAGACTTGCTTGGCATTGTGAAAATCGCCAGTCCAAACAGTTGCAGTTTGCGCGTGGGCATTTTTTAAGATTTCTGTTGCGCCTGCTTCTTGTATGTAAACCGCCTGCTTAGGCAGCTTTTGTGTGCTTTCGTTGCGCCATTCGATGTCGGAGCGGTTGGTAGGGATGGTATGGGGCATAATGTGTTTCAAATCGGGGAAATAGGGGATTAGTTTACTATATTTAGGATGTGTTCGGTTTGAGAGGAGCTTTTAATAGTCCAAATTAGACAAAATGTATAAAAATTTCTCAAGTTTTAAAATTTATACCAATATTTTGATAAAAATAGATTGTCGTTTTGTCTAAAATGAGTATAATGCAAAACCAGAACACAATAATCTTAATCAGATTTGGACAAGGAACATCATGCAATTAGACATTGACCGTTTGGTTGCCTATTTTGGCGGCGTAAACGCGCTGGCCGAAGCCCTGAAACAGCACGACCCGGAAAATGCTGCGACCACAGCGGCTATCTACAAATGGCGTACACGCGGTTCTCTGCCTTTGGCTCAGTTGCAAAAACTGACCGCTTTGGCGGAAGCGCAAGGCAGACCGCTTGATTTGAATGCTTTTTTACAAAAAAATGAATCTCTGGAGAGAACAGAAATGACACAGACCAATCGTGTAATTATTTTCGACACTACCATGCGCGACGGTGAGCAGTCCCCCGGTGCGTCCATGACCAAAGAGGAGAAAATCCGCATTGCCCGCCAGTTGGAGAAAATGGGTGTCGATGTGATTGAGGCGGGTTTTGCCGCCGCCAGTCCGGGCGATTTTGAATCGGTTAATGCGATTGCCAAAATCATTACTAAATCTACAGTTTGCTCATTGGCGCGTGCCGTTGAAAACGATGTGCGCAAAGCAGGCGAAGCTGTTTCCCCTGCGCCGAATAAACGTATTCACACTTTTATCGCCACCAGCCCCATCCACATGGAGCACAAACTGAAAATGAAGCCGCAGCAGGTCATTGATGCGGCGGTCAAAGCGGTAAAAATTGCCAAAGAATACACTGATGATGTGGAATTTTCTGCCGAAGACGCAGTGCGTTCGGATTTAGACTTCCTTGCCAAAATTTTTACGGCGGTTATCGAAGCGGGGGCGACTACTATCAACATTCCCGATACTGTCGGCTACTCCATCCCTTCCGTGTGGTACGAGCGTATCAGCAACATCATCAAAAGCGTGCCCAACGGCGACAAAGTAGTCTGGTCGACCCACTGCCATAATGACTTGGGTATGGCGGTTGCCAACTCGCTGGCCGCTGTTCAGGCAGGCGTGCGTCAGGTGGAATGTACCATCAACGGCTTGGGCGAACGCGCGGGTAATGCCAGCCTTGAAGAAATCGTGATGGCGTTGAAAGTGCGTCATGATTTGTTCGGCTTGGAAACTGGCATCGATACCACGCAAATCGTGCCGGTATCCAAACTTGTGTCCACCATTACCGGCTATCCGATTCAGCCAAATAAAGCAGTAGTTGGTGCAAATGCCTTTGCACACGAATCAGGCATCCACCAAGACGGCGTGTTGAAACACCCTGAAACCTATGAAATCATGACTGCCGAATCAGTTGGCTGGTCAACCAACCGCCTGACTTTGGGTAAACTCTCCGGCCGTAATGCTTTCAAAACCAAGCTGGCAGATTTGGGTATTGAGTTGGAAAGCGAAGAGGCGTTGAATGCGGCATTTGCACGCTTCAAAGAGCTGGCGGATAAGAAACGCGAAATATTTGATGAAGACCTGCACGCTTTGGTGTCTGACGAAATGGGCAATATGAATACCGAAAGCTACAAATTCATTTCCCAAAAAATCAGCACTGAAACCGGCGAAGAACCGCGCGCCGATATTGTGTTCAGTATTCGCGGTGAAGAAAAACACGCTTCCGCTAGCGGCTCAGGCCCTGTTGATGCCATCTTCAAAGCCATTGAAAGCGTAGCACAAAGTGGCGCAACCTTGCAGATTTACTCTGTCAATGCGGTAACTCAAGGTACCGAAAGCCAAGGCGAAACTTCCGTCCGCCTGCAACGTGGCGATCGTGTGGTCAACGGTCAAGGCGCAGATACCGATGTGTTGGTGGCGACTGCCAAAGCCTATTTGTCTGCACTGAGCAAATTGGAATTCGGCCAAGCCAAGCCAAAAGCGCAAGGCAGAGGCATGATTTAACGCTTTGAACAAGTAAAAGGCCGTCTAAAAACGTTGTAATACGTTTTGGACGGCTTTTTTATTAGGCTGAGACCTTTGCAAAATAGCCCTTTTCTCAACAGCCGAAGTCCAAAACAGGATTTCGGCTGTTTTTCGTTCCAAATTCCCCTTTTTTTCTCTTCAGGTACCCGTGATACCTGATAATCAGGCATCCGGCCACCTTTTAGGCAGCAACAGGCGCACTTAGCCTGTTGGCGGCTTTCAAAAGGTTTAAACACATTGCCTTCAGATGGCTTTGTGCACTCACTTTGAGCAGCCCGAAATAGGCTGCCCGGGCGTAGCGGAATTTACGGTGCAGCGTACCGAAGCTTTGTTCGGCCACATAACGGGTCTTCGACAAATATCGGTTGCGTTTGGTTTGCGCTTCCGACAGCGGATGTTTGCGGTGGGCTTTGCGCATAATACCGTCCTGCAGCCGATGCTCTTCCAGATGTTGTCGGTTTTCCTCACTGTCATAGCCTTTGTCGGCATAGACGGTCGTGCCTTCGGCTATACCTTCCAACAAAGGCAACAGGTGTTTGCACTCATGGGTATTGGCGGGAGTGATGTGCAGTTTCTCGATATAGCCTTCCTCATCGGTACGGGTATGTTGTTTGTAACCGAGTCTGTATAACCCGTTTTTCTTTGTCCAGCGGGCATCTTTATCTTTACTCGGTGTGGTTTGGCCGCTGACTTGTCCTTTGTTATCGACTTCTATAGCCTGGCGCTGTTTGCTGCCGGCGGTCTGAATAATGGTGGCGTCAACGACAGCGGCGGATACTTTTTCTATTTTTAGGCCTTTTTCGGTCAGTTGGCGGTTAATCAGTTCCAGCAGTTCGGACAGGGTGTCGTCTTGCGCCAGCCAGTTGCGGTAGCGGCATAAGGTGCTGTAATCGGGGATGCTCAGTTCGTCAAAACGGCAAAACAGGTTGAAATCAATGCGGGTGATGAGGCTGTGTTCTAGTTCGGGATCGGAGAGGCTGTGCCATTGTCCAAGCAGGACGGCTTTGAACATGGACAACAGGGGATAGGCGGGACGGCCGCGGTGGTCTCGAAGGTAACGGGTTCTTTGACAATTCAGGTATTGTTCGATCGGCTGCCAATCAATCACTTGATCCAACTTTAATAGTGGGAAACGGTCGATGTGTTTGGCGATCATGGCTTGTGCGGTTTGCTGGAAGAAGGTGCTCATGAGAAATTCCCTAAATGTCTTGGTGGGAATTTAGGGGATTTTGGGGAATTTTGCAAAGGTCTCAGGCTAAAGAACCAACTCGGTTATTGAAGTTTCAGCAGCCTATCTTGTTCGACGGACAATACGCCGTTTACCTTTTTGAAATAGGCAATGGCATCTTCAATCTTGGTCTTGGAAGATGGACGGATAGCAATACCGTGCAGGTTTTTGTATTCGTAAATCAAAGTTGCACCTGAGGTTTTTACTGCTTTTAGCAATGGCGCGGAACCGGTTTGGGCATCATAGAAGATAATCAGATTGCCGGTTGTATCTTGGGCTTGTTGCTGAGATGGAATGGCAGTTGATTGAGTAGGAATGCTTGGGCTTTGGCAGGCACAAAGCATGGTGGAGAGTAGGACGAATGCTAGGATTTTCATGGCATTAATTCAATTTGATAAAAGAAAAAAGGCCGTCTGAATAATCGTAAAACGAAATCAAAGTTTCTCTTTACAACTTTCAGCCGGCCTTAGTTCCTTATGCTTCAGGCAATTCCATGGCTAGAACGGTTTGTTCTTGTTTGGCACGGAAAGCCGCCAGTTTTTCAGCCAATTCAGGATTTTCGTTGGCCAAAAGTGAAATGGCAAACAGCGCTGCATTGGCCGCACCGGCTTCGCCAATGGCAAATGTGGCAACAGGAACGCCTTTGGGCATTTGTACAATCGAAAGCAGGGAGTCTTCGCCGCGCAGATATTTGCTGGGAACGGGAACACCCAAGACGGGCACCGTGGTTTTGGCAGCGACCATGCCTGGCAAATGCGCTGCGCCGCCCGCGCCGGCAATGATGGCTTTGATGCCGCGTTCGCGTGCGGTTTCTGCGTATTCAAACATCAAATCAGGCGTACGGTGTGCAGAGACGACACGTGCTTCGTATTCAACGCCGAATTCTTTGAGAAATTGTGCTGCCTGCTGCATCACCGGCCAATCGCTGTTGCTGCCCATAATAATGCCGACTTGGATCATGAGGAGTTCCTTTTGCTTGAATGGATTAAGGGTAAAAAAATATTCAGACGGCCTTGGGGATGACAAGGCCGTCTGAACGTTTATCTTTGTTTGAGACTGATGGAAGCGCGTTTTGCCGCTTCGCTGTTGGGGAAGCTTTGTATCAGTTTGCGCCATGTGCTGCGGGCGATGTCTTTTTGTTGCAGTTTGTATTGGCATTGGCCGATGCTGTACATAGCATCGGGAGCTTGCGGGCTGTTGCGGAATCGGTTGGCGTAGCGGTTGCCGATTTCGATAACGGATTCGCAGTTGCCCAGACGCTGTTGGCTTTGCAGAAGTAGATACATATTGCGGCGGGCAATTTCGCTGCCGTTGCCGCCGTCGGCTTCTTTCAAAATGGCTACTGCAGCGGAGAAATTATTGCGCTGATAGTATTTTTGTGCCTGGTTATAAAGGCGCAGCTCGTTTTGTGCGGCTGAGTCTGTTTCAGACGGCACGCCGCCGTCATTGGCCAAATAGTTCATTTTCAGCTTGTGGTCGTCCAAACGCTGGGCTTTGGGTTTGGGAGCCAAAGGGGTTGGGCGTTTGATGGTTCGCTGTTTTTCCAGTGTTTGCAGGCGTTGATTTAATTCTTCAACGGTGCGTTCCAGTCGGGCGATTTGTATGCCCAAGTGGTCAATCTGGGTTTGTTCGTCCAAGCGCGGATAGGGAATATTTTTTTCAGGCAAAGGCTCGCGCGGAATATCCGGCAGGACAAAGTTGGGATTGTCGGCAGGTTGGGGAGGATGGGAAACGGCGCATGATGTGGCCAATAGAGTAAGCGGCAAAAGAAACAGGGAATGTGATAATGTTTTCATCGGATTGTGTCGTTTTATTTTTTTAGTAGCAGTGTCAAACCGTCGCCGATAGGCAGGGTAATGGGAATAATACGTGTATCGTGTGGCAGATTTTGGTTGAAATGGCGCAGGATATCCAAGCTGGGCGGATCGTTTTCGGTAGCTTCATTCATGACACGCCCACCCAGCAAGATATTGTCGATGGCAATCACGCCGCCACTCCGTACCAGTTGCAAACAGCGTTCGAAATATTTCGGCGTAGGCGGTTTGTCGGCATCGATAAGTGCCAAGTCGTAGCTTTCCGATTCGCCTTGAGCAATCAAATCGTCCAAAGTCAGCAAAGCCGGCTGCAGATGAAGCGAGATTTTATGCGCTATGCCTGCTGCCTGCCATGTTTCGCGGGCAATATCGGTAAAGGTTACATTGATGTCGCAAGCCGTGATTTTGCCATCTTCGGGTAGGGCGAGCGCCATGGCAGTGCTGCTGTAACCGGTAAAGACGCCAACTTCCAAATATTTTTTAGCATTCAATAACTTGGCCAACCATACCAACATGGCTGCCTGTTCTTGGGCGATGGCCATCTTCCCCAGACGATGTGATTGGGTACGCCTACGCAATGCGGTCAAAACGGGATGTTCGGATTGACCGATGCTGTTGAGGTAATGTTGTAATGCCGGATCGGTATTATGCGTGTTGGTCGTCATGCCGATACGGGTTAGTCTTGATAGTAGGTGTAGGGTTTTTTGTTGACTTTGGCCGCTTCAAACTCGGCCTGCTCTGTCGGGTTGAGGGTAACATCCCACAGCAAATGGCGGTTTTCGAGGCGTTGCGCTTCCATTTCGGGATTGTCTTCCATGAGTTTGTCGAGGAATTGGGTAGCTTCGGATTTGTAGTGGTACATGATGTTCTGCCTGAATCGTTGTCAGGCTGTCATTATAGCCGATATTTTTTGCCAATACGCTAATTAATCGAACTTCCATAAGGTATAATGGCACGTCTTTTTTAGGCCGTCTGAAGCCTTTGCTCAATGTTTTGCCCCTTCTGCGGCAGAATATTGTGCAAAGGCTTAAGCCAGACAAGTTTCAGACGGCCTTTTTATTGTGAAAAGAGCTGCTTATGTTAAAAAAATGGCTGCATAAGGTGTTGCCTAAAAAACACGTCAAGTCGTTGCCCGAAAAGGAGATTATTCCGCTTGAGCAACACGGTATCCATGCGGATATGTTGAGCTTTGCCGCTGAGAAAATTGCCAAACGCCTGCATGAAGCCGGTTTTCAGGCTTATGTTGTGGGCGGTGCTGTTCGGGATTTGCTGCTCGGGGTCGAGCCCAAAGACTTTGATATTGCAACCGATGCCACGCCGGAGCAAATCCGCAAAGTATTCCGCCGCAGCCGCATTATCGGCCGCCGCTTCCAAATCGTTCATGTGATGATCGGTCCTGAAACCATTGAAGTCACGACGTTCCGCGGTGGCGATAAGGTTCAGCAAAATGCGCAAGGCCGCATTATGAAGGACAATACTTACGGCAGCATTGAAGAAGATGCCATGCGTCGCGACTTTACTTGCAATGCGCTGTATTACGACCCGATTAAAGAGGAGATTTGGGACTTCCATCAGGGCGTGGCTGATGTTGCCGATAAAAAATTGGTGATGATAGGCGATCCTGCCGAACGCTATCAGGAAGATCCTGTCCGTATTCTTCGCGCCGTCCGTTTGTCGGGTAAATTGGGTTTTGAAGTGGAAGAGCAAACGGCTTTGCCGATTGCTGAATATGCAGGCCGTCTGAAAAATGAGCCTGTGGCCCGTCTATTTGATGAAATTTTGAAAATCCTGTTTTCCGGTTATTCTCGTGCCTGTTTGAAACGGTTGAACGAGTTGGGTATTCCCAAAGGCATCCATCCGCTTTTAGATGCCTTGAAAACGGCTGAAGCAGCCGACAAACGTATGATTATGTTGGCCTTGAAAAATACCGATGAGCGCCTTCGTGCGGATAAGTCCGTTTCCGTCGGTTTTGTATTGGCGGCGGTATTGTGGCCGACACTAAACGCCATTTGGCAACGCAATCAAAGCCATGGTCAAAAACCTGTCCCTGCGTTGATGGATGCGATGAACACCATGCGCGATACGGTAGAGAAAGGTTGGGGCGTACCGCAACGATTTTCTGCAACCATGCGTGAAATTTGGCAATTTCAGCCGCAATTCGACAATATGCGCGGCGCACGCCCATATCGTCTGCTATCACAAGCCCGTTTCCGAGCTGCTTATGATTTCCTGATTTTGCGTAGCGAGGTTGGCGAGGTTGATAAAGAGATGGCTTCTTGGTGGACAACTTTCCAACATGCCGATGAGGAAGCACGCCAGCAAATGACTGCGGCTAATGATCACAAACGTCAGAAACAAAGTGGATCAACTGATGGCAAACCCAAACGTCGCCGCCGTCGTCCGAAAAAGAAAACCACTGAGGCTGAATAAATTATCAAAATTAGTTTAAGGCCGTCTGAAACGATTAAATCTTTTGAGATTTGGTTTTCAGACGGCCTTCGTATTTCAAAAAAAACCGCAGGTCTTTCAACCTGCGGTTTGCTTTTATGATTTGTTTTCTTCGCTGTCGAGGAAGCTGCGGAGACGGTCGCTGCGGGTAGGGTGGCGCAGCTTGCGCAGGGCTTTGGCTTCGATTTGACGGATACGTTCACGGGTTACGTCAAATTGTTTGCCGACTTCTTCGAGCGTGTGGTCGGTATTCATATCGATACCGAAACGCATGCGCAACACTTTGGCTTCGCGCGGGGTCAGGCTTTCGAGGATTTCTTTGGTTACTTCGTGCAGGCTGGTGTACATCGCAGCTTCTGCCGGCGCAATGTTGTTGGCATCCTCGATGAAGTCGCCCAAGTGCGAATCGTCGTCATCGCCAATCGGTGTTTCCATGGAAATCGGCTCTTTGGCGATTTTCATGATTTTGCGGATTTTGTCTTCCGGCATTTCCATCAGCTCGGCCAGTTTGGCGGAATCAGGTTCTTCACCGGTTTCTTGCAGGTATTGGCGCGAGATACGGTTCATTTTGTTGATGGTTTCAATCATGTGAACCGGAATACGGATCGTACGCGCTTGGTCGGCGATGGAACGGGTAATCGCTTGGCGGATCCACCATGTGGCGTAAGTCGAGAACTTGTAGCCGCGACGGTATTCGAATTTGTCCACCGCTTTCATCAGACCGATATTGCCTTCTTGAATCAAATCAAGGAACTGTAAGCCGCGGTTGGTGTATTTTTTGGCAATGGAAATAACCAAACGCAAGTTGGCCTGAATCATTTCCTGTTTGGCGGCTGAGGTTTCTTTTTCGCTCAACACCATGTTTTTGTTGATTTCTTTCAACTCTTCGATGGAAATGCGGGTTTCAGCTTCCATGTTTGCCAACTCTGTTTGTTTTTCGAGGATGGCGTGGCGGAAACGATCCAACGCGTTTGCCCATACACGGCCTTTGGCTACTTCTTCTTCTACCCATTCCAAATCGGTAATGGCAGGCAGGAAGTTTTTGATGAAGTAGTCGCGCTCCATACGGACGCGGTCGATACAGATGTCACGGATTTCGCGTTCGAGTTTGCGGATGTTTTCAACGCGGCTGCGCAGGCTGCTGCTCAGGTTTTCGATTTGACGTGTGGCAAAACGGACTTCTAACAGTTTGTTGGCAATGGCATCTCGGTGTTTCAGGTAGTTGGCGTGTTGGCTGCCGTGTTTTTCTAACTGTTTGATCATTTTGCCGTATTCGCTCTCGATAAAGGCGAAGTGTTCTAAAACTTTTTGTTTCAGTTCGGCCAAATGGGCAGCGGATATGGCTTCAGAGTCGCCGCCGGAGTCGTCTTCATCTTCCTCGTCGCCATCTTCATCATCGCTATCGGTTTCGCCTTCTTCGTCATCAGGTTTGGCATTTTCCAAATGACCCAAGCCTAATTCGTTCAATAAGACTTCATTAGGGTCGATGATCGCTTCAACCACTTCATCCACACGGATTTCGTCGTTGCGGACTTGCTCGATCAACGCCAGAATTTCGGCAATCGAACCTGGGCAGGCGGAGATTGCCTGCACCATGTTTTTCAGTGCATTTTCGATTTTTTTGGCGATGATGATTTCGTCTTCACGCGTTAACAGATCGACTTGCCCCATTTCACGCATATACATGCGCACAGGGTCGGTTGTACGGCCGAATTCTGAGTCTGCGCTGGAGAGTGCTGCTTCGGCTTCTTCAACGGCATCGTCGTCAGTCATAGCGGCGGCGTTGTCGCTCAAGAGGATGTCTTCAGCATCGGGGGCTTGTTCGGTTACTTGGATACCCAAGCCGGAAATCATGCTGACGATGTTGTCGATTTGCTCGGCGTCGGACATATCGTCGGGCAGGGCATCGTTAATTTCAGAATAAGTGATGTAGCCGCGTTCTTTACCCATGATAATGAGTTGGCGCAGACGCGCGCGCTGCTCTTCGATACTCAAGGGACGGTTGTCGTCTTGGTCTTGGTATTCTTCGTAGTTTTGGTTTTTAGACATGGATTGCTCTCTAGGTTGATAGGATGCCGACGGTTTACGGTGATGTGGCCGTACCTGAAGGCGGAGCAGAGCTTTTTGTTGTGAAATCAGATTTCACTTTAATACTCTGAGGCCGTCTGAAAATATTACAGATGGAGTGTTCTGCGTGTCATGTTTCGCAGCGTGTGTTTAGATTGTTCAGACGGCCTGAGGGGTTAGTTTTGCTTTGCCGTCAAAAGCGACAGCAAAAGTCTTTTTTCATTTTCGGTCAAACCAGTTTGAATACTTTTTTGCTTTAAAGTTTCGATTTGACTGTATTTTAATTCATTTAACAACTTTTTCATGCCGATTTGGAAACTTTCGCAATCTTCTTCGTTATCCCCTTCCATTTCTTCAGAGTGAAGGGTCGATAAAAAGATTTGATTGACGGTTTCCTCATAGGGTGAACCGCGCATATATTCAAGCACTTGTGCAGTTGCAGGAGTTGTATCGTGATGCTTGATGGTTTCGGCCAAATTGGCAAGGCAGGCAAAATCGCCGCTTAAAGCAAGATAATCGGGCAGGTCTATATATGAAGCCCAAGCCGGATTTATCAAGAGGCTGCGTATCTGTCTTTGAACCAGCGTCAGCATGGTTGGCTGTTTGACAGAAATAGGCGGCAGTTTGTAACTTTTTTGTTTGACGTGCCGTTTTGGCGCTTCTTGTCCGAGTAATTGGGCGAGGTTGTCCGGGTCAATGCCTACGAGCTCGCTGAGTTTTTGTTTCAGAAGATAGCCCAATGCCGGCGCGGTAATCTGAGCCAAGAGCGGAGAACTGGTTTTGACCAATTCTGCTTTGCCTTCTTGCGTATTGAGGTTGAGGCCGTCTGAAAGATGTTCCCAAAAGTATTCCGATAGGGGCTTGCTTTGGTTTAACAAGGCATCTTCAAATTGCGTCTTGCCGTAGGCGCGGATGTAGCTGTCTGGGTCGTGTTCTTCAGGCAGGAATAGAAAATGCAGCGATTTATCGTCTTTTAATTGCGGCAACGCATTTTCCAGCGCGCGCCAAGCCGCTTTACGCCCCGCGCTGTCGCCATCAAAACAAAAATAAATACTGTCTGCCTGACGCATCAGGATTTTGACGTGTTCCGCCGTGGTTGCCGTACCCAAAGCCGCTACGCCGTAGCCGACGCCGAACTGCGCCAATGCGACCACGTCCATGTAGCCTTCGACTACCAAAATTCGTCCAGCCTCTTTTACGGCAGCACGCCCTTCATATAGCCCGTAAAGGTTTTTCCCTTTGTCAAACAAAGGCGTATCGGGCGAGTTCAGGTATTTGGGTTTGGAGTCGTCCAATACGCGACCGCCAAATCCGATAACCTGCCCACGCGGATTACGGATAGGGAACATAATCCGATGGCGAAAGCGGTCGTAATGTTTGCCTTCGTTATCAATGACCATGCCCGTATCTACCAACGCAGTATTCGGATAGGGTTGGAACACTTGTGCCAAAGGTTGCCAACCGTCAGGCGCATAGCCCAAACCATAATGCGCGATGACTTCCGCACTCAAGCCGCGTTTGTCCAAATAAGCCTTTGCTGCCGGATTGAATTTCAACTGTTGCGCATAAAAATCTGCTGCCGCTGCCGTCGTTTCTTCCAAAGTTTGTTGCTTTTTTTTACGTTCGGCACGGATTTCGGGATTGTCTTCCTGCCCGCGAACTTTAGGCACCGTCATACCGACGCGATCAGCCAAAAACTGCACCGCCTCCGGAAACGACAGCCCCTGATGTTCCATCACAAAACCAATCGCCGAACCATGAGCCCCGCAACTGAAGCAATGGTAAAACTGCTTGGTCGGGCTGACCGAAAACGAAGGCGTCTTTTCCTTGTGAAATGGACAGCAGGCCATATAGTTCGCCCCGCCTTTCTTCAGCGGAACCTGCTCGTCGATAATATCGACAATATCGACTTTGGACAAAAGCTCGTCAATGAAATCAGATGGAATCATGGTTCAGCAGAAGAGGATGGACGGAAAACATTTCAGACGGCCTTATAAACAGACAAAGGCCGTCTGAAAATGGAATTTTGGATGAGGGTTGAGATGAGTTTTGTATTATAGCAAATTGTTGTAATACATGTGTCTTATCCTTTTGAGGTAGAGTATTAATCATCGTATTTCATTCATTATTAAGATGGATATAATGTCGTTAAAGCAAAGGCTGTCTGTAAGATATTCAGGCGGCCTTTGCTGTTGGTTTATTTTTCGAATTAGTTGCGCTTTCATGGTATGAATATGATAATGAACACATATTCCAGATTTTAGAAAGCTAGTTTCTTATGAAAGATTTTGCCCGTTTGCTCAATCATCCCGATATTTCCTTTTCTCCGATTCCAGATGCCATTAAAGTTGATAACCCTGCAACAGGTGAGGCTTTGGGTTTTGTCCGTAAGACTGATTCAGACGACCTGAAGCTTTTGATTCAAAAGGCAGAGACGGCACAAAAATTATGGGCGGCAAAAACTGCGTTGGAGCGGGCCGATGTGTTGTGGCGCTGGTATTTTTTGATTAAAGAAAACAAAGAAGAACTGGCGCGTATCATGACGATGGAGCAGGGCAAAAGCCTGACTGAGGCGCGTGGTGAAATTGATTATGCGGCTTCGTTTGTGCGCTGGTTTGCTGAAGAAGCGCGGCGGATTGACGGCGATGTGCTGACAAGCGTGAAAACGTCGCAAAAAATGGTCGTGTTGAAACAGCCCGTCGGCGTTACAGCCGCGATTACGCCTTGGAACTTCCCGTCTGCGATGATTGCACGTAAGGCCGCACCTGCTTTGGCGGTGGGTTGCGCGATGATAGTCAAGCCCGCGTCGCTCACGCCACTGAGCGCGTATGCGCTGGCGCTACTGGCTTACGAAGCTGGCGTGCCACACGATTTGCTTCCCGTCGTCAGCGGTCGCGCTTCGGAAATCAGCCATGAATTTGCCACGAACCCGACCGTGCGCAAAATTAGTTTTACCGGTTCGACCGAAGTCGGCGCGAAAATTTTTGCCGACAGCGCGGCAGACATTAAAAAACTCAGTTTGGAACTGGGCGGCAACGCGCCGTTTATCGTGTTTGACGATGCCGATTTGGACAAAGCCGTCGAAGGCGCGCTGGCGAGCAAGTTCCGCAACAGCGGACAGACCTGCGTCTGCACCAACCGCGTTTACGCTCAATCCGGCATTTACGACGAATTTTGCCGCAAATTAAGTGAAAAAGTAGCCGCGCTCAAATTGGGCAACGGCTTGGAAGATGGCGTAAACCAAGGGCCGTTGATTGAGGAAAAAGCGGTCGAAAAAGTCGAGGAGCACATCGCCGACGCATTGGCTAAAGGCGCAAGTTGCCTGACCGGCGGCAAACGTAGCGCGTTGGGCGGAACGTTTTTTGAGCCGACTGTTTTAAGTGGTGTTACGGCACAAATGGCGGTAGCTCGCGAGGAAACCTTCGGGCCTTTGTGTCCGGTGTTCCGTTTTGAAACCGAAGCCGAAGTCATCGCGGCCGCCAACGATACGGAATACGGTTTGGCGGCCTACCTCTTCACTTCCGACACCGCCCGCCAATGGCGCGTCGGCGAAGCTTTGGAATACGGTATGGTCGGTATCAATACGGGCTTAATCAGCAATGAAGCGGCACCTTTTGGCGGCGTGAAACGCAGCGGTCTGGGACGCGAAGGCAGCAAATATGGCGCGGATGAATATTTGGAATTGAAATATTTGTGCATTGATGTAGCGGAATAAAGCTGCACAGTAAAGGCCGTCTGAAATTTGGTTTTCAGACGGCCTTTTTTAAACGCAGAAAAGGTATTGGATAATTTTCATATTATGAGAACGAGCGCTTTATAAAGAAGCAAAACCATAAGAAACAAAGTTGCAAAAGTTTTGTCACATGTATATAAAATTATTTTGATAATTTTTTTATGTTTTTAATCTTGCAAGGTGCTTATTTCGAGTTTCTAGCAGTGGTTTTTCTTTGAGTGATGGCAGCGGGAATTTTGGATAATACAACCGTGAGCAAGGAAGGATTGTTTTTTGCTCACATAGTGTGGCTCATATCGATAGCGTGGGAACTTTATCCAGGCTGCAATGTTTGAAAAAAAGGTGATGTGAATGTTGAAGAAATTTTTAATTCTGTTTTGCGTAGTTTTCACCGGCGCATGCAGTTCATTTGATGGGGATGGTTTGACAAATGGCTCATATTCTCAAGGAAAACATCTTGATCCGAATTGTGATCATTATGCTGTCGGCGGTAGTGGTGGCGGTTGTACACCGTCAGGTCAATGGCATATTAAAGATAAGCAAGGACAAAGAGTGCCATTCTAGCTTTTAAAAATGATTGTAGAATGGGCATTTAATTATTTAGGCCGTCTGAAATTTGGTTTTCAGACGGCCTTTGTTTTAGAGTAGATCCTGGATGGCTGAACGTTCTTCTTCCAATTCGGCCAGCGTGGCGGCAATACGTTTTTGGCTAAATTCGTCCGACAAATCTAAGCCTTGGACGATGCGGTAGCTGCCTTCGTCACAAATGACGGGGAAGCCGAAAATCAAACCTTCGGGAATGCCGTAAGAGCTGTCGGATGGAACGCCCATGGTTATCCATTTACCGCTGCTGCCGAGCAACCAGTCGCGCAGGTGGTAGATGGCGGCATTGGCGGCGGAAGCTGCGGATGATGAACCGCGTGCGGCGATAATGGCTGCACCGCGTCCGGCGATTTTTGGCATGAAGACTTCGGTGTTCCAGTCGGGTTCGGTAATCATGTCTTGGACGGACTCGCCGTTGCTGGTGGCGTAGCGGTAGTCGGCATACATGGTCGGGCTGTGGTTGCCCCAGACGCACATTTGCTCGATGGAAGTAATCGGGCGGTTGATTTTTTCGGCAATTTGGCTGACGGCGCGGTGATGGTCAAGACGCATCAGGGCGGTGAAATTTTCCGGCGGGATGTCGGGTGCGGATTTCATGGCGATGTAGGCGTTGGTATTGGCCGGATTGCCGACGACGAGGACTTTAACGTTGCGATGGGCAACTTTGTTCAACGCCTCGCCTTGTACTTTGAAAATTTCGCCATTGGCATGCAACAAGTCGGCACGTTCCATGCCTTGCGTGCGCGGACGTGCACCAATCAAGAGGGCGATGTCGGCATCTTTGAAGGCGACTTCGGGGTCGTCTGTGGCGAAGATGTCGGCAAGGAGCGGGAAGGCGCAATCCTGCATTTCCATAATCACACCGCGCAAAGCCTGTTGCGCCTGCGGCAAGTCGAGCAGCTGCAGGATAACGGGTTGGTCGCGTCCGAGCATGATGCCGCCGGCGATACGGAAGAGGGTGGCGTAGGCGATTTGGCCTGCCGCGCCGGTAACGGCGATTCGAACGGGTGGCTTGAGGGTCATATTTTTCCTTTTGAAGTCGTTGTTTTACTTGGTTTTCGGATTATAGCAGTATTATGTGGCAAATGATGTAAGAAGGCCGTCTGAAGTTTGATTTTCAGACGGCCTTGAGTGTTTGAAAAGATTATTCGCCACTTTTCTTTTCAGCTTGTTCTTCTGCTGCTTCATAGGCTTCGACGATTTTCTGTACCAAAGGATGGCGGACGACGTCTTCGCTGGTGAAGGTGTGGAAATACAGGCCTTCTACATCGCGCAGTTTTTCGCGTGCATCTTTCAAGCCGGATTTGATGTTGCGTGGCAGGTCGATCTGGCTGATGTCGCCGGTAATGACTGCTTTGGCACCAAAGCCGATACGGGTCAGGAACATTTTCATTTGTTCGGGCGTGGTGTTTTGCGCTTCGTCCAAAATGACATACGCGCCATTTAAGGTGCGGCCGCGCATATAGGCCAGCGGCGCAATTTCAATCAAACCTTTTTCCATCAGTTTGGTGACGCGGTCGAAACCCATCAAATCATACAGTGCATCGTAAAGCGGTCGCAGGTAGGGATCGACTTTTTGCGCCAAATCGCCCGGCAGGAAGCCTAATTTTTCGCCTGCTTCGACTGCGGGGCGAACCAAAACGATGCGTTCGATTTGATGTTTTTCCATGGCATCGACTGCTGCGGCAACGGCAAGATAGGTCTTACCCGTACCGGCAGGGCCTAAGCCGAACACGACATCGTGGTTGAGCAAGGCACGGATATAGCCATTTTGGCGCGGGGTACGGCCGCCGATGCTGCCGCGTTTGGTGCGGAAATAGTATTGTTGGTCGTGGTGTTTTTCTTCGTGTTTTTCATCTGCGGTTTTTGCTTCAACGGCTGCGAGGCTGATGGCGTTGTCGTCCAAGTCGCCTTTTTCTGCGGCTTCGGCGAGCGACAGCAAGGCACGGCGGCCAGCGTGTGCCAGTTCGCCCATGAAGGTGAAATGTTCGAAGCGGCGGCTGATTTGGATATCAAGGGCTTTGCCTAAGGCTTCGAGATTGCTGTCGAGCGCGCCGCACAGGCGTTGCAACACGGTATTGTCAATTTCTTCAAACTGCAGATGGACGGTGTGGGTCATATTGGTTTCCGTAAATAAATCTAATTTTTCCGTATTATACCCTTGTTCAGACGGCCTGCTTTATAATACGTCGCTTCTTTTTAATAAACCGTTTCAATCAAAATGAATCACACTGCTTCTCCTCAATCGGAATTTCTGCGCGGTATCAAAGAATGTTCCCCCATGCTGATCGGCTTGTTGCCGTGGGCGCTGATTTTGGGCATGCAGGGTGGGCAGAAAGGCATGAGCTGGCTGGAAATGCTGCTGATGACGGGTATGAACTTTGCCGGAGGTTCGGAATTTGCCGCAGTCAATTTGTGGGCAAATCCTTTGCCGATTCTGCTGATTGCAACGGTAACGTTTATGATTAATTCGCGCCATATTCTGATGGGTGCGGCGATTGCGCCGTATATGAGGGATATGCCGCTGAAAAAGGCAATGCCCGCGCTGTTTTTTATGTGTGATGAAAGCTGGGCAATGGCATTTGCTGAAATTCAAAAGCGTAAGGCGGCAGGTTTGCCAGCGTTCAATATGCCGTTTTATGCCGGTGTGTGCTTTATTTTGTATGTAACGTGGATTGGTTTTGCAGCATTTGGTGCAGCAGTCGGCCCAATGTTCGGCGATGTAGCGGCTTGGGGCTTCGGCATGGCGTTTCCTGCGGTGTTTTTGGTGTTGCTGCGCGGGATGTGGAAGAGCTTTGCGGCTTCACGCCCTTGGTTTGTCAGCCTGATTGTGGCGTGCACAACCTATTTGACCGTGGATGGCGCATGGTATGTTCCGGCCGGAACGTTATCGGGTTTGTTGGCGGCGTATGTGTGGGGAGAGCAAAAATGAAGGATTTGTTGTCGCTGCAATCGTTTTTGCTGTTTTTAAGCATGTTGGCCGTTACCTATTCAACCCGATTAATCGGCTTTTTTGCATTGCGCAACCGTACGTTGAGCCGTCGCGCGCAAGTGGTCATGGAGGCTGCGCCGGGCTGCGTGTTGATTTCCGTGATTGCGCCTTATTTTGTGTCGGACAAACCGCATGAGCTGATAGCCATTGCTTTGACGGTATTGGCAGCCAGCCGGTTTTCGATGTTGGTAACGGTATTAATCGGGGTCGGTACTTCGGGTATACTCGGTTATTTGATGAAATAAAAAATTTTCAGACGGCCTTACTTGTTATAATGGCCGTCTGAATTTTTTGATAAAGCAAAAACATGGCAAACCAACGACTCATCTATGGCTTTCACGCCGTCAATGCCCGTTTGTGGCAAAACCCGAAATCGATTACCGAACTCTATATCCAAGAGGGCAAATCCGATGCACGCACCCGCGATGTATTGGATAAAGCGGCCTCTGAAAACGTACGCGTGCATTTTGCCGATGCCGACCGCCTGAATGCCATCAGCAAAGGGGCGCGTCATCAGGGCGTGGTCGGGTTTATCGATGCTTCCAAAAACCATGTTCACTTGGAAGATGTGTTGGAAAACCTGAGCGAACCGCCGTTTTTGCTGGTATTGGACGGCATTACCGATCCGCACAACCTCGGCGCGTGTCTGCGTACTGCCGATGCGATGGGCGTGCATGCCGTGATTGCGCCCAAAGACAAAAGTGCCGGCCTGAATGCGACCGTCAGCAAAGTTGCCTGTGGCGCAGCGGAAACTGTGCCGTATATTACCGTAACCAATCTTGCCCGTACCTTGCGTGAATTGAAAGAATACGGCATTTGGATTGTTGGCACGGACATGGGCGGCGACTCCGACCTTTACCACTGCGACCTGCCCGACAGCGTAGCTTGGGTAATGGGCAACGAAGGCGAAGGCATGCGCCGCCTGACGCGCGAACATTGCGATATGCTGGTATCGATTCCGATGTTTGGCACAGTCGAAAGCATGAACGTTTCCGTCAGCGCGGGCATGGTGTTGAGCGAAACGCGCCGTCAGCGGGTGTTGAAAGCGGAAAAATAGGATTTAGTTTTATGAACGGAAAACGTCGTCTGAAAACCGAATTTCCAGTTTTCAGACGACGTTTTACTTAGAGGCAATTCTATTTACCCGACCAATTCATCGACTTTGCGTTGATAGCTTTTCAACAGCTCCGCCGAGCGGGCAAAGCGTTCGGCTTCGTCGTCTGAAAGTTGCAGGTCGATGATGCGGACCGCGCCTTGGCGGTTGACGACGGTCGGTACGCCGATATACACGCCGTTTTGTCCGAACTCGCCTTCAAGCAGGGTGGAAACAGGCAGCACGACGCCTTGATTGTGCAGGATGGCGTTGGAGATGCGGCTCAAGCCCATGCCGATGCCGTGGCTGGTCGAGCCTTTGGCGGTGATGACTTCGTAGGCGGCATTGCGCACGGTGTTATAGATTTTGTCCATACGCGCCTGCCCGTCTTCTGATTGTTCCAACATCTTCTGAACGGACATACCGGCGATGTTGGCGGTACTCCAAAGCGCAATGATGCTGTCGCCGTGTTCACCGATCATCATGGCATCGACGCTCCAAGGCGCGACGTCGAACTCGTTGCCCAGACAGACGCGGAAACGGGCGGAGTCAAGGATGGTGCCTGAGCCGATAACGCGCTCTTTGGGCAGCCCTGAAAAGCGCAGGACGGCATAAGACAGTACGTCCACAGGATTGGAGGCAACCAAGAAGATGCCGTCAAAGCCGGAAGCCATGACTTTCGAAACGATGTCGCGGAAGATGCGCAGGTTTTTGTCGATTAAGTCCAGACGGGTTTCGCCGGGAGCCTGCGCCGCGCCCGCGCAAATACACACGATGTCCGCATCCGAACAATCATCGTAATCGCCGACGTAAATGCGCGCAGGCGAGGCGGCATAAGGCATTCCGTGGCGGAAGTCGCGCGCTTCGCCTTCCGCGCGCGTGCGGTTGATGTCGATTAAAACCATATCGTCGCACAAGGCTTGGTTGAGCATGGAATAGGCATAGCTGACACCGACCGCGCCCAAGCCCACAACGACCACTTTATTACCAACTTTTTTCATATTTATTCCTGTTTGTTTGTGAATAGGAATTATTAATAACACCAAGGCAGGGTGGCGTCAAATTTCAGACAACCGAGGCCTTGAAATGCTAAAAAAAATGGGCGGAAACAGGCGTGCAAAACGACACTTACTAAACCGTGCAAACCGACCTTATCCAGAAGACAGCGGTTTGGTGCACATCTGGCCATGTAGCAAAAGCCAAATCTTACACCTATTCAACTATTAGGATAATACCTTCAAGCTATTTAGTTTGGATATCGGGCTGCTTGCTGCACCAAGCTTTTGGGATGCAGAGATCCCGTTTGAAAGAAATCATATTCTCACTGAATTCAAAGGCACACCAACTGAACAATGTGTCTTACAAAAACTGATTGATACGATACTAAAGACAATCCAGTCCTATACCAGGAAATCGGAAAAGACACGGTAGAATTGGATTTTGCGCTGCAACACGGGCAAAATGTTGTGTCAAGTGAAGTGGAAAGTAGATGAGAATTTGAAAACAAAGAGCTTGAAAGTTTATGGGAAACAAACAGTTTGCACCCAAAGAGGCATTACACTTTCAATGGCGGATTGTTGTGATTAGGATTGGATGGTAAATATCCATTATATGTTGTGAATTCAATATAATTAATCAAGGAATAATGATGAACTTTTTATTATTAGATAGAAATGAAAGACTTCCTTCTAATGTTAGAAATTTAGTCTGTTTAACTTACGATAATTGGAATGACTATTATTATATTACTATGTTTTTTATGAATTATATCGATGAATATGGAAGTGTTCATCCTATTGGTAATATTAAAATTGGATTTAAAGGTCAAACATCTGAAACTTCTACTTATAAGAAAATCATAGAAATATGCCAGGGGAAAACTTTCAAATCTCTACCTGAAAATTTTTTCTCTTTAGCTGAGGATGTTGAGTTCTACAAATCAATTATGAAACTTCCAAAAGAATCAAGAGAATATATATTAGGAAATTTAAATGATGTTGCTTATAAATCTAAATTATTTGAACAATTTGAGAATGAGGTTGTTTTCCAAACCTCATTAATGAGAGATATAAGAGAAACAACAGTTAAAGAACAATTTAGAAGAGTTTTAAATGGTAAATCACCTTTAACTGATTTTAGGTTTTCTTTCATTCGTCCTGAAAAAGAGAACATGGGAAATATCGAATTAGATTTTAATGTAAGCGCAAACTCAACACCGAGTACCAATATTCATGCGATTATTGCTAGAAATGGTGTAGGAAAAACAACATTATTGAACGGAATGATTAAATCATTCACAAAACAAGATTATGATGATGGTGGATTTTATACTTCAGATTTTTTTAAGAAAAAAATTGACAATGATTATTTTAGCTATTTAGTAGCAGTATCTTTCAGTATTTTTGATCCATTTGTGCCAAATCATGATGATCTAAAATATTATTCTTACATTGGGTTAAAAGAATCAGACACACGATTAAAAACGTCAAGAGAGTATTTTGAAAAGGATTTTTGGAAATCTTTTTATGAATGTAGGAGCTTTTTTGCCAAGAAGGAACGTTGGCTTAATGCTATTAATAATCTTGAGTCGGATGATAATTTCGCAGAAATGCATCTAAGTAATTTAATAGATGAGAAGATCTCTAAAGATAAGGTTTTAAAAACGATTGGAAGAATGAGCTCTGGACATGCATCGGTTTTACTAATTATTACCCAGCTAGTAGCTAAAGTTGAAGAAAAAACATTGGTTCTGCTTGATGAACCTGAAAGCCATCTTCATCCACCGTTATTATCTGCTTTTGTTCGTGCTTTATCCGATTTATTGGATAACCGGAATGGAGTAGCCATTATTGCTACACATTCTCCTGTCGTCTTGCAGGAAATACCGAAATCTTGTGTTTGGAAAATTGAGCGAACAGGAAAAGTTACAAATCCTTATAGACCTAATATTGAAACATTTGGGGAAAATGTTGGTGTTTTAACGAGAGAAGTCTTTAGTTTGGAAGTGATTAAATCAGGCTTTCATAAATTATTAACTGAAATAGTAGCCACAGGAAAATCATATGATGACATAGTATCTGAATTTGGTAACCAGTTGGGAACAGAAGCGAAGATTTTATTAAAAACTTTAGTACGGATTAGAGATGATAGAGATGGAGGGAATCGCCAGTGATTCGCATAAGATTACCTGCTGATCTCCTAAGTTATTCAGAGATAATTGACGTGTGCTGCAGTCGAAATACCCAATACAGAAGTGATGTATTATCTAATAAACAATATCTATTGGATATAGGGAATGATTACGAAGAATATGCACGATTAAATAATTTATACAGTTTTGATACAATTCTTCCTATTGAACCAAATGGACTAATTCATAATACATTGAGTAATTCTCATATGGTTGAATTATATAATTATTGTTTACGTAATACCCGTAGTGGAGATGTATATGATAAGATCCTTGCTTTTGCCCAAAATCCTGAAATAAGATGTCCATTTTGTGGAGGAATTACTGATCCATCAGAAATAGACCATTTTTTACCAAAATCAAGATATGGACATTTTTCGGTATTTCCCTATAACTTAATTCCTATATGTAAAGACTGCAATCAAAAATTTAAAGGTGATTTTTTCCCCACAGTAAAAAATGAGCAATTTATTCATCCTTATTTGGATGAAGATTGTTTTTTTGATGAACAATGGTTGTATGCAGAATATATTGATAATGGGCCCGGTGCTGGGACAGTTCGTTATCTTATTGATCCACCAAATGGATGGTCAAGTGATAAGAAAGGAAAAATTAAATTTCACTTTGAAACATTTCATTTGGCAGATAGATTTTCTGCATATTCAGTCGGAAGTTTGTCTGATATTTTAGTGCAAATGAAAAGCTATAAAGCAAAGGGGGTGTCTATGAAAGATTTTGAAGAATGCAGTATAGATTCTGTTATTGAAAGCGAAAGTAGGGCTAATCATTGGAAAAAGGCACTTTTCCAAGCAGTTAAAGCTAAACTTTTAGTGATTTGGAGAATAATATAAAAAGATTTTCCTTATGATTAAAAATACAGCTCAATGGGTTTAGCTTCAGCACTTTCAAGAAGTGAACTAAGGTCGTCTGAAACCATTTTCAGACGACCTATTTTTAACTTTGCAGCAAAGCCAAAGAATATTTCATCATTTCCTACTGGGAAAATATGTTGTTCATAAATTGAGATTTATTGCTTAATCATTTATCCGTACAATCCGCCTCATCAGATATTAAGGAGGCAACGATGAAAAAATGCCTGTATTATTTGTCGGACATGGCAGTCCGATGAATGTGTTGGATAAGGAAAATCCTTTCAATACCCACTATTTTTATGACTTAGGCAAGATTTTGTCGGGCTGAGACGATTTTGCAAAAGTCTCAGCCCCGATTTATCTTACATTAACTTTTCTTCCGGCGACGTTCGCCAGGCAGCAGCATATCTGCCCATTTGATAATGTTGGCGACTTCTGCCGGATTGAGTTCGTAGAACTGGCCGCGTTTGAGGCGGTTTGGCAGGCCGATGGGGCCGAAGCCTACACGGACGAGACGGCTAACGGTGAGACCTTGGCTTTCAAAAATGCGGCGTACTTCGCGGTTGCGGCCTTCTTTGATGACGACGTTGTACCATTTGTTTGCGCCTTCGCCGCCTTGTTCGTAGATACGTTCGACTTTTGCTAGACCGTCTTCGAGCATCACGCCTTCTTCGGTCAGGACGCGCATTTGTTCGGTGGTCAACTCGCCCAATACGCGCACGGCGTATTCGCGTTCGACTTCAAAGCTAGGGTGGGCAAAGCGTTGAACGAGTTCACCTGAAGTGGTCAGGATCAAAAGGCCGCTGGTATTGATGTCCAAACGGCCGATGGCCACCCAGCGGCTGCTGGCTGCTTGCGGCAGGCGGTCGAAAATGCTGACACGGCCTTGCGGGTCGTCGCGGGAAACGATTTCGCCTTCTTGTTTGTAGTAGAGGATGATGCGTGGCAGGCGGTCTGCCCATTTGAGTTTGATGATGCTGCCTTTGACGGTAACGTGGTCGTCGGGTGTGACTTTTTCACCCAGTTGGGCTACGCGGCCGTTGACCGTTACCCAGCCGTTGCTGATCCATTCTTCCATTTCGCGACGTGAGCCGACGCCGGAGGCGGCTAGGACTTTTTGCAGGCGCTCGGGTTCAAAGCGTGAAAGGTCGCTGCGGCGTTCTTTCAAATCGCGGGCGTGCTCCATGATTTTTTGATTTGGGTTGCGGACAACCAGTTTTTTGGCTTTGGCGGCACGTTGTTTGGGGGCGGTATTTTGAGCTTTGGGACCGTCTGAAACTTTTTGGCCGTAAGGTTTGCCTGATGTTTTGCGTTCGTCGTCTGGACGTTTTTTATTGGCAAAGGATTTGGCCAGTTTGGAAGGTTTTTTGGCGGTAGATGATACGCCGTCGCGCCATTGGCGTTTGCTGGAAGGCTGTTTGGACATGATTTTTCCTAACTCGCTTGAAAAAGCGGTTCTTCTGCGGCATTTGCGGCAGGGGTTGGGTTGGGGGAAAAGGCCGTCTGAAAATCAGATTCAGACGGCCTGCTGATGAAAAGCTGTATTGTAACTCAACCAGTAAATTTTTGTTTGAAAAACCGAAAATTATGGCGAAAGGCGTTCGCGTATCCAGTTGCCGTCAATCAGGCGGTATTGGATGCGGTCGTGCAGGCGGCTGGGGCGGCCTTGCCAGAATTCGATGCGGTCGGGAATAACGAGGTATCCACCCCAATGCGGCGGGCGGGGAACATGTAGGGGGTGTTTGACACCGACGGCCGCGGCCTTGGCCACCAATACGGCTTTGCTGGAAATCACTTCGCTTTGTTCGCTTGCCCATGCGCCGATACGGCTGGTGTAGGGGCGGCTTTCGAAATATTCGTCCGAAGCGGCGGCGTCGAGTTTTTCGATGCGTCCTTCAATGCGCACTTGGCGCTCGAGTTCCGGCCAGAAAAAAGTCATGGCGGCAAAAGGGTGTGCCGTATAGGAGCGGCCTTTGCGGCTGTGGTAATTGGTAAAGAAAACAAAGCCTTTGGGGTTGACTTCTTTCAGCAGCACCATGCGGCTGTTGGGTCTGCCGTCTTCGCCTACGGCGGCAACGTTGACCGCAGTCGGCTCGTTGACTTCGGCGTGAATCGCTTCGTTCAGCCATTGCTCGAATTGGACAATCGGGTTGGCATGGCACTCGGCTTCAGAAAGCTCGCGTTTGCTGTAATCTTCGCGGATATTGTGCAGATCCATGATTTTTCTCCTTAGGTCTGACTGAATCATACTCCGTTTTTTCAGACGGCCTCAAGGGCATTGTGTATAATCGTAGCCCTTTCTAATTTAGAACCATACGGAGTCCTGTCATGCAAACCGAAGTCGAACTGAAAATCTTAAATCCGAAAATGGCCGATTCCCTGCCTGCTTATGCAACGCCCGGTTCTGCCGGTTTGGACTTGCGTGCCTGCTTGGATGAAGCTGTTGTGTTGCAGCCGGGCGATGTGTATCTTGTGCCGACCGGTTTGGCGGTGCATTTGGCCAACCCTGCGTATGCAGCCGTTTTGCTGCCGCGTTCGGGCTTGGGTCATAAACACGGTATTGTTTTGGGTAATTTGGTCGGTTTGATTGACTCGGATTATCAAGGCGAATTGAAGGTTTCTTTGTGGAACCGTGGTAAAGAAGCGTTTACCATCGAGCCGATGGAACGTATCGCGCAAATGGTGATTGTGCCGGTTGTCCAAGCTGCGTTTAAGGTTGTGGACGAGTTTGCCGCCAGCGAGCGCGGTGAAGGCGGATTCGGCAGTACCGGCAAAGCCTGATGATTTAAAAGGCCGTCTGTAACAGGATAAATTAAAATATTTGATTTCGGTTTGCTATTGTTCAGACGGCCTTTCTGTTGTGCCAACCTTTGCATAATCACACACAAGATTGCATTTTTATATCTTGTCTGTATGACCGACGCACCCAATAATACAGGCCGTCTGAAACCTTTACGGAGCGTTGTTATGTCCCGTCCCTCACTTTTTCTGCCTTTATTTTTGATTATCTTTGGCGCGATTTGGTTTTTACGCGCTACGGATATTTTGCCTGCGACATCGACAATGATTGCCGGTGCATTAATTATTTTGGGCTTTGCCGTGTTGATTATGGACGGCATCAACAAACAGTCCATCGTTTCCGGCCCGATGCTGGTTTATATCGGTACAGCCATTTATCTGCACATGAGCTACTGGATTTACCTCTCGCCGTTGCTGGCCATCGGCATGGTTGTGTTGGGTTGCCTGCTGTTGCTCTCGCGCAGCGATATGATTCCTGAGAAACACACAAAATAGAAAGATGAGAGATTTGGGTTTTGCCCTATAAAGGCCGTCTGAACAATGGTATAATCCGCCGATTCAGACGGCCTTTTTTATTGTGGTTTAAATTTGAAATTTACCCTTACGGCCGCACCGTTTTCTTACATTTTGCAAAGTTTCCGCCATGACCCAAGACAAAATCCTTATTCTCGACTTCGGCTCGCAAGTTACCCAGCTGATCGCCCGACGCGTGCGCGAAGCCCATGTTTACTGCGAACTGCATTCTTTTGACATGCCTTTGGAAGAAATCAAAGCCTTCAACCCGAAAGGCATCATCCTCTCCGGCGGCCCTAATTCCGTTTACGAATCCGATTATCAAGCCGATACCGGTATTTTTGATTTGGGCATTCCGGTTTTGGGTATCTGCTATGGCATGCAATTTATGGCGCACCACTTGGGCGGCGAAGTTAGCCCGGGCAACCAACGCGAATTCGGTTATGCGCAAGTTAAAACCATCGACAGCGAGCTGACACGCGGCATTCAAGACGATGCGCCTAATGCGCTCGACGTCTGGATGAGCCATGGCGATAAAGTTTCCAAACTGCCTACCGGCTTCTCTGTCATCGGCGACACCCCGTCTTGCCCGATTGCCATGATGGAAAATGCTGAGAAACAATTCTACGGTATCCAATTCCACCCTGAAGTGACCCACACCAAACAAGGCCGCGCGTTGTTGAACCGCTTTGTCTTGGATATTTGCGGCGCACAACCAAGCTGGACCATGCCGAACTACATCGAAGAAGCCGTTGCCAAAATCCGCGAACAAGTCGGCAGCGACGAAGTGATTTTAGGTTTGTCCGGCGGCGTGGACTCTTCCGTAGCGGCCGCGCTGATTCACCGCGCCATCGGCGACCAACTGACCTGCGTGTTTGTTGACCACGGTTTGTTGCGTTTGAACGAAGGTAAAATGGTGATGGACATGTTTGCCCGCAACTTGGGCGTACGCGTGATTCACGTTGATGCCGAAGAGCAGTTTTTGGCGAAACTTGCCGGCGTGACCGATCCGGAGAAAAAACGCAAAATCATCGGTGCGGAATTTATCGAAGTCTTTGACGCTGAGGAGAAAAAACTCACCAACGCCAAATGGTTGGCGCAAGGTACGATTTACCCTGACGTAATCGAATCTGCAGGTGCAAAAACCAAAAAAGCCCACGCCATCAAATCCCACCATAACGTCGGCGGCCTGCCTGAAAACATGAAGCTCAAGCTGCTTGAGCCTTTACGCGACTTGTTCAAAGACGAAGTGCGAGAATTGGGCGTTGCTTTGGGTCTGCCGCGTGAAATGGTGTACCGTCATCCGTTCCCGGGCCCGGGTTTGGGCGTGCGTATCTTGGGCGAAGTGAAAAAAGAATACGCCGACTTGCTCCGTCAGGCAGACGATATTTTCATTCAAGAATTGCGCAATACTACCGATGAAAACGGCACATCTTGGTACGACCTGACCAGCCAAGCCTTTGCCGTATTCCTGCCTGTGAAATCCGTCGGCGTGATGGGCGACGGCCGTACTTACGATTACGTCGTAGCTTTGCGTGCCGTGATTACCAGCGACTTTATGACTGCGCACTGGGCAGAACTGCCATACTCGCTGCTTGGCCGCGTGTCCAACCGCATCATCAACGAAGTCAAAGGCATCAACCGCGTGGTTTATGATGTCAGCGGTAAACCGCCTGCCACGATTGAATGGGAATAATCCCTAAATAATAAAGGCCGTCTGAAAAGATATTGTTCAGACGGCCTTTATTATTGAGGGATTAAGCCCAATTAAAATTGATTTTTCAATTCACGCAAAGCGGCGAAGACTTCGAGTTCGCTGTTTAATTTTCGTCCGCTCAATTCTTCGGCGCGTGCCTGAACTTGGGGTAGGTGAACGCGTAAAAAAGGGTTGACTTTGCGTTCGTGCGCCAGGCTGACAGGCAGCGTCGGCGTGTGTTCGGCTGCGGCCAAGGCCGTCTGAATGTCGGCATTGTCCGGCTCGATATGCTGAGCAAAGCGTAGATTGGAGGCTGTATATTCGTGCGCCGGATAAAACAGCGTTTCTTCGGGCAGCTGGTTGAATCGGTGGAAACTGTCGTAAAGCTGCTCGATTGTGCCGGTAAATACGCGGCCGCAACCGGCGGAGAACAAGGTATCGCCGCAGAAAACGTGCAGGCCGTCTGAATTTTCCAACAGATAGCTGATGTGGCGGTCGGTATGGCCGGGGGTTGCCCAAACGGTAACCAAGCCTTCGCCAAACGGGAACTGCGTACCTGCGGCGACGGTATGCGTCGCTACGTCGATGTCGCTTTCGCCATAGATTGGGGATTCTAAAAAGCCGTGGAACAAGCTTTTTGCGCCGCCGGTATGGTCGGGGTGTGGATGGGTAATCCATGTTTGCGCCAGCATCAGGCGGTTGTGGACGAGGAATTTCAAAACGGGCGTGGCATCGGACGGATCGACGCAGGCGGCATGGTTGCCTTCTTGAATCATCCAGATGTAGTTGTCGTTTAGGGCTTGGATTGGCGTGATTTTCATATACTTTCTTCTGGTTAGGGGTTTCAGACGGCCTCTAAATAATCTTTGATATTCGGGCTTTGGCCGAATACGGCTTCATGGGCTTGATGGATGCACAGTCGGTTGAACAGCAATCTTTGGGTTTGGTCGCCGTCGATAATCCGCACTTGGCCTTGCAGTTTGGGCGCGTCGTGATGAAAGGTATTTTTAAACGCGTGCCAACGGTCGGTTTGCAGATGGACGACGGCAAACATATCGTGCGAAATATTGACGCCGACGCTGAATAGCTTGGCCGAGGCTTGCAGGCAGAAACTGCTGTCGCCAAACAGGCACAGCCCTGTGTTTTCCGGATAGCGGAACAATTCGATTTTCACTGCTTCGGGTTCGGCAAAGATGTTGCAAAACAGCCGTTCAAACAACGACGGTTGCGCCACGCCTTCGCTCAACATACCGTAAAGCCCGCCCAGCCAATCGACATAGCCGAGAAAGGTGAAACGGTAAGACTGCATAATGGCTTCGATGCGCTTGGGGTCGCGTTTGCTGATCAAGCGGACAAATTCAAAACCGACTTCCGGCAGCCGTGCCCGAAGTGTTTGGTGCAGGCGGTGGGCAAACAGGTTTTTATGGTTGTGCGGATTGCGCAGAATACCGAGGAATTTCAGCCGCAATATCCGCCACAAGACATCCGGTACTTTGACGGTGTCGGCATTTGCCGTAGGTGTTTTCAGACGGCCTGCAGGCAGGGTGCGCAGATGGTTGCAGGCATCTTCGTAGCCGCTTTCATGACGGTTGAACCAGCTTTCCAAATTGTATTGGTTGGCGGAGTCTTCGACAAAGGTCAGCGTATAGAGGTTTTTCGCTGTCAAGTTGCCGATGATGTTGACGCTTATCGCTTCGCTGCGGTTTTGTTCTTTGCCGCGGGCTTTTTCGCCAGTATGGAACATTGACAAGGGCAGCTTGTAAACATTCTGATTCTGCGGGCTGACCTGCGGATTATGCGCATGTTGCCGCTGCTCGGTTTGAGCGATGAAGTGGTGTTCCTTCGTCGGATTCGCGGTCAACAGGGCGTAAGGCTTTTCTCCGCATTCGGAAAATTCGCAATCGCTGAGGATAAAGGCTTGTCGAGTCATAATGTCGGGAAAGGCCGTCTGAATATGTCGATTATAGCTGATGGGGAGCTAAGGGGGATTATGATTATACGGAATGATGCTTCTGCTTGCAGAACACGCTAATGGAATGCCGATAATGGGAATCCAAAAAAACACTTCGCCACCGTCATTCCCGCCTACGCGGGAATGACGATGGTCGGTTTGGTCTTTATATGCAAAAGGACGCAAAAAGGTCGTCTGAAAACAGGTATAGAGTGGTTCGCTAAATCGTTTTCAGACGACCTTAAATCAACAGACTGTTCAACCCATCTATTCTTCTTTTTGGAAGACATGGTTGCGGTGATACTCGAAATATTTTTCGCTTTCCGGTCGAATTTTTAATTTCATATCGGGAGAAATTCCCAACCGCTTTTGATTTTCCGAATCGATTGTCGGGCTGATTTTTATCGTACCGTCGGTATCAAACGTAATCAGTCCATTATCGAATAATCTGTCGATATTGGGTGCGAGCATCAGACCATTGAAGCGACATAAACGCTCGTTATCATCGCACACGCTCCAAGGTTTAATATGGCTGGCAATGAGTAAAGGCTCGATATCTAGACCGGTCAGCGGGCAGCTTGGATACAGTTTGAGTAGTTTTTGTCGGAAACTGCCTTGCCCTTGACGGGCTTTTATCAAAGTCTCAATTTCGGTTCGTTTTGCTGAATTGGTCTCAGATACTAAACATTCTTTGAGTTCGTCTATATCAGATTTTAAGGACAGGGCAGAAGCCGCCTGAAGATTTTTTATTTCTGCGTACCATGCCACTAATAATCCTCTTTTCTTACAGGTTCTGCATGGAGTTAGTTCTTTGTTGTATGTGTTCAAGCTCCATCGTTCAAGTTCTTCGATTGAGTTTGAGCAAACTTTGAAATATTTTTTAGTTGTGCGCCCCGGCCTTTTATTTAGTTGGCCACAATTAGCAAAATGTATTTTGGGATAATCTTTATAAATCTTAGAAGGGTCTTTAGTTTGATCTATATTTAATACAAATCCATTTGAGTTTTCTTCAATCCATTTAATATATTCATCATCATTCGGCTTGTTTTTAAAAATTACTTTGTCAGACATAAGCTTCTCCAAATCTTTCTATAAATTCAATTAAGTTTTTTTGTATATAGGTTCGGGATAAAAAATCTAGGCCGTCTGAAACAGGTTGGAGCGAAGTCCGATGTGCCTATTTCAGACGACCTTTTCTTTAAAGCCGAATCAAATCAGCCTGGTTAACCCAAAGCTTTTCTTGCGCCGGCAAAGAGGCGGTACCAGCCGGACAATTCCGTCCAGTCTTCCGGTTTCCAGCTCATTTGTGCGGCGCGGTACACGCGTTCCGGATGCGGCATCATGATGGTAACGCGGCCGTCGGCGTTGGTCACACCGGCAATACCTTGAGGCGAGCCGTTAGGGTTGAGCGGATAAGTTTGGGTCACTTGGTTTTGACCGTCTACATATTGTAGCGCAATGCCCAAATCGGCAGAAATGTTGCCGCCGTGAAGTGCGAAGTCGGCGCGGCCTTCGCCGTGGCTGACCACGACAGGCAGGCTGGAGCCTTGCATTTCGTTCAGAATCAGCGACGCGGATTTCGGAACATGAACCATACTCAGGCGCGCTTCAAACTGTTCGCTCAAGTTGCGTTTGAACTTCGGCCATGTTTCTGCGCCCGGGATAATTTCGGCAAGGTTGCTGACCATTTGACAGCCGTTGCACACGCCCAATGTCAGCGTGTTCGGATCGGCAAAGAAGGCGGCAAATTGATCGCGCAGAGCAGGGTGGAACAGAATCGATTTCGCCCAGCCTTCGCCTGCACCGAGTACATCGCCGTAGCTGAAGCCGCCGCACGCCGCCAGCATTTTGAAGTCGGCAAGGTGGACGCGGCCTGCCATCAGGTCGGACATATGCACGTCGTAAGCATCGAAACCGGCGCGGGTGAAGGCGGCGGCCATTTCAATTTGCCCGTTTACGCCCTGTTCGCGCAGGATGGCGATTTTGGGTTTCGCGCCGCTGTTGATGAATGGCGCGGCGATATCTTCGTTTACATCAAACTTCACGTCGGCAAACAATGCGCTGCGTTCGTTGTCGTCAATCAGGGCAAACTCGCTGTCGGCGCAGGCAGGGTTGTCGCGCAGGCGTTGGATGGCGTGGCTGGTTTCCTGCCATGCGCGTTGTAGGTCGGCGCGGTTTTGTTCCAATACGATGCCTGCTTGGTTACGGATAACGATTTTCTCGTCAGTACCGATGGTCGCAACGGTATGCAGTGCCAAATCAGCTTCTTTAAACAAGGCTTCTACGGCCGCTACATCTTGTTTGGCAATTTGAATCACTGCGCCCAGCTCTTCATTGAATAATGCGCAAATGCTGGCTTCGTTGGCATCGGCTTGGTTGGTAACCAGCGAGGTCAAATCCACATTGACGCCGATGCGGCCTGCAAACGCCATTTCTACCAAAGCGGCAAACAAGCCGCCGTCGCTGCGGTCATGGTACGCCAAGAGTTTGTCTTCGGCGACAAGCTGTTGAATCACGTTGTAAAACGCTTTCAGACGGCCTGTATCGTCTAAATCAGGCGCGTCGCCGGTCATATTGTTGTAAACCTGACCGAATGCAGAGCCGCCCATGCGCGCTTTGCCGTTGCCCAAGTCAACCAGCAGCAATACGCTGTCTTCGACGTTTTTTAATTCAGGCGTAACAGTCTTGCGTACGTCTTCCACCGGCGCAAACGCCGAAATAATCAGGCTTAAAGGCGAAACCACGGATTTTTGTGCGCCGTTATCCTGCCATACGGTTTTCATCGACAGGCTGTCTTTACCCACCGGAATGCTCAAATCCAATGCCTGACAGGCTTTGGAAACGGCTTCGACGGTGCGGTAGAGTTTTTCGTCTTCGCCTTCGTTACCGCACGCAGCCATCCAGTTGGCGGAGAGTTTGATGTTGCCGATGTCGCCGATATTGACCGCAGCGATGTTGGTGATGGCTTCGCCGACGCACATTCTGCCCGAAGCAGGCGCGTCAAACAGGGCGACGGTTGGTTTTTCGCCCATAGACATCGCTTCGCCGCGATAGGTATTGAAGCCCATCATGGTTACGGCGCAGTCGGCTACGGGGGTTTGGTATTTGCCGACCATTTGGTCGCGGTGGGTCATGCCGCCGACGCTGCGGTCGCCGATGGTAATCAGGAAGTTTTTGGCGGCTACGGTAGGCAGGCGCAAAACGCGGTAGGCGGCTTCGGTAATGTCAATATCGCCGGCGTTAAACGGTTTTTCAGACGGCGTAACTGTTTTGTCGGTACGCGTGGTTTTGGGCGGTTTGCCGAGCAAAACGTTCAACGGCAAATCGACAGGATTGTTGGAGAACAAGTCGTCGCGCACTTTCAAATGGCCGTCGTCGGTCGCCGTGCCGATTACGGCAAACGGGCAGCGTTCGCGTTCGCAGATGGCGCGGAAGGTCTCCAAATCTTTTTCCAAAATCGATAACACATAACGTTCTTGCGATTCGTTACACCAAATCTGCAACGGATTGAGGCCATGTTCTTCCAGCGGTACTTCACGCAGCTTGAATACCGCGCCGCGTCCGGCATCGTTGACGAGCTCGGGGAAGGCGTTGGACAAGCCGCCTGCGCCGACGTCGTGAATGGAGATAATCGGGTTCTTATCGCCGAGCTGCCAGCAGCGGTCGATCACTTCTTGCGCGCGACGTTCGATTTCGGGATTGCCGCGTTGGACGGAGTTGAAGTCCAAAGACGCATCGTTCGTGCCGGTATTCATGGAAGAAGCCGCGCCACCGCCTAAACCGATAAGCATACCCGGGCCGCCCAGTTGGATCAGCAATGCGCCTTCGGGGATTTCGTCTTTGTGTGTTTGCTGCGCCTGAATGCTGCCCAAGCCGCCGGCAATCATAATCGGTTTGTGATAGCCGCGAACCTGACCGTCGAACTTCTCTTCAAAAGTGCGGAAGTAGCCCAAGAGGTTCGGGCGGCCGAATTCGTTGTTGAATGCCGCGCCGCCGATCGGGCCTTCAATCATGATGTCTAAAGGAGAAGCAATATGGCCGGGTTTGCCGTAGGCTTGTTCCCAAGGCTGCTCCAGGCCCGGAATATTCAGGTTGGAGACGGTAAAGCCGGTCAAGCCTGCTTTCGGACGTGAGCCTTTGCCTGTTGCGCCTTCGTCGCGGATTTCGCCGCCCGCGCCCGTCGCCGCACCCGCAAACGGCGCGATGGCGGTCGGGTGGTTGTGTGTTTCCACCTTCATGATGATATGGGTGTCTTCTTCGTGGAAACGGTAGCCTTGGTTTTCCGCCGCATTCGGATAGAAACGCTCGACTTTTGCGCCTTCGATCACGGACGAATTGTCTTTATAGGCAACGACTGTGCCTTCGGGATGCGCATTGTGCGTATCGCGTATCATGCCGAAAAGGGATTTCGGCTGTTTTTCGCCGTTGAGGATGAAGTCGGCGTTGAAGATTTTGTGGCGGCAGTGTTCGCTGTTTGCCTGAGCGAACATCATCAATTCAACATCGGACGGATTGCGGTTTAAAACTTGGTAGTTTTCGACCAGATAATCGATTTCGTCGGCTGAAAGTGCCAAACCCATTTCGGTATTGGCTTTGACCAATGCCTCTTTACCGCCGCCCAATACATCTACGCTGGAGAAGGTTTCCGATTGGATGTGGTGGAACAGTTGCGCCGCTGCATCGATGTCGGTCAACACGCTTTCGGTCATGCGGTCGTGCAATAGGGCTGCCCATTGTTGTTTTTGCCCGTCGGTAAGCGCACCTTCCAACCATACGGCCATGCCGCGTTCAATACGCTCAATGCCTTCCAAACCGCAGTTTTCGGCGATATTGGTCGCCTTGGAAGCCCACGGCGAAATCGTACCCAAACGGGGCGTTACCAAAAATAAATGCAAGCCCTCGCGCGCTTTGGGCGTTTGTTCAACGCTTTGCGCTGCCAGTAAGGCTTGCAGTTTTTCGACTGTCGCGGCATCAAGTGCTTTTTCGCTACCGACAAAATACCAAAATTCGCTGCTTAATTTGACTTCGGGCAGGCCGAGTGCGGCTGCTTTTTGAAAGAGTTTTTCAACACGGAAATCGGAAAGGGCGGTTACACCGCGCAAGGGCAGAACAACAGACATGGATTCAGCTCACAAAATGCAGTTGGGGAATCCATTATTATACCTGAAAAATGCGATTTTGCTTGTGAATTTATACTTCAAGTGTTGACAATTTTTGCTTATAAATTGAAGGGAAATGGAGCAATCGTGTCGCTTGATTTTTTTATTTTGTACCTGATTATTCGATTATTTTTGTTTATTTTTGAAGAATCGGGAGGAATGGGAATAGATGGGCATAAAGGTATAAAGTAAAAAATTATTTTATTGTTGACTTTGACATTTTGCTGACAATAAGGCCGTCTGAAAGGTTGCTTTCAGATGGCCTTGCTTTATCCTTTTCTTTTGTTTCCCAGCATATCCAGCAAACCCGCCAGATTGCTTTTCCCTTCTTCCTTGCTCACAATCGGCTCGCCGCCTTTGCGGCCTAAAATCTTGATGTCTTCCTGCGGCATTTCGTCTATGAAGCGGCTCGGCTCGGGGAACTGCCATGTGCCTTGCTTTTTGCGTTTGAGGCAGTGGGTCAGTGTAAGCTGGCGTTTGGCGCGGGTAATGCCGACGTACATCAGGCGGCGTTCTTCTTCGACATTGTCTTCTTCTATGCTGTCATTATGCGGCAAGATACCTTCTTCGCAACCGACAAGGAAAACGTAGGGGTATTCCAAACCTTTGGAAGCGTGCAGGGTGGAAAGTTTGACGGCATCGACTTCTTCTTCACTTTTGCCTTCCAAAAGCGTCATCAGGGCGATGGTTTGGGCAAGCTCGATGATGTTTTTGCCGTCTTGCTCGCCTTTGCGTTCCAGCCAGCCAGTCAGGTCGGTAACGTTGCGCCATTTGATTTCGCCTGCTTTGCCTTCTTCGTTTGCCAACAGGTGGTTTTCGTAGTCGATTTCTCTCAGCAGGTTATGGATAAGCTCGCCTGCTTCGCTGATTTCGGCTTTGGCGCGGTAGTTTTCAATCATATCCATGAAGGCTTGCAGGTGTTGGCGGTTGGTATTGTTCAACAGGGCAAGCGCTTCTTCGGTCTGCGCGGCTTCATATAGGCTGCATTCGTGTTCGTGCGCGTAGGTGTTGAGTTTGCCCAGCGTGACGTCGCCGATACCGCGTTTGGGCGTGGTCACGGCGCGCAGGAAGGCGGGATCGTCGTTGGGATTGGCAAGCAGGCGCAAATAGGACAAAACGTCTTTGATTTCGGCTTTGTCGAAAAAACTCTGCCCGCCGGAGAGTTGATAAGGAACGCGCGCGCTGCGCAAGGCTTCTTCAAAAATTCGCGCTTGATGGTTGCCACGGTATAACACGGCGAAATCGGCGTATTGGGTTTTGTCGCCGCCGACCAGCTTCTGCTTGACGATTTGGCTGACAACCCAGTCGGCTTCGTGCTGCTCGCTTTGACAGGCAACGACCTTGACGATTTCGCCTTCGCCGAACTGCGACCAAAGTTTTTTGGTGAACAGCTTGGGGTTGTTTTCAATCACTTTGTTGGCGATTTTAAGAATCCGCGCGGTGGAGCGGTAGTTTTGCTCCAGCTTGATGACTTTCATCTGTGGATAGTCTTCCTGCATTTTACGCAGGTTTTCCATGTTTGCGCCGCGCCATGCGTAGATGGACTGGTCGTCATCGCCGACAGCGGTAAACATGCCTTCCGCGCCGGTCAGAAGCTTCATCAGGGTGAATTGGCAGGTGTTAGTGTCTTGGCATTCATCAACCAGCAGATAACGCAGCCGCCACTGCCATTTATTGCGCACTTCGCTGTTTTGCTGCAACAGCACGGCAGGCAGGCGAATTAAGTCGTCGAAGTCCACCGCCTGATAGCTTTGCAGGGTTTCCTGATAGCTCGCATACACGCGCGCTGTTTGCTCTTCCCACACATTAGCGGCCGTCTGAACTACTTCTTCAGGCGTCTTTAAATCGTTTTTCCAAAGGGAAATTTGATGTTGCGCTTTGAATATGGCTTCTTTGCCCGTACCGCCCAAGAGTTCGCCGATGATTTTTGCGCTGTCGGTAGAGTCGAGAATGGAAAAGTTTTTTTTATAACCGATATGGTTCGCTTCTTCGCGCAAAATCTTCATACCCAAAGAGTGGAAGGTGCAAATCGTCAGCCCGCGCGTTTGCGACTTGGGCAGCATTTTAGAGACGCGCTCCTGCATTTCCGTGGCGGCTTTATTGGTAAATGTAATCGCTGCAACGGTATGCGGCAGATAGCCTATATTGACAATCAAATGCTTGATTTTTTGCGTAATCACACCGGTTTTGCCGCTGCCTGCGCCGGCAAGGACGAGCAGGGGGCCGCCTAGATATTTGACCGCGGCTTGCTGTTGGGGGTTGAGTTTCATTGAAGGGGAAGACGGGTAATGTGGGGAGCAATTATACAACAAGGCCGTCTGAAATTTTCAGACGGCCTTGGGCGTTTTTTAGAGTAAACCTTATTCAAAATATTTCAATTTGCCTTTGAAGTCTTCCAGCTTCTCATAGCCTTTTTGCGCCATGATGGCTTTTAATTCAAGGGAAACCCGTTCAAAAATACCGACGCCTTGCTGGTGTAGCGCCGTGCCGATCTGCACCATGCTTGCGCCGCACAAGATGTGTTCAAACGCATCACGGCCGCTGTAAACGCCGCCGGTTCCGATGACTTGGATAGACGGATCCAGTCTTTGATAGAACGCGTGGACATTGGCGAGCGCAGTCGGTTTGATGTATTGGCCTCCAATGCCGCCGAAGCCGTTTTTCGGGCGGATGACGACGGATTCGTCTTCGATATACATGCCGTTGCCGATGGAGTTGACGCAGTTGACGAATTTTAGGGGATAGCGGTTGAACACTTTCGCCGCTTGATCGAAATGGGCAATATCAAAATACGGCGGTAGCTTGATGCCCAATGGCTTGTCGAAGTAGGTAAAGGCATTATCCAAAATCATCTCGGTTGTTTCAAAGTCGTAGGCGATTTGCGGTTTGCCGGGGACGTTTGGGCAGGATAGGTTGAGTTCGGTAATGCCGTTAAACCCGCTATTTTGCACCTTTTCCAACAGGATATGTGTTTCGCCGGGCAACAGACCGACCAGTGATAGGAAAAATGTCCGTTCCGGCTGAGATTCTTGAAGGGTAAGCAGGTAATTCAGATAGTAATCAATGCCTTGATTCGGCAAACCCATCGAATTGATGCTGCCGAGAGGTACGTCCCGATAACGCGGCTCGGGGTTGCCTTGACGAGGGGTAAGCGTTGCGGTCTTGGTAATGAAAGTGCCTGCCGAAGACTGTCTGACTGCTTCCAATTCCTCAACAGTCATACACGACACACCTGCTGCGTTCATCAGACAGTTGTCAAAAGAAAAACCGGCGATTTGGGTTTTCAATGATACCATCTCCTGCTCCTTTTCTTCGTAAAATCAAATTGTTTGCCAAGCGTAACACGAAGAAGCGGTACGATTTTTAACAAACATCAAATGACAAAGCATGTAGGCGGATGTTGTTTTCAATATTGAAAAAAGGCCGTCTGAAAAACTCAAACAGTCTTTCAGACGGCCTTTACTATATGGCATCAATTAGGGAATAAAAGCTGTCGGCTGATTTGGATATTGGGTTTTAAAAATCAGGCCAACCATTCGGCCAAGGCTGCTTCAAAACGTTTCAAGCCTTCAGCCATGTCTTCATCGTTCAGCAGCAGGCTGGGGGCGAAGCGCACGACATTGGCGCCGGCAACCAGTACCATCAGGCCGTGTTTTAAAGCGGCGGCGGTAATTTCTGATGCCTTGCCTGCGTATTCGTCTGCCAATACGCAGCCGAGCAGCAAGCCCATGCCGCGGACTTCTTTAAATACGCCGGTCTTTTCGCCTATTTCACGCAAGGCCGTCTGAAGTTTTTGGCCTTGTTGTTTAACGTGTGCCAATGTTTCGGTCGCATTGATGATGTCAAACGCACGGCTGCCGACCGCACACGCCATCGGATTGCCGCCAAAGGTCGAGCCATGCGTTCCAGGGCCGAAGGTTGGGGCGATTTTATCGGTGGTCAGAATCGCGCCAATCGGGAAGCCGCCGCCCAAGGCTTTGGCGGAGCTGAGGATATCGGGTGTTACGCCGTAATGCTCGTAGGCAAACAGTTTGCCTGTATGCCCCATGCCGGTTTGCACTTCGTCCAAAATCAGCAAGGTGCCGTGTTTGTCGCATAAACGGCGTGCGGCTTGCAGATATTCTTGAGTGGCAGGCAGAATGCCGCTTTCGCCTTGAATCGGCTCGATAATCACGGCGCAGGTTTTGTCGCTGACGGCTGCTTCCAATGCGGCAACATCATTGAAGGGAACGTGGGTAATGCCGGCCGGCAGCGGCGCGTAGTCTTTGCTGTATTTGGGCTGGCCGCCGACGGATACGGTAAACAGGGTGCGGCCGTGGAAGCTGTTGAGGCAGGAGATGATTTCGGTTTTGTGTTCGCCAAAATGATCGCGGCCGTATTTGCGCGCCAGTTTCAGCGCGGCTTCATTGGCCTCTGCGCCGGAGTTGCAGAAAAATACTTTGTCGGCGAAGGTGTTTTCGACCAATTTTTTGGCCAATTCTTGCGCCGGTTGGGTAGTGTAGATATTAGAAATGTGCCAAAGTTTTTGCGACTGTTCGGTCAAGGCTGCGACCAAATCAGGATGGCAATGGCCCAGCGCGTTCACAGCAATACCGCCTGACAGGTCAATGTATTCTCGTCTTTCGGTATCCCAAACCCGGCTGCCGAGCGCGCGTTCTGGAATCATGGGGGTGAATGAGAAATTGGGCGTCAGGTAGTTTTGCATGTTATTTTCCTTTTGATATTGTCAACAATTTCTTCAATTATGCGCCTATTGATTGAGAGATTCAATATGGTAATCAGGCCGTCTGAAAACTGGCTTTCAGACGGCCTGATGCTTATTTATGCTTGATTTCCCAGCATTGATGAATTTTTTTGTTGCGGAAATCGTCGGGAACGGACTGCTTGGAAATGTCTTTGACCGCATATTGTTCCGCGACCGAATCGTCCAACACAAAGCTGCGTAGGTTGTTGGAGAAGTACAAAATACCGTCTGAAGCGAGCAGGTTCATTGCGCCGTCAATCAGCTTTTTATGGTCGCGCTGGATGTCGAGAATGTCGAGCATCTTTTTGCTGTTGGAGAAGCTGGGCGGATCCATGACGATAAGGTCGAACTGTTTGCCTTCGGCAGCGGCGTTTTGCAGGTATTGGAACACGTCGGCGCGGACGATTTTGTGTTGTTCGGTGTCGATGCCGTTGAGTTCGAAATTGCGTTTCGCCCAATCGAGATATGTGTTGGACAAATCGACAGTTTCACTGGATAACGCGCCGCCGGTTGCGGCATAGACGGTAAAGCTGCCTGTGTAGGAAAACAGGTTGAGGAAGCGTTTGCCCTCTGCGGTTTCGCCTACTTTTTTGCGCGTGTTGCGGTGGTCAAGGAAGAGGCCGGTGTCGAGGTATTTGTCGAGGTTGACCCAAAACTTGCGGCCGTTTTCAGTGATGACGAAATCGTCGCCGGTTTTGCCGGTTTTCTCGTATTGTTGTAAACCTTTTTGACGTTCTCGGCGTTTGAGGTGGATTTGTTCGGGTGCAAAACCGGTCACAAAACCGACGGCCTCCAATACATCCGCAAGCCATGTTTCGTATTCTTCGAGCTGCATCAGCCAGCCGGTATCGTATTCCTGAAGATGGATTTGGTCGCCGTAAACATCGACGGCAAAGGGAAATTGGGGAATATCGCGGTCATAAATGCGCCAGGCTTCGATATTATTGCGTTTGGCCCATTTCATAAGATGTTTGATGTTTTTGCCCAAGCGGTTGGCAAAGGGGGTAATGTCGGTCATGGTTTTCAGACGGCCTGAATAAGTATTGGGAAGGGGTTGGATTTTAACGCACTTGATGCCTTTTTGCTTGACTGTTATCCATAAAATCTATATTATCCGCCGTTCGCCTTTTGATACGAAGCCATCGTCATCCAACCTAAACCGCCGTTTCGGGCGCGTTTCTTTTATTGCTTGCATATTTGCAAAGCCTTTTCTGTGCAGGTTGTCGTCGATGTTAACCACAAGCAAGATGCTTGCGACAACCCTGTAACTTCACATTTCCCGTATCGTTACTTTCCTTTGCTTCAGGTCGTCTGAAATTGTTCAGGCGTGCGCGTTGTTGTCTCTTAGGATAGATATGTCTATTAAATTTGCCGATTTGAACCTTGATAAAAACATTTTGTCTGCCGTAAGCAGCGAGGGTTATGAAAGCCCGACCCCGATTCAGGCGCAAGCGATTCCGTTTGCTTTGGACGGCCGCGACATTATGGCTTCGGCACAAACCGGTTCAGGAAAAACCGCAGCCTTCCTGCTGCCGACTTTGCAAAAACTGACCAAGCGCAGCGAAAAACCGGGCAAAGGCCCGCGCGCTTTGGTATTGACCCCGACCCGCGAACTGGCGGCTCAAGTGGAAAAAAACGCGCTGGCGTATGCTAAAAATATGCGTTGGTTCCGTACTGTCAGCATTGTTGGCGGTGCATCTTTCGGCTATCAAACCCGTGCTCTGAGCAAACCGGTTGACCTGATTGTCGCCACTCCGGGCCGTCTGATGGACTTGATGCAGAGCGGCAAAGTTGATTTTGAACGTTTGGAAGTGCTGATTCTGGACGAAGCCGACCGTATGTTGGACATGGGCTTTATCGACGACATCGAAACCATCGTGGAAGCAACGCCGAGCGACCGTCAGACTTTGTTGTTCTCTGCCACTTGGGACGGCGCAGTGGGCAAACTGGCGCGCAAACTGACCAAAGACCCTGAAACCATCGAAGTTGAGCGTGTGGACGATCAAGGCAAAATCGAAGAGCAGCTGTTGTACTGCGACGATATGCGCCATAAAAACCGCCTGCTCGACCACATTTTGCGCGATGCCAATATCGACCAATGCGTGATCTTTACATCCACCAAAGCCATGACCGAAGTCATTGCGGATGAGTTGTACGAAAAAGGTTTTGCCGCCAACTGCCTGCACGGCGATATGCCGCAAGGCTGGCGTAACCGCACGCTGATGGACTTGCGCAAAGGCCGCTGCAAAATTTTGGTTGCCACCGACGTTGCCGCACGCGGTATCGACGTACCAACCATTACCCACGTTATCAACTACGACTTGCCGAAACAGGCTGAAGACTACGTTCACCGTATCGGCCGTACCGGCCGCGCAGGCCGCACCGGTATTGCGATTACTTTTGCCGAAGTGAACGAATACGTCAAAGTACACAAAATTGAAAAATACATCGGCCGTAAATTGCCTGAGCTGACCATCGAAGGCATGGAGCCGACACGCAAACGCAAATCTGCCGGCGCTAAACCGAAAGGCAAAGGCGGCTGGGGCGATCGTAAATCCGGCGGTTGGCGCGGTGATAAAAAACCGGCTAAAGAAGGTTTCGGCGGTAAAGCTCGCAGCGAAGGCCATAAAAAAGACGGTTTCAAGAAAGATGGCTTTAAGAAAGATGGTTTCAAAAAAGCTGACGGTTTCAAAAAAGGCAGCGAAGGCTTTAAAGGCAAGCGCAAGTCTAACGACAGCTTTGGCGGCAAACACAAAAGAGGTTGATTGCTTCAATCTTAAGGCCGTCTGAAATAAGACGAAAGGGCGTGTGAAGACACGCCCTTTTTTATGGTTTAAAGTTTTCGCATATAAAAAAGCGCGGGATTGATCCCACGCTTTTTTCAGACGGCCTCTTACAAAGCGGCCAATACGGCATCGCCCATTTCGGAGCAGGAAACCAGTTTGGTACCTTCTTCGTAAATGTCGCCGGTACGCAAGCCTTGTTGCAGTACTTTTTGTACGGCGTTTTCAACTTGTTGCGCGCGTACTTCGTCGTTCAGGCTGTAACGAAGCAACATGGCAAGAGACAATACGGTTGCCAGCGGATTGGCTTTGTTTTGACCGGCAATGTCGGGAGCAGAGCCATGGGATGGTTCGTACAGGCCTTTGCCGTTTTCGTCCAAAGAAGCGGAAGGCAGCATACCGATGGAACCGGTCAGCATGGAGGCTTCGTCGGAGAGGATATCGCCGAAGATGTTGCCGGTGGCAATCACATCAAATTGTTTGGGCGCACGCACGAGCTGCATGGCGGCGTTGTCGACGTACATATGGGAGAGCTCGACATCAGGGTATTCTTTGCCGATTTCTTCAAAGATTTCGCGCCACAGTTCGGTGGTTTCCAAAACGTTGGCTTTGCCTACGGAGCAGACTTTTTTGCTGCGTTTTTGGGCGGATTGGAAGGCAACGTGGGCAATACGGCGGATTTCGCTTTCGCTGTATTTCATGGTGTTATAACCTTCGCGTTCGCCGTTTTCCAAAACACGGATGCCGCGCGGCTCGCCAAAGTAAATATCGCCGGTCAGTTCGCGTACGATAAGGATGTCGAGGCCGGCTACGATTTCCGGTTTCAAAGTAGAAGCATTGGCTAGCTCTTTATACAAAATGGCAGGGCGCAAATTGGCAAACAGATTCAAGTCTTTACGGATGGCCAACAAGCCGCGCTCAGGGCGCAGCGGACGGTCGAGATTGTCGTATTGAGGAGAACCGACTGCACCAAGCAGTACCGCATCGGCTTTACGGCAAAGGTTTTGCGTGAATTCTGGATAAGGATGGCCGTATTCGTCATAGGCTTCGCCACCCAAAGGTGCGTATTCGTAGCTGACATCCAAACCTTGTTCGATAAGTTTGTCGAGTACACGGACGGTTTCTGCAACGATTTCAGGGCCGATGCCGTCGCCGCGCAAGATAGCGATATGTTTGGTCATTTCGGGTTTCCTTATGGGAAGGTTTTAGGTAAAGGACAGGTCGCCTGTTTTTCAGACGGCCTTAAATCAATTTGCTCTGAAAACGCTGATTGTACCATTATGGTACTGGTAAAGCTGGGTAGAAATCGCGTAGGCAGATTCTTCAAATGCTTGCAGTGCAATATTTGCCATCGCCTGCAAAGCCTCTTCATCGGATGGGCTGCAAACGAGCAGGGCGTTGCGTGCCGGGACTGCAAAAACGGGGTTGGCCGGCAGCATAGGATCATCTTTAAGTACTTCGTCCAAAAGCAAAATTAGGGAAGCATCATAGTCGTTGTCCAAATGAATTTGAGCCAATGACCAACCTTCGGCATGATGAATTTGGACACGTCCATTCATCCGTTGGCGCAAATTATCCATAGCGGTACGATACAAGGCGTCTTCATCTTCAATACCGGCCTCTTTCATATGTTCACGATTGAGCGTATGCATGGATTCTTCCGTATCCACCATATAAAGCAACATGATATCGCCGGCAATCGGTTTGTATACCAGGTAATCGTCAGGTTCGGCTTCGTCCGTATTTGTAATCAGTCTGGCATTTTCCAGATAAATCGTATTTTTAATCGTCGGAAGAATTTGTTGTGCTGAAACACTGGCATCAGTGTCTTGAATCTTATAGATAACCGCTAAATTGGCTGCAACAATAGCCTCCAAGGCCTCGGGATTTTGCAGATAACTTGTGTAATGGTTGCTCAAATATGTGCTGAACGATGCTTCATCGTCTTCGGAAAAATGGACAATGATAGGTGAAGACGCAATAGTTTCGCCCCAGTCGATTTCTGCCTCAAGATCCAATTCTTCTTGAATGCGACGGGCAAAGTATTCGACAAATTCCTGCCAAGTCATTAATTTAGGTTTGGAGCGGAACAACTTGCTGAAAAAAGACATATTGTGTCCTGATAAGGGGATAAGGCCGTCTGAAAAATTATAGACGCTCGGTTTCAACACGAATTTTAAAAACAACTTTGCGTATGTTCGCCCTGTCGCCGACCAATGGGGCATGCGCATCATTCGGGAAAAATAGCGCAAATTCGCCAGGCTCTAAGGTCAGCCAAGTCTCCGGCTCGCAGTTGAAAAACTCAATATCGCGCTTTTCATTGTAGCCTAAACCGTTTTTCAGACGGCCTCTGTCTATCCAGCCATACGTTTCGCTGCCATCAATCGGCGTTTGAATATCAATGTGTTTTAAGTGCGCTTCAGGCTGGGCTTCTTTCTGCGTCCTCATCGGCTCGCTGCCGATAAAAATACGGATATTGGGATTCTCGCATGGCACTTGGCCGTCCGGCAGCTTGGCAAAATCCAAGGTCTGCAACAGATGGAAGGCTTCTGCAAAGTCGGGATGCAAGGCAGCGTAGCGGGTGGCATTGCTTATGGTGTCGGTAATCATGGTGTGGTTAGATAGAAATTAAACTTCAGGATGTGAAGCCAATACGGTTTTCAGGATGCCTTATTTAATTCTGATAACAAGGCCGTCTGAAAGGGCTTTTATGGAGTTGTTTTGTGCAGATCCAAAGTGGAAGCATAATGTTCCGCAATAGGAATACGCTTGCGGCTGACTTGGTTTATATCGCTGCCTTCTTCAGTCCACAAAAACGGAAAGAACGTGTAAACGCTGTCGCCATTCAAATCATGGATTTCTTCGCGCCAATTTTCCCAACGCAGGTTTTCGTAAAACAACTGTAAATCGCCGGTCAATGCCCAATTTAAGAAGTCTCCATAACCTTTACCGCAATCTTCCCATTCCAGTGTATCCGGTGGCAGATAGAAAACATTACCTACTTTGCCATTCAATCCTCCGCCATTAATCGCAAAATAGCCTCCAGCAACATCATCGGCAAACAGATAATAGGGAGCAGGGCCTGCTGGCTCGGATTGTGTGCGGCCTAGATTCCAACTTCCTAAACCACGAGGTAGCTTCGCGTTACCGGAGCCAAGTATCCGCAACCAGCCGTTATCGATAAGGATGCCACCGGTTTCATAAACGACAGCGCCCATAAACGAACGTATTGTTACTTGGGTTTTGACAAGTTCTTCCTTTGCCTTTTTAAGCGTACGTGGCAGAACTTCAATACTGTTTGTCGCTTTCGCAATCCACTCTTGAATCAATGGCCATGCAGGGTCTTGGGTTTGGATTAATTCGTCGAATGATCTCATGGACTATCCCAAAGCATTCAGTAAAGGCCGTCTGAAACACTTAAATTTTTCAGACGGCCTTTTGTATATCAACCGTTAAACAGCCAAGGCTGGCTTTGGCGGCGTTTTTCTTCAAAGGCGTGAATTTCGTCAGCGTGTTGCAGGGTCAGGCCAATTTCGTCCAAGCCGTTTAAGAGGCAGTGTTTGCGGTGTTCGGTAATATCGAATGTGAATGTTTCGCCGCTAGGGGTGGTCAGGGTTTGCTCGGCAAGGTCGATGGAGAGTTGATAGCCTTCGTTGGCTTCGACTTCTTTGAAAAGCTGGTCCACCTGTTCTTCTGTCAAAACAATAGGCAAAAGGCCGTTTTTGTAACAGTTGTTGAAGAAGATGTCGGCAAAGCTGGGGGCGATGACGGCGCGGAAACCGTAGTCGTCCAATGCCCAAGGGGCGTGTTCGCGTGAAGATCCGCAACCGAAGTTTTTACGCGTCAACAGGATTTGTGCGCCTTGATAGCGTGGCTGGTTCAGGGAGAAATCCGGATTCAACGGGCGTTTGCTGTTGTCCATGCCCGGTTCGCCGTGGTCGAGGTAACGCCATTCATCAAAGGCATTGGGGCCGAAGCCGCTGCGTTTGATGGATTTCAAAAATTGTTTGGGAATGATAGCGTCGGTATCGACGTTGCTGCGGTCGAGCGGGGCGACGATGGCGGTAATTTTGGTAAAGGCTTTCATGTCAGATTCTTATAGTAATAATGGGAAATTTTATGGCTATTCTGGTTAGCGTGTGCTGTGCAAACCGATTCGGTTGCCTTCTGTATCTTCGATAAATGCTGCAAAGCCGTTGGCAATGCGGAATTTCTCTTGTAACAGTTTGCCGCCTGCTGCAACGGCTTTTTCTGCTGTTTCGGCACAATCCGGGCAATTGAAGAAAATGGTTGTACCGCCATGGCCGGGCTGGGCGTTGCTGTCGTGCCAAATCATGCCGGCCGTACCGTGTTGGGTGTAATCGGCCGGAAAAATGATGAAACGGAATCCATTGCCGCCAACGTCTTGCAGGGGTTTGCCGAATACGGATTCGTAAAAGGCTTTGGCACGATCCAAATCATGAGCGTGAATACCAAACCAGCTTGACGGATTACTCATTGTTTCTTCCTTTTGCTTGGAATCGTGAAACTGTCTGAACAAGTAATAAAGTATCAGGCCGTCTGAAACGGAGTTTGGAGCTTCAGACGGCCTGATTTACCGAATTATTCGGTAGCGGCTTCAAGTTTTTCGCCGACATGAGTCATGCCCCGACCTACGGCATTGCCGCCTTTTTTAACGGCTTCCTCAGTCTTGTCGGCAACATGTTCAGCGGTTTCTTTGGTTTTATCGGCTACGCGCTCGGCAGTTTCTTTGGTTTTGTCCCAATTGCGGTTGGCATCGTTTTTTGCGCCGGACCAAGTGCTGGAACAAGCTGACAGGATGAGGGCTGCGGCAGCCAATGCAAACAGTTTTTTCATACTAGATTCCTTTCGAGTTATCAATGATTGAGAAGGTTTTCGGACGTTTTGCGCAATAGGAAAACTTACTTGAGCAAGGTATTGTTTCAGACGGCCTGATGAATAAAGGCCGTCTGAAAATATTTTAAGCCATAGTGCGGATGTCGGTAAAGTGGCCGGTAACCGCGGCTGCGGCTGCCATGGCAGGGCTGACGAGGTGGGTGCGTCCGCCGTTGCCTTGACGGCCTTCAAAGTTACGGTTGGAAGTGGATGCGCAACGTTGTCCCGGAGTCAGGCGGTCGGCATTCATGGCGAGGCACATAGAGCAGCCCGGCTCGCGCCATTCAAAACCGGCTTCGATAAATACTTCGTGCAAGCCTTCTTTTTCGGCCTGTTCTTTAACCAAACCGGAGCCGGGAACAATCAATACGCGTTGTACATTGTCCGCTTTTTTACGGCCTTTGGCGATGGCGGCGGCTTCGCGCAAGTCTTCGATACGGCTGTTGGTGCAAGAGCCGATAAAGACGATATCGACAGGGATTTCGTTTAATGGCGTACCGGCTTCCAAGCCCATGTATTCAAGGGCGCGTTCCATGCCGCTACGTTTGACCGGATCGGTTTCTTCGGCAGGATTAGGCACTTTGCCGCTGATGTCCAAAACCATTTCAGGCGAGGTACCCCAAGTTACTTGAGGCTCGATGTCTTCGGCTTTGAAGTGGTATTCTTTATCGAATACGGCGCCTTCGTCAGACACCAGTGTACGCCAGTACTCAACGGCTTTGTCCCACGCTTCGCCTTTAGGTGCGAAAGGTTTGCCTTTTACATAGTCGATGGTGGTTTGATCGACGGCAACCATGCCTGAACGCGCACCGGCTTCGATCGCCATATTGCACAAGGTCATGCGGCCTTCCATAGAAAGGCTGCGGATGGCTTCGCCGCCAAACTCGATGGCGTAGCCTGTACCGCCGGCCGTACCGATTTGGCCGATGATATAAAGCGCCACGTCTTTGGCGGTAACACCAGGTTTCAGACGGCCTTCAACGGCAATCAGCATAGATTTGGATTTTTTCGCAGTAATACATTGGGTCGCCATGGTGTGTTCGACTTCGGAAGTGCCGATACCGTGCGCCAATGCGCCGAATGCGCCGTGGGTAGAAGTGTGCGAGTCGCCGCAGACAACGGTCATGCCGGGCAGGGTAGCACCTTGCTCCGGGCCCATAACGTGTACAATGCCTTGACCTTTATCCATGAACGGGAAGTAGGCGAGTGCGCCAAACTCTTTAATGTTTTTGTCCAAAGTATCGACTTGCAGTTTGGAAATCGGATCTTGGATACCTTTGTCCCAGTCGCCGGTCGGGGTGTTGTGGTCGGCTGTGGAGACTACGCTGTCGATACGCCAGAGTTTGCGGCCGGCCATTTTCAAGCCTTCAAATGCTTGCGGGCTGGTTACTTCGTGAACCAGGTGGCGGTCGATGTAAAGCAGGACAGTGCCGTCTTCTTCTTCGCGGACGACGTGGCTGTTCCAAAGTTTATCGTAAAGGGTTTGTGCGCTCATGATGAGTATTCTTTGCTATTGGTAGGTATGAATGATGGTTTGCGTTTATGGGCGGATTTTAGGCTTTTTATAGGGGCTGCGCAATAGAAATTTGTCCAATTTTTAAAATTTGTTGCAAAGTTTCAAAAACATTTGTCAAAAATTAGACAAATTGTAGAATTGTTGACAAAAAGATTCATCTTATCTGAAAGAATGCTTGTCGAAATGCACTAAAAAGTTCTATCATTCTCACTCAACCCACACTTACCAAGAGGTATAGAGAATGAAATTACCGGTAATGGCTCCTGAGCATCTGACTCAATTACGGGAATTTGAGAAAAAAGTCCTTGCCAATCATGCCAAAATCGAAGCATGGTTCCGTTCGCATTGGAACGAACACCGTCCGCCATTTTATGGTTCGGTTGACATCCGTAATGCCGGTTACAAAATTTCATCTATCGATATGAACCTGTTTCCAGGCGGCTTCAATAATTTGAATCCCAACTTTATCCCGCTGGCGGCGGTTGCCGCGCAAGATGCGGTACAGCGCGCATGTGAAACGGCAAAATCCGTATTGATTATTCCTGAAAACCACACGCGCAACACATTCTATCTGCAAAACGTTTACGCACTCAGCGAGATTTTGCGTTCGGCAGGGTATGAAGTGCGCTTGGGCAGCCTGAATCCGGAAGTGACTGAACCAACCGAGTTTGAAACCGCATTAGGCGACAAAATTTTACTTGAGCCTTTATTGCGTACCCGTGAGCGTGTACATCTCGCAGACGGTTTCTCGCCTTGCGTTGTTTTGTTGAACAATGACTTGTCTGCGGGTGTTCCTGAAATCCTTAAAGATATCAGTCAAACCGTTTTGCCTCCATTGCACGGCGGCTGGACGACTCGCCGTAAAACCGAACATTTCGGCGCGTACAACCAAGTTGCTGCCGACTTTGCCAAGTTGATTGACATCGATGAATGGCAAATCAATCCTTATTTTGAAAAAATCAGCGGTTTGGATTTCCAAGAGCGTGAAGGCGAAGATGCGTTGGCAGACGCGGTAGAGCGCGTATTGGCGAAAATTCAAGCCAAATACGATGAATTGGGTATTACTGACCAGCCTTTCGTTATTGTGAAAGCCGACGCAGGCACTTACGGCATGGGCGTGATGAGCGTTAAATCTGCGGATGAAGTGCGCGGATTGAACCGTAAAAACCGCAATAAAATGGCAAAAGTCAAAGAAGGTTTGGAAGTCAGCGAAGTCATTGTCCAAGAAGGTATTTATACCTACGAAACCATGAACGGTGCCGTGTGCGAACCCGTCGTGTATATGATGGACCGTTTCGTTATCGGCGGTTTCTTCCGTGTACACGAAGGGCGCGGCGCAGACGAAAACCTTAATGCCGGCGGCATGGTATTCGTCCCGCTGTCCAACAGCATCCCCACCGGCAGCGGCGACAACTCCCAAGAAGCGCCTGAAGCGTGCAAACGCGTATTTGAACAATGGGATTCGCTCGGTATGCCTCGCTCTGAAAAAGATTGCGACGTCGACAACGAACACAACCGCCTCTACGTTTACGGCGTAATGGCGCGCCTGTCCTTGCTTGCCGCCGCATTGGAGCTGGAGAAAACCGCGCCTCAAGCCTAATAAAGCGTTGATTGATATTGTCAGGCCGTCTGAAAATCAGTTTTCAGACGGCCTTTTCTGTCTGTACAATTCATTCTAACTAAAAAACATGATTTATTTTTATGAGCAAACCAGCCAATCCAGTTGAGACAACCGACAATCTGCAAGACCAAACCATGCAGCGCAGCAATACCGACAATGCGCCGCGTTCTGCTATCCATCAAACCTTGTATTCCGCCGATACCTTTGCTCAGCATGATTATCTTGCCGGAAAAAACTTGCCCGATATTGCCTGCCCGCAAGAAGGTCAAATCAACTGGCTGCATTTTGTCGGTATCAATGATGTTGTCTTGCTCAAACACGCGCTTGAGCCTTACGGCATCCATGAGCTGGTTATTGAAGACATTCTCAGCCGCAAGCAGCGTCCGAAAATTGAAGACTACGGCAGCTATGTTTTTACTGCCGCACAGGTTTACCACTATACCTCCACAGGCAAGCTCCATTCCGACCAAGTGTATGTGATTATCGGCAAAGATTTTGTGTTGTCTTTCCAACAAAAACCGTTGGGCTTGTTCAGCCATCTTCGCCGGCAGATGCACGAAAATCCGCACAATATTTTGAACAAAAATACGGCGTTTCTTGCTTATTGCCTGCTTGACCGTATTGTGGACGACTATTTCATCGTCCTGGAAGAGTACAACAACCGCGTCGAAGTCATAGACAAGTCCCTGTTTAAAAATGAAAACAGCGATATTCTCAGTAAGATCCACCGCCTCAAGCGCGATGCCGTCCGTCTGCGCCGTACACTTCTGCCATTACGCGATGTGTTTTACCAACTGGCCGTGCGCGGCGATTTTGCTATTTTCAAAGGCGAATCGACCGTCTATCTGCGCGACGTGTACGACCACAATATGCAGCTTATCGAATCGCTTGATGCCTCGCGTGATATGGTGTTGAGCATGATGGACATTTATCTTTCCTTCCAATCCAACCGTATGAACCAGCAAATGCGCGTGTTGACGGTTATTACCATTATCTTTATGCCGCTGACCGTCATCACCGGCATCTACGGCATGAACTTCGACAATATGCCCGAGCTGCATTGGCATTACGGCTATTTCATGGTTTTGGGTGTGATGCTGTGCATTATTATCGGACTGCTGATTTTCTTCTCACGTAGAAAATGGCTGTAAACAGGAAGGCAATGGGTTGAAATTCAACGATTAAAAACGGTAGAATGATTTTGCACACGTGCAGTCTGAAGTTTTCAGACAATTTTAAAATAAATATCAAAAGGAGAATAAACGATGAAACCGGAACGCCAACTACCTTCCCATGAACTGATCATGTCCGAGCTGATGATGCCTTATACGGCAAACTTTAGCGGCAATGTTCACGGCGGCGATCTTCTGCGCCTGCTCGACCAAGTGGCATATTCCTGCGCATGCCGTTACAGCGGAACCTATTGCGTTACTCTGTCTGTTGATAAAGTATTGTTTAAAGAGCCTATTCATGTCGGTGAGTTGGTAACCTTTTACGCCAGTATCAACTACACCGGCCGTACTTCTATGGAAGTCGGTATCCGTGTGGAGGCGCAAAACATCCACACAGGCGAAGTGCGTCATACCAACAGCTGCTACTTCACTATGGTTGCCGTTGAAGACGGTAAGCCGGTTCCTGTACCGCCTTTGGAAATCAATACACAGCGTCAACGCTGCCGTTATGAAAGGGCTAAAAAGCGTAAAGAATTGAGTCTGCAGGCTGCGAACGAAGATTCTGGCTGCAACTAAATTAAATTTATTAAATAATGAAGGCCGTCTGAAATCCTGTTTCAGACGGCCTTCACGCAAAAGCCATAAACCGCTTGTTTTGTGGTAGAATCAACAAGATTTTTGCCATACGAAATTACAGATAATCATGACCGACGCAACCATCCGCAACGACCATAAATTTGCACTTGAAACCCTGCCTGTCAGCCTTGAAGACGAAATGCGCAAGAGCTACCTCGATTACGCCATGAGCGTGATTGTGGGTCGAGCCCTGCCGGATGTCCGCGACGGTCTCAAGCCGGTACACCGTCGCGTGTTGTACGCGATGCACGAGTTGAAAAATAACTGGAATTCCGCCTATAAAAAATCGGCGCGTATCGTCGGCGACGTTATCGGTAAATATCACCCCCACGGTGATACAGCCGTTTACGACACCATCGTCCGCATGGCGCAAGACTTCTCTATGCGTTATGTACTGATCGACGGTCAGGGTAACTTCGGTTCTGTCGACGGCTTGGCCGCAGCAGCCATGCGTTATACCGAAATCCGCATGGAAAAAATTTCCCATGAAATGCTGGCGGATATCGAAGAAGAAACCGTCAATTTCGGTCCCAACTATGACGGCAGCGAACATGAGCCGCTGGTATTACCGACCCGTTTTCCTGCGCTGCTAGTCAATGGTTCGTCCGGTATTGCCGTCGGTATGGCCACCAATATCCCGCCGCACAATTTGGGCGATACCATCAATGCCTGCCTGCGCTTGTTGGATGAGCCTGAAACTGAAATCGACGAGTTGATCAACATTATCCAAGCGCCCGATTTCCCAACAGGCGCAACTATTTACGGCTTAAGCGGCGTTCGCGAAGGCTATAAAACCGGCCGCGGCCGTGTAGTGATGCGCGGTAAAACCCATATTGAGCCTATTGGTAAAAATGGCGAACGCGAAGCCATCGTTATCGATGAAATCCCATATCAAGTAAACAAAGCCAAGCTGGTTGAGAAAATCGGCGAGTTGGTACGCGAAAAAACGTTGGAAGGCGTATCCGACCTGCGCGACGAGTCCGATAAATCCGGTATGCGTGTCGTGATCGAATTGAAACGCAATGAAAATGCCGAAGTCGTTTTGAACCAACTCTACAAACTGACCCAGCTGCAAGACAGCTTCGGTATCAACATGGTGGCCTTGGTTGACGGCCAGCCGCGCTTGCTGAACCTGAAACAAATCCTGTCCGAATTCCTGCGCCACCGTCGCGAAGTCGTTACCCGTCGTACTTTATTCCGCCTGAAAAAAGCGCGTCATGAAGGCCATATTGCCGAAGGTAAAGCAGTTGCCTTGTCTAATATCGACGAAATTATCCGCCTGATTAAGGAATCTGCCAATGCGCCGGAAGCCAAAGAAAAACTGCTGTCCCGCCCATGGCGCAGCAGCTTGGTTGAAGACATGCTCAGCCGTACGGATTTAGACCTGCACATGATGCGCCCTGAAGGCTTGCCAGAGAATTTGGGCCTGCATAGCCAAGGCTATTACCTGAGCGAATTGCAAGCCGATGCCATTTTGCGCATGAGCTTGCGTAACCTGACCGGTCTCGATCAGGAAGAAATTGTCGGCGAATATAAAAACCTGATGAGCAAAATCATTGATTTCGTGGATATTCTTTCCAAACCTGAGCGCGTTACCCAAATCATCCGCGAAGAATTGGCAGACATCAAAGCCAACTTCGGTGATGAGCGTCGCAGCGAAATCAATCCGTTTGGCGGTGATATTGCCGATGAAGACCTGATTCCGCAACGCGAAATGGTCGTTACCCTGACTCATGGCGGCTACATCAAAACCCAGCCGACAACCGATTATCAGGCGCAGCGTCGCGGCGGCCGCGGTAAGCAGGCAGCGGCAACCAAAGACGAAGACTTTATCGAAACCCTGTTTGTTGCAAACACGCATGATTATTTGATGTGCTTCACCAATTTGGGCAAGTGCCATTGGATTAAAGTGTACAAACTACCGGAAGGCGGCCGCAACAGCCGAGGTCGTCCGATTAATAACGTTATCCAATTGGAAGAAGGCGAAAAAGTCAGCGCCATCTTGGCTGTCCGTGAGTTTCCGGAAGACCAATACGTCTTCTTCGCCACCGCACAAGGCATGGTGAAAAAAGTCCAGCTGTCTGCGTTTAAAAACGTCCGCAGCCAAGGCATCAAAGCCATCGCGCTTAAAGAAGGCGATTACTTGGTCGGCGCAGCGCAAACCGGCGGTGCGGACGACATTATGTTGTTCTCCAACTTGGGCAAAGCCATCCGCTTTAACGAATATTGGGAAAAATCCGGTAACGATGAAGCAGAAGATGCAGATATCGAAACCGAAAACGAAGATTCAGACGGCCTGGATGATGAAAATGCCGAAAACGCATTACCAAGCGGCAAACACGGTGTCCGTCCGTCCGGTCGCGGCAGCGGCGGTTTGCGCGGTATGCGCCTGCCAGCCGATGGCAAGATTGTCAGCCTGATTACCTTCGCCCCTGAAGCCGAGCAAAGCGATTTGCAAGTGCTGACCGCTACCGCCAACGGCTATGGCAAACGTACCCCGATTGCCGATTACAGCCGTAAAAACAAAGGCGGACAAGGCAATATCGCCATCAATACCGGCGAGCGCAACGGCGATTTGGTTGCCGCGACTTTGGTCAGCGAAACCGATGATCTGATGCTGATTACCAGCGGCGGCGTTCTGATTCGTACCAAAGTTGAGCAAATCCGTGAGACCGGCCGTGCTGCCGCAGGTGTCCGTCTGATTAATCTGGATGAAGGCGAAACCTTGGTCAGCTTGGAACGCGTAGCTGAAGAGGCTGAAGATGAAGCCGCTTTGGAAAGCGATACAGCTGAAAACCAAGTGGTAGAAGCTGAAGATACTCCATCTCAAGAATCTTAAACGTCAATGAAAAAGGCCGTCTGAAAAGTTTTCAGACGGCCTGCTTATTCCAAAAGAAAATCCCGTGAGCGCAACCGAACCGTTCGATTTACCACTTTTTCTGAAAAATCTGCCCAATCTTCCGGGCGTGTACCGTTTTTTTGACGAAGACAACAATGTTTTGTATGTCGGCAAAGCGGTCAATCTCAAGCGGCGTGTTTCCAGCTATTTCCAAAAAAACGACCATTCGCCGCGCATCGCATTGATGGTAAAACAGGTTCACCATATCGAAACCACCATCACGCGTTCCGAAGCCGAAGCGCTGATTCTCGAAAACAACTTCATCAAAGCCTTGTCGCCGAAATACAATATCCTTTTCCGCGATGACAAAAGCTATCCTTATTTGATGCTCAGCGGCCATCAATATCCGCAAATGGCGTATTACCGCGGCACGCTGAAAAAACCAAATCAATATTTCGGTCCGTATCCCAACAGCAATGCCGTGCGCGACAGCATTCAAGTGTTGCAAAAAGTCTTTATGCTGCGTACCTGTGAGGACAGCGTATTCGAGCATCGCGACCGTCCTTGCCTGCTTTACCAAATCAAACGCTGCACCGCGCCTTGCGTCGGACACATCAGCGAAGAAGATTATCGCGACAGCGTGCGTGAAGCCGCGACTTTCCTCAATGGCAAAACCGATGAACTGACGCGCACCTTGCAACACAAAATGCAAACCGCCGCCGCGAATTTGCAATTTGAAGAAGCTGCCCGTTACCGCGATCAAATTCAAGCGCTCGGCATCATGCAGAGTAATCAGTTTATCGACAGCAAAAATCCGAACAATCCAAACGATATCGATTTGCTTGCGCTGGCGGTTTCAGACGGCCTGGTCTGCGTACACTGGGTCAGCATCCGCGGCGGACGGCATGTCGGCGATAAAAGCTTTTTCCCCGACACTAAAAACGACCCCGAACCAAACGGACAAGATTACGCCGAAGCCTTTGTCGCCCAACATTATTTGGGCAAAAGCAAACCCGACATCATCATCAGCAACTTTCCCGTTCCCGATCCGTTGAAAGAGGCTTTGGAAGGCGAACACGGCAAGCAGATGCAGTTCGTGACCAAAACCATAGGCGAACGTAAAGTCTGGTTGAAAATGGCGGAACAAAACGCACAAATGGCGATTGCCCAACGCCGCCTGCAACAAAGCAGCCAGCAACACCGCATCGACGAACTGGCCAAAATCCTCGGCATGGATTCAGACGGCCTTAACCGCCTTGAATGCTTCGACATCAGCCACACGCAAGGCGAAGCCACGATTGCGTCCTGCGTTGTGTACGATGAGCAAAACATCCAGCCTTCTCAATACCGCCGCTACAACATCACTACCGCCAAACCCGGCGACGACTACGCCGCCATGCGCGAAGTGTTGACGCGCCGTTACGGCAAAATGCAGGAAGCCGAAGCCAACGGCGAAGCCGTCAAATGGCCGGATGTCGTGTTGATTGACGGCGGTAAAGGGCAAATCGGCGTAGCCGTATCGGTATGGGAAGAGCTCGGGCTGAACATTCCTTTGGTTGGTATCGCCAAAGGCCCCGAGCGCAAAGCCGGCATGGAAGAACTCATACTGCCTTTTACCGGAGAAGTTTTCCGCCTGCCGCCCAACAGCCCGGCTTTACATTTATTGCAAACCATACGCGATGAATCGCACCGCTTTGCGATTACAGGCCACCGCAAAAAACGCGACAAAGCGCGCGTTACTTCCTCACTCAGCGAAATCCCCGGTATCGGCAGCAAACGCCGTCAAGCATTGCTTACCCGATTCGGCGGCCTGCGCGGCGTGATTGCGGCCAGCCGCGAGGATTTGGAAAAAGTGGAAGGCATCAGCAAAGCCTTGGCGGAAACCATTTACGATCATCTGCACTGATTGGCTTGAACAGCAAAAAGGAACAATATGAAACCTGTCATCATCAAAAATATCGAGATCGGCAAAGGCCTGCCTAAAATTGCCGTGCCGCTGGTGGCTGCTAATATGCAGGAATTGGCGCAGGCTTTGCACGTATTGAAAGAGACGGCTTTTGACATCATCGAATTTCGTGCGGATTTTTTTCAAGAGGCGCTTGATGCCGAATTTATTGCCGAGCAATTAGGCATTGTTCGACAGGCTTTTCCTGCCAAGCCCCTGCTGTTTACGTTTAGAAGGGCGCAAGAGGGCGGCAATACGCCTTGTTCGGATGACTATTATTTTGAATTATTGGAAAAAATCATCTGTTCCAAACAAGCCGATATTATCGACATCGAGCTTTTTGCCGAGGAGGGCGGCGTCAAAAAAATCATCGCCTTGGCACATGAATATCAAACTGCAGCCTTGCTTTGCAATCACGATTTCCAAGCTACGCCGTCTTTGGTAGATATTACAGGCCGTCTGAAAACAATGGCCGAGTGGGGCGCGGATATCTGCAAAATTGCCGTGATGCCGCAATCGCCGCAAGATGTATTGACTTTATTGCAGGCAACATATGATGTTTCACAAATTATCGACCGCCCGATTATTACTATGTCCATGGGTAAAACCGGAGTTGTCAGCCGCTTGGCCGGCTCGACTTTCGGCTCGGCTGTTACCTTTGGTGCAGCACAAAAAACGTCGGCCCCCGGCCAAATTGATGCCAACGAATTAAGGAAAATCTTGGCAATTTTGGGATAGTTTAATTATTAATATTCAAGGCCGTCTGAAAAATATTTTTCAGACGGCCTGATTTTTTTAAATTTATTTCTTTTAATTTTAAATAAAACCTGTAACAATGGGCTTCCTATTTCTAATAACTAGAGGAGAAATAAAATGACTACTACTAAAGAAAACCTGGTGAACCCAGGTCCTGTCGGCTTGTGCGGCTTTGCATTGACAACTTGGTTGCTCAGTCTGATTAACGGCGGCTTTTTTACTGCTCAAGAGGGTGTCGGCTTAGTTTTGGGCATGGCTCTCGCCTTTGGTGGTATCGCCCAAGTTATTGCCGGTATGTTTGAGTTCAAGAAAGGCAATACGTTCGGCTTTACCGCTTTTATCAGCTATGGCGCCTTCTGGTGGACATGGGCTTTGTTTACCATCTTTTTTAAAGGTGAAACAGCCCCGGCATTTATCGGCTGGTATCTTTGCGCATGGGGTATGTTTTCGCTGATGATGTTTGTGGCCACCTTGACCAAGCCTAAAGTATTGAGCGGTATTTTCTTTTTCTTGACACTGACTTTCTTTGCCCTGGGCATTGGCGATGGCATGGAAAATCATAGCATCGTCCATATCGGCGGTTGCTTAGGCTTGGTAACTGCACTTGGTGCGTTCTACTTGGCCGCCGCGGAAGTCATTAACGAATCTTTCGGCAAAACAGTTTTGCCGGTTGGCGAGCGTAAATAAGCTTTGTCATACAAAATGCCGTCTGAGCAGTGGAAATGAAATCAAAGATTTCGACCGCAATGTTCAGACGGCATTTTTTATTTGTCTTCAAATAAATCGACATCAAATAAATCTGGCTCTTTGATGCGCTCCCGACAATCAAGTTTGATGTCTTCGGTAACCCGACAGCAGCAAGGCAAAATTTCTCCGGGTGCGACAAAAGCGAGCGGAAAATTATCATAAGAGACTTTTCCATCCAAGATTTTGACCCGGCACGAACCGCAATAACCGCTGCGACATTGGTATTCAACCTCGTGTCCGGTGCGCTCCAAACCCTCCAATAAGGTTTCGCCTTGTTGGAGTTGGAAGGTTTTGTCGTGTGTGCTGATGAGTGCCATATGATTTGTTTGGATTGGAAAGGCCGTCTGAAACGGTGTAAAGACGAAATCAAAGATTTCTGCCACACCGTTCAGACGGCCTTAATCATAAAACCGAATGTTCGATTACAGCTCGAAATCGCCCAAATCGTCGGCATTGACTTCCGAATCAATCTGACCAATCAGGTAAGACGAAATTTCCACTTCCTGCGGCGCAACCTGTACATTGTCAGAAGACAGCCATGCGTTAATCCAAGGAATTGGGTTTTGGGTCGCACCTTCGAATCCGGCAGGCAGACCGACCGCCTGCATACGCAGATTGGTAATGTATTCAACGTATTGCGCCAGAATCTCTTTATTCAGACCAATCATTGAGCCGTCTTTAAACAGATAGGCTGCCCATTCTTTTTCCTGCTCGGCTGCTTTTTTGAAGAGGTTGAAACACTCGTCCTGCAATTCATTCGCAATTTCAGCCATTTCAGGATCATCGGCACCGGCGCGCATCAGGTTGAGCATATGCTGGGTGCTGGTCAAATGCAGGGCTTCGTCACGGGCAATCAGCTTGATGATTTTGGCGTTGCCTTCCATCAATTCGCGCTCGGCAAAGGCAAACGAGCAGGCGAATGAAACGTAAAAGCGGATGGCTTCCAATACGTTGACGCACATCAGGCAGAGATAGAGTTTTTTCTTCAACTCGCGCAAAGATACGGTAACGAGCTTGCCGCCGACATTGTGCGTGCCTTCGCCCAACAGGTTGTAATACTGGGTGTATTCAATCAAATCATCGTAATAGCAGGCAATGTCTTCGGCGCGGGCGATGATGTATTCGTTCTGCACGATGTCGTCGAACACGACCGACGGATCGTTGACGATATTGCGAATAATGTGGGTATAGCTGCGCGAGTGGATGGTTTCGCTAAAGCTCCATGTTTCAATCCAAGTTTCCAACTCGGGAATCGACACCAAAGGCAGCAAGGCAACGTTCGGACTGCGACCTTGGATGGAATCGAGCAGGGTTTGGTATTTCAGATTGCTGATGAAAATGTGTTTTTCGTGTTCGGGCAAGTTGGCGTAGTCGATACGGTCGCGAGACACGTCGATTTCTTCCGGCCGCCAAAAGAAAGACAGTTGTTTTTCAATCAGTTTTTCAAATACTTCGTATTTCTGCTGGTCATAACGGGCAACATTTACCGGTTGACCAAAAAACATCGGCTCTTTTAGCGCATCGTTTTTGGTTTTGGAAAAAGTGCTGTATGACATAGTTAAGTGTTCACAAGACATTTATTCTAAATCCTTGTCTTTATATAAATTTTTGACGGTTTTTCGGAAATTTTTATGACACAGAACATCTTTGAGCTGTTTGACTGAATAAATTAATACAATCGCAATCAAATATGTTACGTCTTTATTACGTCCTAAACTATCAATAATTGAAGGAATATCCATAAAATTCATATAGTTATAATGATGAATATCCTCCTCAAGAAGCCTAAATTTTAATTACAGACTTCCTGAAGAAGTTCTGTTAATAAAACTCTAGCCCTTAAATCTTACAAGCCCCACCAGCGCAGCCGTCATCCTGAATATCGGTCTGCGTATCGTCCGCACCGTCGCGGGTGTTGTGGTAGTACAGGGTTTTGACACCGTATTTGTAGGCGGTCAGCAGATCTTTCAGCATTTGTTTCATGGAAACTTTGTTGCCTTCGAATTTACCCGGGTCGTAGGCGGTGTTGGCGGAAATCGCCTGATCGACGAATTTTTGCATCACGCCGACAAGTTTCAGGTAGCCTTCGTTGCCGGGAAGCTGCCACAGGGTTTCGTAGGCATCTTTCAGGGTTTCAAATTCCGGTACGACTTGTTTCAAAATACCGTCTTTTGATGCTTTAACGCTGACCAGGCCGCGTGGAGGCTCGATGCCGTTGGTGGCATTGGCAATTTGCGAGCTGGTTTCAGACGGCATGAGTGCGGTCAGGGTAGAGTTGCGCAGGCCGTATTTGACGATGTCGGCGCGCAGGCTTTCCCAGTCGTAGTGCAAAGGCTCGTTGCACACGGCGTCCAAGTCTTTTTTGTAGGTGTCGATAGGCAGTTTGCCTTGCGAATAAACGGTTTGGTTGAACAGCGGGCATGCGCCGTATTCTTTGGCAAGGTTTACCGATGCTTTGAGCAGGTAATACTGCATTGCTTCAAAGGTGCGGTGGGTCAGACCGAGGGCGGAATCGTCGCTGTAACGTACGCCGTTTTTCGCCAAATAGTAGGCGTAGTTAATGACGCCGATGCCGAGTGTGCGGCGGTTCATGGTCGCGGTGCGTGCGGCTGCAACCGGATAGTCTTGATAATCCAACAGGGCATCAAGTGCGCGTACGGTCAAATCGGCGAGTTCTTCCAGTTCGTCCAAGTTATTTAATGCGCCCAAGTTGAAGGCGGAAAGGGTACACAGGGCAATTTCTCCGTTCGGATCGTTGATGTTGTCCAAAGGTTTGGTCGGCAGAGCGATTTCCATGCATAAGTTGGACTGATGAACAGGCGCAACGCGTGGATCAAACGGGCTGTGCGTGTTGCAGTGGTCAACGTTTTGGATGTAGATACGACCGGTACCGGCGCGCTCCTGCATCAGGGTGGAGAACAGTTCTGTTGCCGGCAAAGTGCGTTTGCGGATGTTTGGATCTTGCTCGTATTGAGTGTAGAGGCGTTCGAATTCGTCTTGGTCGGCAAAAAATGCATCATACAAACCTGGAACTTCATTCGGCGAGAACAGGGTAATGTTGCCGCCTTTGATCAAGCGGGTGTACAGCAGGCGGTTGATTTGTACGCCGTAGTCCAGTTGGCGGATACGGTTGTCTTCTACGCCTCGGTTGTTTTTCAATACCAACAGGCTTTCGGCTTCGATGTGCCACAATGGGTAGAACAAGGTTGCCGCGCCACCGCGTACGCCGCCTTGCGAGCAGGACTTAACGGCCGCTTGGAACATTTTGAAGAATGGGATACAGCCGGTGTGTTGTGCTTCGCCGCCGCGGATTTCGCTGCCCAAGCCGCGGATACGGCCGGCGTTGATGCCGATGCCTGCTCGTTGGGAAACGTATTTCACAATCGCGCTGGTGGTCGCGTTGATGGAGTCGAGGCTGTCGTCGCATTCAATCAATACGCAGCTTGAGAATTGACGGGTAGGCGTACGCACGCCGCTCATGATAGGCGTAGGCAGCGATACTTTGAATGTGGAAACGGCGTCGTAAAATCGTTTGACGTAATCCAAACGGGTCTCTTTCGGATATTTGCTAAAGAGACACATGGCCACCAAAATGTATAAAAACTGCGGCGTTTCATAAATTTGGCGGGTCACGCGGTTTTGAACCAGATATTTGCCTTCGAGCTGTTTCACGGCAGCATAAGAGAAGGTCATGTCGCGGCTATGGTCGATATAGGCATTCAGCTCGTCAAACTCTTCGCGACTGTAATCTGCGATGATGTGGCGGTCGTATTTGCCCGCATCGGTGAGTTTTTTAACGTGGTCGTAGAGGTGGGGCGGTTCGAACTCGCCGTAAGCGATTTTGCGCAAATGGAAAATGGCGAGGCGGGCGGCCAGATATTGATAATCGGGCGTGTCTTGTGAGATCAGGTCGGCTGCGGCCTTGATGATGGTCTCATGGATATCGTCGGTACGGATACCGTTGTAAAACTGAATATGAGATTTGAGCTCGACTTGCGATACGGAGACGTTTTGTAAGCCTTCCGCCGCCCAAGTAACAACACGGTGGATTTTGTCTAAATTGATATCTTCCAAGCGTCCGTCGCGTTTGGTTACTTTAATATTCGTTGCTGCATTCATTATTCAGTCTTCCCATTAAAAAAACACAAGATACGGTATTTGATTGCTTTGAACGGCACAATATAATGTATTTTTCTTTGTTTAACTAGACTTGACAATGCGCTTTTTTCGGGGTGTGGATTAGGGGATGGGAGGCTTAAACTAGATTTTATGTGGCTTTGTGGCGATTTGGTATTATTTTGCGTTTGCATCACATTTGGCCAGACATTGGCTAGAGGCTTATGAAATAAAGAGATTTATATTCAGGTTTTGTCTAAATGGAAGGGTGTGTTAAATTTTGCAAAGCAAGTAGTATGATGTAGTAATTAACCACATTTTTGTCATGTAAAAAATGGGCGTTTTGCCGGTGCCCTGGCGAAACATATAATGGAAAAACTATTTAGAAGGCGAATCATGTTAATGTTGAAAAATTTAGGTTCTGCACTGGCGGCGGTTGCCGTATTGAGCTTGGGTGCTTATTCTGCCGAAGCGGCGGCCAAACCGCATGGCCATCATGTGAGCAAACACCAGCAGGCGAAGAAAAACAAATTGCATCCTGCTTGTAAGAGATACCTTGAGCGCCGTGCTGCTTGGTATCGCTATAAAGGCAACAAGGCCGAATTGAGGGAAAACCGAAAAGCGGCAAAAGCGTTCCGCGGTTTGCCTTATGCCGAGCAAAAAATTCAATGCCAAGCTGCTTATCAGGCATTTGATGATTTTGATCATGGCAAATTCCGCCGCCGTTAATCGTCTGATTTGAACAAAGGCCGTCTGAATGTTTCAGACGGCCTTTGATATTTATTTCTCAACAATGATTTTGTTTTCGGCTTGAGGCTCGTATTGGGTGGATTCATCACCGTAATACAATACGCCCAGCTTGATGGGTATGCGGCCTTGCGATTTGCGGTGGGCATTGGAATCGCGCAGGGAGTAGGCGCAACCGCAGTATTCTTGTTGGTAGAAATGCTCGCGCTTGCTGATTTCAATCATGCGTGCGCTGCCGCCGCCTTTGCGCCAGTTGAAATCCCAATAAACCAAGTCATCGTACGGCTCGGCAGCACGATGGCCGCAGCCATTGATCTGTTTCATGTCTTTCCAGCGTGAAATGCCCAGTGAGCTGGTGAAAACATGGAAGCCGTTTTCATGGGCGTATTGGGCCGCTTTTTCAAAACGCATATCGAAACACATGGTGCAGCGGATACCGCGTTCGGGTTCGAATTCCATGCCTTTGGCTTTGGCAAACCATTCTTTGCGGTCGTTTTCGTAGTCGTCGTCTTTATCGACAAAGGGGATACCGAATTTGTCCGCAAAGCGCATATTTTCTTCTTTGCGCAACATATATTCTTTGTGCGGATGGATATTGGGGTTGTAAAAATAAATGGTGTAGTCGATGCCGCTGGCAAGCATGGCTTCCATCACTTCGCCGGAACATGGGGCGCAGCAAGAATGCAGCAGGACTTTTTTATGGCCGCCTGGCGGAACGAGAATAGGGCGGTCAATATCGGTAACGATAGGCGTGGTTTTTTCGGTCATGGTTGTGTTCTGTTTTTGATATTTTTTCAGACGGCCTTTATCTCTGAGGCCGTCTGAAGGGGTTGAAATCTATTTGTCTATTTTAACAGAGCAATACTTTATGGAACAGATTGTTTCTGTGTTTCTTTTTCATTTAACGGTTTGAAATCTTTAGCGTCCGGCGGCGGTTCGGCAAAGATGGCATCGGGATTGTGGTGCGCTGCAAATTCTGTCAGCAGGTTGCGGTAGTCCAACGATTGCTTCATCAGTTCGGCAGCGGCGGTACGCAGGTTGTCCACATCTTCCGGCGGCAGATAAAAACTAGTCGGAATGTTCAATACTTTTTCCCTCAGCTCGGAAGGAGGGAGGTCTTTGAGGTTGAGGCTGACGAAGGAGAAGCTGATGCCGTCGGTTTGTTTGTCTTTATTCCACTGATCGACGAAGGCACGGAAACGGCGCAGGGATTCTTGCGAGTTTTGGTCAATGGGGATATTGACGATGGAGGAGACGACGTCGCGGAAACCGGGAACGGCCGCGGTTTTGTCTAAATTGCTGCTGACTTGGTTTTGCGCATTGACGTTGATGACGACGATATGGCGGATGTTGTTTTGCAGGATTTTGTTTGTCAGGATTTTTTCCGGGTACATTTCCGTCATATCCAAAAGGCTGCGCATACCCAGATTGTCGGTCAGGCCGCCGTCTATCAGGTGGATGTAGGGTCGGTTTTTCCCGTCTGCGTATTTTTGGAAGCGCTCGTAAAATTCTTTTATGGTGCGGCTTTGTTGTCTGCCTGTTTCGCTGTCGTCTGCATCTTCGATTTTGATCGGCGGCGTGTAGCTGCAGCGTCCGCCGTTGTTGTTTAGGGTAATCGGTGCAAATACCATAGGCACGGAGCTTGAAGCTGCGACGGCGCGGGCAAGTCGCAAGTCGCCCAAGTCGATACACATCGGGTCGAAATATTCCTGCGTGAAATTGAAACGCTCGCCTATGCCCATATCGGTGGCGGAAATGATGGCAAACGGGCCCTTGGCATTTTTTTCCAAATCGCGGAAAGTGGTTTTGCCGAAAAGGTAGTTTTCAAACTGCTCCTGCAACAGATCGCCGCGTCCGTATTCAGGCGAGGCCAGTCGGGGCAGATTGGACATGGAGAATGCCTGTTTGACGACTTGGCGTTGGAAGTTTTGGTGTAGGAAACGTTTATAAAACAAGGGAATGGTTTCTTCGCCCTTGAGTGCAAAATAAGCCGCCAAAACCGAGCCGCCAGATACGCCGACAACGACATCGACGTTGGCCAGCAAGGATTTTCTTTTGCCGCCGATGGTTACCTGCTGCTGGTTGAGCTGTTCTAAAACGCCATAACCCAACGCCGCCGCACGTGTTCCTCCGCCTGAAAACATGACGACAATTAAGGTATCGTCATCGTCTTCCCGCTGGAGTTTGCTGGTTTCAAAGCGGTAGCCTTGCTTCAAATCGACTGCATCAATACCGGCAACGGGTTGGTATTTCACCAAGGAGCAGGCGGATAATAGGGCTGCAGAGAGCAGGGAAAGGGCGGATTTAAAAGGGAATTCGGCATAAACACAGGAAAGTCAGTTATTCATTCAAAACGGATTATAAAGGTTTTCAGACGGCCTTTATAGAAGGTGGACTTTCAGACGGCCTTTTGTGTCGATTTTCCGTTATAATCGACACAATCTTTATCTTTCCAAACCCTTATGGCGCAACCAAACCGCATCAACCACGAACCTATCTTTCTGCTTGCTTCCGCCCCGTGGCGCGAGAGCAGCTTGTGGGTGGAGGCTTTCAGCTGCCGTTATGGGCGGGTGGCTTTATTGGCCAGAAGCGCGCGCAAACGGCAGAGCGAATTGCGCGGCGTGTTGGTGCCGTTTGTGCCGGTGAGCGCGTCTTGGTATGGCTCGCAAGAATTGAAGACCCTGCATCGCGCCGAATGGATAGGAGGTTGGCCTCAGCCGCAGGGCAGAGCTTTGTTCAGCGGATTGTATGTGAACGAGCTGATGCTGAAGTTGACCGTCCGTGAAGACCCATTGCCCGAGCTTTACGATGTTTTGGCGGAAACCATGAAAACCATTTGTTGCGAGGCCAACCACATTGCCGCTTTGCGCCGTTTTGAATGGACGCTACTGACACGCTTGGGCTTTGCCCCCGATTTGTTCCATGACGGCAACGGCAATGAAATCAACGGCGAAGAAACTTATTGGCTCACACCGGAAGAGGCTGTGGTGCCTTTGGCCGAGGCCGACCGTTTCCATCCGCTCAATAAAGGCGTTGCCGTATCGGGTGCGACGTTAATCGATTTGAGGGAAGGCAGTTTCGTTCATCAGGAAAGCCTCGGGCAGGCTTTGAAAGTGACGCGGCTTTTGATTGACAACCTTCTGCCCGAGGGCATTAAGTCTCGGCAGGTTTTGCAGCAGTTACAGCAGTTTGGCTTGGGCAGTTGAATTTTTTTCAGACGGCCTTTGATATGAGAAGGTTCAGGCCGTCTGAAACCTTAAAGAAAGGACATTATTATGTTGTTAGGCGTAAACATCGACCATATTGCCACCGTCCGCAATGCGCGCGGTACGATTTATCCCAGCCCTGTCGAAGCAGCGCTGATTGCGGAAACCCACGGTGCAGATTTGATTACCATGCACTTGCGTGAAGACCGCCGCCATATTAAAGATGCGGACGTGTTCGCCGTTAAAAACGCCATCCGCACGCGCCTGAATTTGGAAATGGCGCTGACGGAAGAAATGCTGGAAAACGCGCTCAACGTCATGCCGGAAGATGTGTGCATCGTGCCTGAAAAACGTCAAGAAGTAACCACCGAAGGCGGTTTGGACGTATTGGCGCAACAGGATAAAGTAGCCGAGTTCACCAAAATCTTGACCGACGCAGGCATCCGCGTGTCCTTGTTTATCGATGCCGACAACGCGCAAATCCAAGCCGCTTATGATGTCGGCGCGCCCGTTATCGAGTTGCACACCGGTGCATATGCCGATGCGCACAGCCATGCCGAACAAATGAAACAATTCGAGCGCATTCAAAACGGCGCGCATTACGCCAGCGATTTGGGTTTGGTCGTTAACGCCGGACACGGCCTGACCATTCACAACGTTACGCCGATTGCTCAAATTCTGGCCATCCGTGAGTTGAACATTGGCCATTCGCTGATTTCCCAAGCACTCTTCCTCGGCTTGCCAGAAGCTGTCCGCCAAATGAAGGAAATCATGTTCAGAGCCAGAATGCTGCCTTAACGGCATCAGTCATACCGACTAAGGCAATTGGCTTTGGCCGGTATCCACACTTTCAGACGGCCTGACTATTTAAACAAGGAGCAGACCCATGATTTACGGAATTGGTACAGACATTGTTTCCCTCAAACGCATTATCCGCCTGAACAAAAAATTCGGACTGGCATTTGCGCAACGCATTCTCAGCCCAGAAGAGCTGTTGGAGTTTCCGCAGGCAGGCAAACCGGTCAACTATCTTGCCAAACGCTTTGCCGCCAAAGAGGCTTTTGCCAAAGCCGTCGGGACGGGCATACGCGGCGTGGTGTCTTTCCGCAATATCGGTGTCGGGCATGATGCACTGGGCAAACCTGAATTGTTTTTTGCACCGGCTTTGACTAAATGGCTGGAGGAACAGGGTATCCGAAGCTGCCATCTCAGTATGAGCGATGAAGAAGATACCGTCATGGCTTTTGTCATTGCGGAAAAATAAGGCCGGATTTAAGTATTCTGAAATAAAGCATCTTTTTCAGACGGCCTGAAGGGTTTGGTATTTATTGAAGGTCGGGCGTATAAGCCCGACATCGTTTTTTTACGCATAAATCGGCAGGTGTCGCCGCCTGCCGCATATAAGAATAAGCTCATGATGACTGAAGACACACGTCCATTGGTGCAAGTGGTTGCCGGAATTTTGCTCGACCAAAACGGCCGCTACCTGCTCAGTTCCCGCCCCGAAGGAAAACCGTATGCCGGCTATTGGGAATTTGCCGGAGGCAAGGTTGAGGCAGGCGAAAGCGATTTTCAAGCCTTGCAACGCGAGTTTGAAGAAGAACTCGGTATCCGTATCCTTGCCGCTACGCCGTGGCTGACCAAAGTCCATTCCTACGAACACGCACATGTACGCCTGCATTTTTTATGGGTGGAAGCCGACCAATGGGCGGGAGAAATCCAATCGAGGGAAGGGCAGAAATGGGCATGGCAAAAGGCAGGGGATTTTACTGTTACGCCGATGTTGCCTGCCAATAGCGCATTATTACGTTCCCTATCCATTCCGCGCCAGCTTCAAGGCCGTCTGAAAAGCGGCTTGAGCGGTCAAAACAGCATGGGCGAATATCATGTTGTGCCGTATCAGTCGGCTCAGCATCAAACCGCATCTGCCGTATTGTTGAATTTTGCCGATTGGCAACAAGGCAAACCGATAGAAGCGCCCAGCGTGTGGCCAATCATTGAAAATGCCGAACAATGGCAGCAGGTGCAAAATGCCGATGCTGTCGTTTGGAAAGTAGCGAATGAAGAGGTAGCCAAGCAAGTTGTCGATATTTTGGCGCAAGGCGTGGCTATGCCGTTGATTGCGGCTGCTCCGGAAAGTATGGTTTCCATTTATCGTGAACAGTGGCAGAGCATGGGTGTGCATGCTGTTTTGATCGATAATGACATTGAGGCCGTCTGAAATGAGAAAAAATCAAAAACTACTGATTGCCGCTGTTTTACTGATTGTGTTTGCAGCGGCCAAACTGCTGCTTTTGGATTGGTGGCAGCGGCAACAGACAAAAGCGAATGTAGTCGAATGTAGTCTGACACAAGGCTGCGTCCTGCCTGACGGTTCAAAAGTGCGTGCGACTTCCATCAATACACACGAGCCGTTTGATATTGTGGTGGAGAATGTGCCGAAGAATACGGGCGCGGTCAGTATCAGTTTCAGTATGAAAAACATGGACATGGGTTTCAACCGCTACAACCTGACGCAACAATCGCCGCAAAGTTGGCAGGCTGCGCAAATCCGCTTGCCGTTTTGCGTCGAAGGCCGCCATGATTACACTGCCGACATTACCATTGGCAAACAGACTTTTCAGACGGCATTTAGTGCAGAGTAGTCATCATGCAAAGGCCGTCTGAAAATTTAAAGGCAAAAATTTTAATTTTTTCAGATGGCATCTTTAAAAGTTCTTTATAAATGAATCAATTATAAATTATTTTTAGACAGATTGTTTACAATTATTCTGACTATCAGCCAAAAACACAAAACGGACAGAAGCTAGGCCACACAAGGGTTTGATGTGGTACAGCCTGTCCGTTTTTTACATTTGTTGCAAAAAAATCGTTTATTAATAACTGAATTTTTTATAATTTTTTTGAAAAAAGTGTTTGACAAGACCGGTTTTATTTTTTAAATTTGTTTCCATAAATAAAAACTACATCGCACTACAAAGGAACATCATCATGAATCTGTATCAAACCACTCTCTCTTGTTATAGATTTTCTCCCGTCTCTGCCGCTCCCGTCGCCGCCAGCTTATTGGCAGTCCCGACGGTCTGAAGGCTCTCAACCCGAATCCAGTTTCCGTATTCCTACAAACGCTTCGGGTTTTAAAACTTCTTTCCCCTGTTGCATTCATATACTGATTAATAATATTTAAAAAACAAACGCCTCCGCTTCAGCCTTATTATATTTATTGGTTTTGATAACTATTTGTTTTTATTAATTTTAAATTTTTAGATGGTTGATAATGGAAATTTTATAGGCCGTCTGAAAACAGTTTTTAGAACGATTGTTTCTTTTTAAACGGTTCGTTTCAAGTTGTGAAAAACTGAGCCGTCCGATTAATACTGAAAAAAGTCTATAAAGGAGAAATATGATGAGCCAACACTCTGCCGGAGCGCGTTTCCGTCAAGCCGTGAAAGAATCGAATCCTCTTGCCGTAGTCGGTTGCGTCAATGCTTACTTTGCACGATTGGCCACCCAAAGCGGTTTCAAGGCGATTTATCTGTCTGGCGGCGGCGTGGCAGCCTGCTCTTGCGGTATCCCTGATTTGGGTATTACCACAATGGAAGACGTGCTGATTGACGCACGACGCATTACGGACAACGTGGATACGCCTCTGCTGGTGGACATCGATGTGGGTTGGGGCGGTGCATTCAATATTGCCCGTACCATTCGCAACTTTGAACGCGCTGGTGTTGCAGCGGTTCACATCGAAGATCAGGTAGCGCAAAAACGCTGCGGCCACCGTCCGAACAAAGCCATCGTTTCTAAAGATGAAATGGTCGACCGTATCAAAGCTGCCGTAGATGCCCGCGTTGATGAGAACTTTGTGATTATGGCGCGTACCGATGCGCTGGCGGTAGAAGGTTTGGATGCCGCTATCGAACGCGCTCAGGCTTGTGTCGAAGCCGGTGCGGACATGATTTTCCCTGAAGCCATGACCGATTTGAAAATGTACCGCCAATTTGCAGATGCAGTGAAAGTACCTGTATTGGCCAACATTACCGAGTTTGGTTCCACTCCGCTTTATACCCAAAGCGAGCTGGCTGAAAACGGCGTGTCACTGGTGCTGTATCCACTGTCGTCATTCCGCGCAGCAAGCAAAGCCGCTCTGAATGTTTATGAAGCGATTATGCGCGATGGAACTCAGGCCGCAGTGGTTGACAGTATGCAAACCCGTGCCGAGCTGTACGAGCATCTGAACTATCATGCCTTCGAGCAAAAACTGGATAAATTGTTTCAAAAATAAGTAACCGCTTTCAGACGGCCTTTCAACAAATCCGCATCGGCCGTCTGAAAAATAAAACCCACAAAAATACAAAGGAGAAATACCATGACTGAAACTACTCAAACCCCGACTTTCAAACCTAAAAAATCCGTTGCGCTTTCTGGCGTTGCGGCCGGTAATACCGAATTGTGTACCGTTGGCCGTACCGGCAACGATTTGAGCTATCGCGGTTACGACATCTTGGATTTGGCACAAAAATGCGAGTTTGAAGAAGTTGCCCACCTGCTGATTCACGGTCATCTGCCCAACAAATTCGAGCTGGCCGCTTATAAAACCAAGCTCAAATCCATGCGCGGCCTGCCTATCCGTGTGATTAAAGTTTTGGAAAGCCTGCCTGCACATACCCATCCGATGGATGTGATGCGTACCGGCGTATCCATGCTGGGCTGCGTTCATCCTGAACGTGAAAGCCATCCGGAAAGTGAAGCGCGCGACATCGCCGACAAACTGATTGCCAGCCTCGGCAGCCTCCTGCTGTACTGGTATCAATATTCGCACAACGGCAAACGCATTGAAGTTGAAAGCGACGAAGAGACCATCGGCGGTCATTTCCTGCACCTGTTGCACGGCAAACGCCCAAGCGAATCACACATCAAAGCCATGCACGTTTCACTGATTCTGTATGCCGAACACGAGTTCAACGCTTCTACCTTCACTGCCCGCGTGATTGCCGGTACAGGCTCTGATATGTACTCCAGCATTACCGGTGCAATCGGCGCGTTGAAAGGTCCGAAACACGGCGGTGCGAACGAGGTGGCTTACGATATTCAAAAACGCTACCGCAATGCCGACGAAGCCGAAGCAGACATCCGCGAACGCATCGGCCGCAAAGAAATCGTGATCGGTTTCGGTCATCCGGTGTACACCATTTCCGACCCTCGCAACGTTGTCATTAAAGAAGTGGCACGCGGTTTGAGCAAAGAAACCGGCGATATGCGCCTCTTTGACATTGCCGAACGCTTGGAGAGCGTGATGTGGGAAGAGAAAAAAATGTTCCCGAATCTGGACTGGTTCTCCGCCGTTTCCTACCAAAAATTGGGCGTACCGACCGCTATGTTCACACCGCTGTTCGTAATTTCCCGTACAACCGGTTGGAGCGCACACGTTCTCGAGCAACGCAAAGACGGCAAAATCATCCGTCCGAGCGCAAACTACACAGGCCCTGAAGATTTGGCATTCGTGGAGATTGAAAACCGCTAATACGCGTAACAGCAGGGTGGGCCGCCAGCCCACCCCATCTCGAAATGCCGTTTGAAAACAATGAATAAATTAAGTTTTCGTTTTTCGACGGCCTAGTGCAGTATGCGAGAGAGAGAGCCGGCCGTTTGGAAAACATGCTGCTCTGCTGTCGTCATTCCCATACAGGCAGAAATTCAAAAGTTGAAATGTTCTGCTGTAAAGAGTGCTGAAAGATTTAAGTTTGGATTTCCGTCTATACGGGAATGATGGTAGCGGAGCAGCAATTTTTTTTCATACCGCGAATAGATTTCAGACAACAAGCAATAAAACAGAATTTATGGTTTCAGACGGCCTTAAGGTCCGAATCAACAGGCCGTCTGAAACCCCAAAACCAAAAAAAGAATAGATTTAGGAGAACCGACATGACTGCCAACCAACGCTACCGCAAAGCTTTGCCCGGTACGGATTTGGAATATTACGACGCGCGTCAGGCGTGTGAAGACATCAAACCAGGCTCTTACGACAAGCTGCCTTATACAAGCCGTATCTTGGCTGAGAACTTGGTCAACCGCGCAGACAAAGTCGACCTGCCTACACTGCAAAGCTGGCTGGGCCAACTGATTGAGGGAAAGCAGGAAATCGACTTCCCTTGGTATCCGGCGCGCGTGGTGTGTCACGATATTCTGGGTCAGACAGCGTTGGTGGATTTGGCGGGCCTGCGTGATGCAATTGCCGAAAAAGGCGGCGATCCTTCCAAAGTGAATCCGGTGGTGCAAACCCAGCTCATCGTCGACCACTCTTTGGCCGTTGAATGCGGCGGTTACGATCCTGATGCCTTCCGCAAAAACCGCGAAATCGAAGACAGACGTAACGAAGACCGTTTCCACTTCATCAACTGGACAAAAACCGCATTTGAAAATGTGGACGTGATTCCTGCGGGCAACGGCATTATGCACCAAATCAATTTGGAAAAAATGTCGCCGGTTGTCCAAGTCAAAAACGGCGTAGCATTCCCTGACACCTGCGTCGGTACTGACTCACATACGCCGCACGTCGATTCATTGGGCGTGATTTCCGTAGGTGTGGGTGGTTTGGAAGCCGAAACCGTAATGTTGGGCCGTGCCTCCATGATGCGTCTGCCTGATATTGTCGGCGTTGAGCTGACCGGCAAACGCCAGCCGGGCATTACTGCCACCGACATCGTGTTGGCACTGACCGAATTCTTGCGTAAAGAGCGCGTGGTTGGTGCATTTGTCGAATTCTTTGGCGAGGGCGCAAGAAGCCTGTCCATCGGCGACCGTGCCACCATTTCCAATATGACCCCTGAGTTCGGCGCGACTGCTGCGATGTTCGCTATTGATGAGCAAACCATTGATTATTTGAAACTGACCGGTCGCGACGATGCGCAAGTGAAATTGGTGGAAACCTACGCCAAAACCGCAGGCTTGTGGGCAGATGCCTTGAAAAACGCCGTTTATCCTCGCGTATTGAAATTTGATTTGAGCAGCGTAACGCGCAATATGGCAGGCCCAAGTAATCCGCATGCCCGTTTTGCGACCGCCGATTTGGCCAGCAAAGGCTTGGCTAAACCTTACGAAGAGCCTTCAGACGGCCAAATGCCTGACGGTGCAGTGATTATTGCCGCGATTACTTCATGTACCAATACTTCCAATCCGCGCAACGTTGTCGCCGCCGCGCTGTTGGCACGCAATGCCAACCGCCTCGGCTTGAAACGCAAACCTTGGGTGAAATCTTCGTTTGCCCCGGGTTCAAAAGTAGCCGAAATCTATTTGAAAGAAGCAGGCCTGCTGCCTGAAATGGAAAAACTCGGCTTCGGTATCGTTGCCTTCGCATGTACCACCTGTAACGGCATGAGCGGCGCGCTGGATCCGAAAATCCAGAAAGAAATCATCGACCGCGATTTGTACGCCACCGCTGTATTGTCAGGCAACCGCAACTTTGACGGCCGTATCCATCCGTATGCGAAACAGGCTTTCCTCGCTTCGCCTCCGTTGGTCGTTGCCTACGCGCTGGCAGGCAGCATCCGTTTCGATATTGAAAACGACGTACTAGGCGTTGCAGACGGCAAAGAAATCCGCCTGAAAGATATCTGGCCGACCGATGAAGAAATCGATGCCATCGTTGCCGAATATGTGAAACCGCAACAATTCCGCGACGTTTATATTCCGATGTTCGATACCGGCACAGCGCAAAAAGCACCAAGCCCGCTGTACGACTGGCGTCCAATGTCCACCTATATCCGCCGCCCACCTTACTGGGAAGGCGCACTGGCAGGGGAGCGCACATTGAGAGGCATGCGTCCGCTGGCGATTTTGCCCGACAACATCACCACCGACCACCTCTCGCCGTCCAATGCGATTTTGGCCAGCAGTGCCGCAGGCGAATATTTGGCGAAAATGGGTTTGCCTGAAGAAGACTTCAACTCTTATGCAACCCACCGCGGCGACCACTTGACCGCCCAACGCGCAACCTTCGCCAATCCGAAACTGTTTAACGAAATGGTGAGAAACGAAGACGGCAGCGTACGCCAAGGTTCGCTGGCACGCGTTGAACCAGAAGGTAAAACCATGCGCATGTGGGAAGCCATCGAAACCTATATGAACCGCAAACAGCCGCTCATCATCATTGCCGGTGCGGACTACGGTCAAGGCTCAAGCCGCGACTGGGCTGCAAAAGGCGTACGCCTCGCCGGCGTGGAAGCGATTGTTGCCGAAGGCTTCGAGCGTATCCACCGCACCAACTTGATCGGTATGGGCGTGTTGCCGCTGCAATTCAAACCGGGTACTAACCGCCACACCCTGAAACTGGACGGTACGGAAACCTACGACGTGGTCGGCGAACGCACACCGCGCTGCGACCTGACTCTCGTGATTCACCGTAAAAACGGCGAAACTGTCAAAGTTCCGGTTACCTGCCGCCTCGATACTGCAGAAGAAGTATTGGTATATGAAGCCGGTGGTGTGTTGCAACGTTTCGCACAAGACTTTTTAGAAGGAAATGCAGCGTAAGGTAAATCGGGCATGATCAAAATGTCCGGGCTACGCTCAAAAAGGTTTTCAGACGGCCTCGAATGTTTGAGAGGCCGTCTGAAAAAACCATACTAGAAATACAAAGGAGAACTCGAAATGCCGCAAATTAAAATTCCAGCCGTTTACTACCGCGGCGGTACATCTAAAGGCATTTTCTTCAAACGCACCGATCTGCCGGCAGCTGCGCAGGAAGCAGGCGAGGCACGCGACAAAATCTTGTTGCGCGTACTCGGCAGTCCCGACCCTTACGGCAAGCAGATAGACGGTTTGGGTAATGCCAGTTCGTCCACCAGCAAGGCGGTGATTTTGGACAAGTCCGAACGTGCCGACCACGACGTTGATTACCTTTTCGGGCAAGTTTCCATCGACAAACCTTTTGTTGATTGGAGCGGCAACTGCGGCAATCTGACCGCCGCCGTGGGCGCATTTGCTATCGAGCAAGGCTTGGTCGATAAATCCAAAATCCCTTCAGACGGCCTGTGTACCGTCAAAATCTGGCAGAAAAACATTGGCAAAACCATCATCGCCCATGTGCCGATGCAAAACGGTGCGGTTTTGGAAACAGGTGATTTTGAGTTGGACGGCGTAACGTTCCCGGCAGCCGAAGTACAAATCGAATTTCTTGATCCGGCCGACGGCGAAGGCAGTATGTTCCCAACCGGCAATTTGGTCGATGAAATTGATGTTCCGAATATAGGCCGTCTGAAAGCCACGCTTATCAATGCCGGTATTCCAACCATTTTCCTGAATGCCGCGGATTTGGGCTACACAGGCAAAGAGTTGCAAGACGACATCAACAACGATGCCGCGGCTCTGGAAAAATTTGAAACCATCCGCGCATATGGCGCGCTGAAAATGGGCTTGATTAACGACGTGTCCGAAGCCGCCGTCCGCGCCCATACTCCGAAAGTCGCTTTTGTCGCCCCTGCAGCCGATTACACCGCGTCAAGCGGCAAAACCGTCAAAGCTGCCGATATCGATTTGTTGGTACGCGCGCTGAGCATGGGCAAATTGCACCACGCCATGATGGGTACCGCTTCAGTTGCCATCGCTACCGCCGCCGCCGTGCCCGGTACGCTGGTCAACCTTGCAGCCGGAGGCGGAGCGCGTAAAGAAGTTCGTTTCGGCCATCCGTCAGGTACGCTGCGTGTCGGTGCCGCCGCCGAATGTCAGGACGGACAATGGACAGCCACCAAAGCGGTTATGAGCCGTAGCGCACGCGTGATTATGGAAGGACAAGTCCGAGTGCCGGAAGATTGCTTTTAAGTTTTCAGACGGCCGCAGCCTTAAACAAGGCCGTCTGAAAACCAAATAAGCAAATTTTAGTCAGGTAGCGATACCTGCAATGGAGATTAGGGTTGGGCATGAAGCCTGACTAAACACCAAACCAAAGGCAATCTGGAAAGCTCTCAAATGTTCGTGCTCTTTTCAGATGGCCTGAAGCCAAAAAAAACAATCAAAAATTCAAAGGAGAAACACCATGTCCAACCAACTCATTCTTGTGCTGAACTGCGGCAGCTCTTCGCTCAAAGGTGCCGTTATCGACCGTAAAAACGGTAAAGTTCTCTTAAGCTGTCTCGGAGAACGTTTGGGTACGCCCGAAGCAGTCATTACGTTCAGCAAAGACGGCAAAAAATGCCAAACAGCCTTGACCGGCCGTAACGATCATGCCGGTGCCGTAGGTATGCTGTTGAAAGAGCTTGAAAAACACGGCCTGCACGACCGCATTAAAGCCATCGGCCACCGCATTGCCCACGGCGGCGAAAAATACAGCGAATCTGTTTTGATCAACCAAGCAGTAATGGACGAACTCAATGCCTGCATTCCGCTCGCTCCGCTGCATAACCCTGCCAATATCAACGGCATTTTGGCTGCGCAAGAGCACTTCCCGGGCCTGCCCAATGTCGGCGTGATGGATACTTCGTTCCACCAAACCATGCCGGAGCGCGCCTACACTTACGCCGTTCCACGCGAATTGCGTAAAAAATACGCTTTCCGCCGCTACGGTTTCCACGGTACCAGCATGCGTTACGTTGCCCCTGAAGCCGCACGCATCTTGGGCAAACCGCTGGAAGACATCCGCATGATTATTGCCCACTTAGGCAACGGCGCATCCATTACCGCCATTAAAAACGGCAAATCCGTTGACACCAGTATGGGCTTCACGCCGATCGAAGGTTTGGTAATGGGTACACGTTGCGGCGACATCGACCCGGGCGTATATAGCTATCTGACTTCACATGCCGGTTTGGATGTTGCCCAAGTTGATGAAATGCTGAACAAAAAATCAGGTTTGCTCGGTATTTCCGAACTCTCCAACGACTGTCGTTCTTTGGAAATCGCGGCGGATGAAGGCCATGAAGGCGCACGTTTGGCTCTGGAAGTAATGACTTACCGCCTTGCCAAATATATTGCTTCTATGGCTGTGGCTTGTGGCGGCGTTGACGCGCTCGTGTTTACCGGCGGTATCGGCGAAAACTCGCGCAACATCCGTGCCAAAACCGTTTCTTATCTTGATTTCTTGGGTCTGCACATCGACACCAAAGCCAATATGGAAAAACGCTACGGCAATTCAGGCATTATCAGTCCGACCGGTTCTTCTCCGGCTGTTTTGGTTGTGCCAACCAATGAAGAGCTGATGATTGCCCACGATACGGCGCAATTGGCCGGCTTTTTGGAAGAAGTAGGCTAGGGCAGTGTAAACAAAAAAGTGCGGATTCATCATCCGCACTTTTTTAATTACATCTCAATCAAGCCACTTGGGTTTGATGTTCGTCGCCGTTGCGCTCACGAATAACGCCCAAACGATAAACGGTTTCGCCTTGTTCGCTCAAGAATGCCTGTACCGCATCGGCATCTTCTTTAGCAATGATAACGACCATGCCGATACCGCAGTTAAATGTACGGTACATCTCTTGGATTTCCACATTGCCTGCTTTTTGCAGCCATTGGAACAGTTTAGGCAATTCCCACGCTTTGGCATCGATTTGTGCGACGGTATTTTCAGGCAAAACGCGAGGTACGTTTTCGGTAATGCCGCCGCCGGTAATATGGGCCATGCCTTTAATGGTGAATTTTTCCAAAGCGGCAAGGATAGGTTTCACATACAGGCGGGTAGGGGCGATGATGGCTTCGCGCAAAGTTTTGCCGTGGTCGAATTCCGCGTCCAAATCGGGATTGTCGCGCTCGATGATTTTGCGTACCAAGGAATAGCCGTTGGAGTGTGCGCCGTTTGAAGCCAAACCTAAAACAACGTCCCCTGCCTGAATGCTGCGGCCGTTAATGACGCGTTCTTTTTCAACCACGCCGACGGCAAAACCGGCCAAGTCGTATTCGCCTTCGGGATACATGCCCGGCATTTCGGCTGTTTCACCACCAATCAAGGCGCAACCGGATTCTTCGCAGCCTTGGGCAATACCTTTAATCACATCAGTCGCGCGGGCAACATCCAGCTTACCGCAAGCGAAATAGTCCAAGAAGAACAAAGGTTCCGCACCTTGAACCAAAATGTCGTTGACGCTCATGGCAACCAAATCGATGCCGACAGTATCGTGTTTATCCCAGTCGAATGCCAGTTTCAGCTTGGTGCCGACGCCATCCGTACCGGAAACCAATACCGGATTTTTGTATTTTTTGCCGATTTCAACCAAAGCGCCGAAACCGCCCAAATCACCCAACACTTCAGGGCGCATAGTACGCTTGGCAAAAGGTTTGATGTTTTCGACCAGTTGATCGCCTGCGTCGATATCCACGCCTGCGTCACGATAGCTCAAAGAAGTGCTCATTGGATTTCCTTATTCGGGTATGGGTAGATTGTCGGAGCGTATTTTATCTTAAATTGGAGGATTCAGGCTGAATTTTTTGGCATTATTGTCAACAATTTTTATTTTATCTTAATAGCCGTCACGCTTTCAGACGGCCTTTGTGAATCTGTTATACTGCTTATTTATTTTGAAAACCTTAAGCATCAACTGGGGAACACCTTTTTATGTATCAAAAGAAAGCGCGCGGCGCAAAACCGTGGATTATTATGGCTTGCGTTATCGCAGCCTTTATTTGGCTTTTATATGCCTTGGGCGATGTTTTGACGCCGTTTATTGTAGCCGCCGTTTTGGCCTATGTTTTGAATCCCTTGGTCGAGTGGCTTCAATTGAAGCGTATCCGCCGCGCGCCGGCCTCTATGATTATTATGGCACTGGCTTTGCTGATATTGCTGTCGTTGGTGCTGATTATCGTACCTATGTTGTTGAACCAGTTTAACAATCTGGCCGAACGCCTGCCGCAAATCGTGGGCTTTGTTCAAAACAAACTGCTGCCGTGGCTCAACAGCGTCAGTGGGGATTATATTCAAATCGATCAAGAATCAATCATCGCATGGTTGCAGTCGCATACTGATGAGTTGAGCAATACGCTCAAAGAATGGATTCCGACCTTGATGCGTCAAAGCGGCAACGTGATCAGCGGCGTCAGCAATTTGGTGTTGTTGCCTTTGTTGCTGTATTACTTCTTGTTGGATTGGAAACGCTGGTCTTCCGGAATCAGCAAACTGGTTCCACGCCGTTTTATCGAGACCTACACGCGTATCAGCGGCAATATGGATGAAGTTTTGGGCGAGTTTCTGCGCGGCCAGCTGATGGTTATGATGATCATGGGCTTGGTCTATGGCTTGGGCTTGATGCTGGTCGGTTTGGATTCCGGCTTTGCCATCGGTATGATTGCCGGTATTTTGGTATTTATTCCGTATTTGGGTGCATTTACCGGCCTTTTGCTGGCAACAGTTGCCGCGCTTTTGCAATATGGCTCATGGCAGGGCTTGTTGATGGTCTGGGCTGTATTCGGTGTCGGACAATTCTTGGAAAGCTTTTTCATTACGCCTAAAATCGTCGGCGACCGCATCGGTTTGTCTCCGTTCTGGGTGATTTTCTCGTTGATGGCTTTCGGACAACTGATGGGTTTTGTCGGTATGCTTGCCGGTCTGCCGCTTGCCGCCGTAACATTGGTTTTATTGCGTGAAGGCGCATCTGCCTATTTCGGCAGCCATTTCTACAAACATAAATAAATCGATAATATTAAGGCCGTCTGAAATCCAAGTTTCAGACGGCCATTGATAACAAAGGAAGTTTATATGTTAGCCATTATCGGCGGCAGCGGTTTGACCAAACTGCCGGAACTCGAAATTACTGAACGAAAAATCGTACGCACTCCATACGGCTTAACCAGCAGCCCTATTTTGTTCGGCAGGTTGGGGCGTTTGGATATTGTTTTTCTTGCCCGACACGGCTTCAGTCATACCATCGCGCCACATGAAATCAACTACCGCGCCAATATTTGGGCGTTACATTCTTTAGGCGTTGAAAACATCATTGCCATTTCTTCAGTCGTCGGTATCAATCCCGATTTTGAAAACGGCAGCTTGGTGTTGCCGGACGATTTGATCGACTATACCTATGGCCGTAAAGATACTTTTTTTGAAGGCCAAGAATGCCCGGTTGTCCATACCGATTTTTTCAACCCTTATTGCAATGAATTGCGACAAAAGTTGTTAAATATCACGAAAGCGCACAATGTGCCGATTTACGACTCCGCCATTTATGGTTGCCTGCAAGGCCCGCGCCGTCCGACCCGCGCAGAAATCGCCCGTTATCGACGTGACGGCGTAGATGTACTCGGTATGACCGGTATGCCCGAAGCCGTTTTGGCCAGGGAGTTAAAAATGGCCTATGCCCACTTTTGCAGCGTCAGCAGCATTGATTGCTTTGATAGCGGAGTAGGGACTGAGGGCTGTGATGAACAGACTTCTATGGCGATGACGAAAATCCGACAATTATTGAATGGTTTGTAACTAATAATGCCGTCTGAAATGATGTTTTCAGACGGCATTGTTTTATTTAAGAAGCTGTTTCACGCGCCCAATGGGGCAGGGAGGCTTTTTGTTTGCGGAACGAGGCAAGTTGCATGCCCCGACATTTTTCAAAAATCAATTCGACCCCGCTTTGCAGCTGTAAAATCAAATTGGTATGCGTTTCCGTTTTAATAAAATCGATATTGCGTTGTACCAAGCGTTGAATGACGGCATATACATCAAGGCAGCCATTTGCAAAAAACCACGGATTCAACTTTACCCAACGGCCGCCGCTTAATGCAGCATCAGGCTGAAAATCAGCACGAATCTGAGTCAGCCGATTGTCGGAGAAATGCAGTTCGATATCGCCATAAAGCCAAATATTCCAGCCTTTTTGTACCAACAAGCCTTTAGGGACGCAATCAGGCGCAGGAAACATCTGCAAAATAGACTCTGCCGATTGTCCGATTTCCAGATAGTCAAACCGGCCGGTATACAAAAAATCATAAATATCAACGGCAATAGGAAAGTGGTAACGCATGGTAACAACCATAGAAAAGCAATTAACCAAGCTATCTTAAACTTAAAATATAATGAAATCAATTCTTATTACTGTTTATTTAATATAGGAAAGGCCGTCTGAAATTCCAGACGGCCTTGTAGCTTTGATTTAAACCGATATTGGTTTACTCAGCCTTTAAATCAGCCACACATTGCCTATCGCGTGCCTCAAAAGCTTCAGCGCCACCCAAGAGTTTGAGTTGCTCCTCAGGGCTGATTTTGCCGAAGTTTCGGATTTGCTCGTCAGAGAGTTTGCTTAAGGGCTGATCCCACATGCAGACACAATAGTCTTGAGCCAATTTCTCGTTTTGCGCATCCAAACCTTTTGCCTTTAAATCAGCTTGCCATTTTTCAGCAAAAGGAATGTTTTTCACACAAGATTCCACCACATTTTGTTTCATCTGCGGCTTGTTCATGGCGCATTGTGAGAGCAGGGCAGTCAGAGCCAGCAAAGACAAAATAACCCATGCCCAAATACGGATGGTACGGATTTTTGCCTTGGCTTTCTTTCTGGCCGCCAGTTGCTCTTCAGACGGTCTTTCCGTTTGTTGCTCAGTCATGCAGGCTTTCCATGCGGATCATAGTGATCGGAGCATCCACGCAGCTCAGTGCCTCAATCGCTGCGATAGCGCGTTTGACATTGTGTTCCACTGTGGTGTGGGTCAGAATCACAATTTCGGCAGTACTTTGATTAATCACGCCTTTTTGAATCAGAGCCTCGATAGAAACATTTTCTTTGGCCAAGAGTGCGGCAATTTGACCCAACGTGCCCGGTTCGTCAGTTGCTTGAACGCGCAGATAATAGCTGCTGGTGATTTCATCCATAGGCAGAATATTTTGCGCTTGAACTTGTGAAGGTTGGAATGCCAAGTGAGGAACACGATGGTCAGTTTCCGCTTCAATCAGGCGGGCAATATCAATGATATCGGCAACTACGGCAGAAGCAGTCGGCAATGCGCCTGCACCTGCACCATAATACAAGGTTTCACCGACCATATCGGCATTGACGCGGACAGCATTCATCACGCCGTTAACGTTAGCCAGCAGACGGCTTTCAGGAATCAGAGTAGGGTGTACACGCAACTCGATGCCTTTGTCGGTTTTACGGGTAATACCCAACAATTTGATACGGTAGCCAAGCTCTTCAGCGTATTTGATATCGCGGCTGTCGAGTTTGCTGATGCCCTCCAGATAGCAGGCAGAAAAGTTCATCGGCGTACCAAATGCCAATGCGCTCATGATGGTGATTTTATGGCCGGCATCATGACCTTCGATATCAAAAGTAGGGTCGGCTTCCGCATAGCCCAAAGCCTGAGCTTCTTTCAATACGTCTGCAAACGCGCTGCCTTTTTCACGCATTTCAGTAAGGATGAAGTTGCTGGTACCATTAATAATGCCGGCGATGCTGCGGATTTGGTTTGCAGCTAAGCCTTCACGCAAAGCCTTGATAATAGGGATACCGCCGGCAACAGCAGCTTCAAACTGTACCATGACATTTTTTTCTTCTGCCAAAGGAAAAATTTCATTGCCGTATTCAGCCAGCAATTTTTTATTGGCAGTAACAATGTGTTTGCCGTTTTCAATCGCTTTCAATACCGCATCTTTGGCAATACCGGTGCCACCAAACAATTCAACAACAACATCAACATCTTGATGTTGAAGCAGCTCAAACGGATCTTTGATAAAAGCAGCATTCGGGCAAATTTGTTTGGCTTTTTCTTCGCTCAAATCACAAACAGCAGAAATACGGACTTCACGTCCCAAGCGGCGGCTGATTTCCGCAGCGTTGTCCTGCAATACAGTGGCCGTACCGCCACCGACTGTACCCAAACCTAAAAGACCGATATTTACTGGCTTCATTGTGTCTCCTTTTGAGCCGATACTTTAAAATAATCACGAAAAACCAAGGCTTGTTATAATCGCTTGCAATCGTAAATTCAGAGCAAAGCATCAATGCACAAGGTTAAACGTTGAATCCTACCTGATATTGCTTGATTTTGCACCTTTTTTTGTAAGTTTCCCAAGGCCGTCTGAAAAATCGTTCTACCATAAAAACAGGAATTGCCATGAAAATCACAGAAAACCATATCGATGAAGCCACAACATTTTTTTCATCCTCACAAGGCATATTGCAAATCGGAGAACAAACATACTCAGAACCCATTTGCTGGCAAGATGGTAAAGTGAGCATCATTCCTCAAACAACCATCGAAGAATTAAATGAACAAATTTTTATATCAGCAATTGAAACAGCAGAAAACCGTCCTGAAGTCATTATCATAGGTACAGGAGCAAAACAACGATTCCTGCATCCCAAAATTGCTGCAGCCTTATCAGCCTACGGAGTCGGCTTCGAATGCATGAACACAGCCTCAGCTTATAGAACTTTAGTTTTACTGCAAGGCGAAGGCAGAAGCACATGGGCTTGGTTATGGCCATAATTTGTAGAAAAGACTATTGCATCATGCTAGTTCAGGTTCGCATAATTTATATTATGTTAAATTCATAATACTAGTATTTTAGCCTGCTAAGTCCTGTTTCTTCTAGTTGTACAATCACTTACATAATTCAAATATAAAAGGCCATCTGAAGAATTTCAGACGGCCTTCTCTTTATCAATATCCATGAAACCAATTCAGATCACAGTTTTATTCCAAAGCATGATTAAATTTCTTTGATAGAATTTTAGATAGCCCTATTCATTGACTACCACCACTTTCCCAAACCCATCCGCGCTTTGCAAAAAACGGTGGGCTTCGGGAACTTGTTCCAATGTAAACACGCGTTCAATTAAGATTTTCACATTAAATTGCCAGATATAGTCAAACATCGCATCCAGCTTGGCTTGCGACACATTGCCCGAATGAAAGGCGGTGAGATAGCTGTTGTTTTTGAGTTCGATAATCGGATCAAAACCGTTTACGTATCATATATTACCTAGCTGCCCTGTATTGCAGACGATGCCGTATTCGTTGATGCGGGTGAAAGAATCACACAAAGTTGCCGGCCCGACCAATTCCAGAATTTTGTCATAGCTTTGGTCGGTTTGTAGTTTGCCATCGGCTTCAGTAATCACTTCGTCAAATCCGACTGCTTGCAGATGGGTAGCTTTGGCAGGATTACGCGTTGAACCGTGTAATACGATATGCGGAAACCGTACTTTAAGAAGCTTTGCAAAGGCTATGCCCACACCGCTGCTGGCACCACGCACCAATACACGATCTTGCGGCGCGATACGAAGCTGCTGTAATGAGCCGAACGCGGTGTAGTAAGTTTCGGGAATTGCGGCAAGGGTTGTCCAATCCAAATCGGTATGTTTGGGGTAAATTTGCTCGTTTGGCAGCAACACATATTCGGCGTAGCTGCCGTCAAAGGCGCGCCCCATTTCTCCCATAATAGAAGACAACCTTTTGTCCAACCGCCAGTGCAGGTGTGGAACTTTGCACCACTTCGCCTACACATTCAATGCCCAAGATGCACGGAAATTGGACAGACGGCGATTTACCTTCACGCGTGAAAATCTCGGAATGGTTGATGCAGAAGCCTTTGATTTTTACGGCTTTCATAATACCTCCCTAAGAATTTGATGCTTTCAGGTAGCCTACTGCCAATTTTACTTTCCTAACAACCCATTTTTCTCTAAATAATTCCGAGCCACGTTTTCCGCGCTTTCGCCTTGCACTTTCACGCGGTAGTTCATCTCGCTCATTTCCTCTTCGCTAATTTTTCCCGCCAGTCGGTTAAGTGCGGTCACAATTTGAGGATTTTTTTCAGCAAATTCTACTTTCATCAGCGGTGCGCCCTGATAGGCGGGGAACAGGGAAATATCATCTTTCAGCAAGCGCAATCGATATTTTTTCAATTCTGCATCAGTGGAAAAGGCTTCCACTAGGTTGATTTTGTCATTCAACAATGCCGTATAGCGTAAGGCAGGTTCCAAGCTAACAATATGTTTTAGCGTGATACCGGCTGCCTGCATGCCTTTATAGCCATCCGCTCGGTCGATAAATTCCAGTGAGAAACCTGCTCGGATATCGGGCGCTACCTGCTTCAAGTCGCTGATTGTCTTCAGTTGGTGCGATGCACCGTAGCTTTCTTTGACCGCCAACGCGTAAGTGTTCTGATAAGACATCGGTGGTAGAAACTCTAGCTGATATTGTTCCGCCAATAATTGTTTGCCCCGTTGATAGGTTTCATCTGGCGACAGATGGCGGTTCTTCTGTTCAGTTGGTACTTGTACTAAGGCTTCCAGCACTGTGCCGGTGAATTCAGGATAAATATCGATTTCGCCACTATTCAGTGCGCTAAACAGGAAAGTAGTTTTGCCAAAATTAGGTTTGACTGTGACTTTCACGTTCGAATTCTCACGTTCAATCAATAATTTATACATGTTAATCAGAATATCCGGCTCACTCCCCATTTTGCCGGCAACCACCACGTTTTTTGTAGCAGGTGTAAATGAAATCTGCGACATACCGAGTGCGCCGAAGCCTACCGCCAATGCAAGAATAATCGGCAACTTGCGTTGCGATTTCTGCAACAGCCCGATAATGCCGCTTACACCGACAGCCAATAACGCGGAGAGCAATGCGCCGGTAAACGTCATTGTCATGTTGTTGCGGTCAATACCGAGCAGAATCAGGTTACCCAAACCGCCTGCGCCAATTAGCGCCGCCAGAGTTGCCGTGCCGACAATCAGCACCGCCGCCGTGCGAATGCCTGAAATCATGGCAGGCAAAGCCATCGGCAGCTCAATCCGCCACAATGATTGCCAGCGCGATAGTCCGAATGCGGTGTACGCATCTTGAATCGATTGGTCGATTTGAGTCAGCCCCAAATAGGTATTTTGAAAAATAGGCAACAGCGCGTATAGCGTGAGCGCAATCAAGACAGGCGGCGAACCGATACCGACAAACGGAATCAGCAAACCCAGCAGCGCCAAAGACGGAATGGTTTGCAATATATTGGTGAACTGCAATACCGCCTCCGCTGCCCGCTGTCTGCGCGCAAACAACACGGCCGCAGGAACTGCAATCGCCACTGCAGCGAGCAAAGCCAGGCCGGAAAGCCATAAATGCGTAAGCAGCATTTGCCAGAGTTCTGCCGGGGTAACGTTTAGGGATGAGAACATAGTTTTAAATTTTATGTTTAGTACGTTGAATAATAGATGTTTATGTTTGCTTTACAGCAAGGTATTAGCGCCTTGAAAGAGGTTTCAGACGACCTTCACCATCATAACACTGCCCTTCTCACAGCTTCCTGTCCCTGTTTATCCAACCGTAAGAATTGGTGGATGATGCGTTCGGCATCGGGTGCATCGGCGGTGGAAAACAGCGATTGCACATAATCATTTGCCGGCTGCTTTTTGATTTCTTCAGGTGTGTCAATTTGTACCAGTTTGCCATTATGCATTACACCGATACGGCAAGCGAGTTTGGCGGCTTCCTGCATATCATGGGTAACGAAAACGATAGTGGTGCCAAATTTTTGGTGAATCATAGCAATTTGGTCTTGCAGCACGGTGCGTACCAGCGGGTCAAGTGCTGAAAACGGTTCGTCCATCAGCAGAACTTGGGGCTTGGCTGCAATGGCTCGCAAAATACCGATGCGCTGCTGTTCACCGCCGGAAAGTTCGTGCGGATAGCGGTCGCGGTAGTGCGCAGGGTCAAGTTCCACCAGCTCCAATAATTCATTCACACGCGTTTTGCGTTCAGCTTTCGGCCAGCCCAGTACGTCAGGCATGAGTTCGATATTTTCCGCGACGGTCATGGTGGGGAAAAGCGCGATTTGCTGCAATACGTAACCAATTTGGTGGCGGAGCTGGCGGATGTCGTAGTCTTTAATCCGTTTCCCGTGCAGATAAACGTTGCCATCGGTCGGTTCAATTAGCGCGTTAATCATGCGTAAAGTGGTGGATTTGCCGCTGCCCGAGCCACCTACCAACACGAAAAATTCACCCTGATAAATGGTCAAATCCAAATCGCGCACAGCATATTTGCCGTCATAATGCTTGCCTGTGCCACGAAACTCGATAAATGGGACAAGATTATTTTGCATATTTTGCCTTTACTACGTCTTCAAAACTAAGCGGTGCTCGTTCCAACAACTGCGACAGGTCGTCTGAAACGGTAGCAAGCTCGCCTTTAGCAATGGCAGTGTAGGTAGAAACCCAGGCTTCAATCTGCCAATCGGGCGTGTCAGGATACTCAGCTTTGCGGCTGGCGAAGGCTTCTTCCACAGTTTCATTGTGGTAGCAGTGCGGTTTGCCGGTGATTTCGGTTAAGACGGCGGCTATTTCAGCGAAGTTTAATGATTGGGAACCGGTCAGCGTGTAGATCTGATTATCATGGTGGTGGTTTCCGCATGCGATGTTGGCGATGATGTTTGCCGCTGCTTGGGCAACATCGCGCTGTGAAACGCAGGCAACGCGCCCGTTGTCAGCTGGGCCTGCGATGATGCCGTCTGCGTTAGCAATTGTTGCCATCATCTCACTGTAAAAATTGTCGCGCAGAAAGGTGTAGCGCATATTTGTTTGCCGGATTGCATTTTCGGTAACCGCATGAGTGCGCGCCAGCGTGAAGGTACTGTCCAACGCCGCTTGAGCAAAAGAGAGATAGACAATATGTTTCACGTCTGCTTCCGAAGCAGCCTGCACCAAAGTCAAATGCTCCTGTTCGCGCATCGGACTTTCGGCGGCAGACACCATAAACAGCACGTCCACCCCATTTAAAGCCTGCTTAGCAAGCTCCAAATCGCCATAGGCAAACCGCCGCGCCTCGCAGTTCGGCAGATCGGGTACTTTGGCGGGGTTGCGCAGTGGCAGAATAAGCGGTAGGTCGCGTGTACTGAGGTGTTGGGCGACCATGCCGCCGATGTTGCCGCTGGAACCAGTGATGGCTAGATTCATGTTGTTTTCCTTATAGAGATAGCTTTGCCGTTTACAGGGTTTCTGTAAAACCATGTGCATGCTGCTTTTTGGGTTTCAGGTAGACTGAATAGATTTAAGGGATGGTTTATTAATGGTTATTTTATTGTAGCAGTTTTCCTGCATACGATAAGCCACGAAAGACTCACTTGATTATTAAGCTGATATTAATAATTAGGTTAGGATATGTGGTCTTTCCGTTTTCAAGTCCCTTATGGCTTAAAACGGACCTCTTTTACTAGTTTTTAGAATTTAGGTGGCATTTACATTACCAAGTATTTGTACTGCATTTCTCTATTCTCAAAGAATTTAAAGAGCTTAGGGTATGTCCCCACGGCCCTATTCCGCTACTAAATAATTAAGTGATAGAGTTATAGCATAATTGAACTGACAAATTTCTTAAAACCTATTGATTTTATACTAAAAATTGTAGTACTATGAGCACACTCTCTAGAGTATCATTAATTCTCATTTGACATATAGGAACAAAACAGCGGAATTTGTAGAAGAATAGGGAAAAGGAAATTAATTTATATTATGTTAAATTATTATAAGTTATAATCATAATTTAGTAATTTAATTAGTATTTTTTAAATTCTTATTCTAAGTCACTTTCAAAGAACAGGATCTTTTGTATCGCTCAGTGGATATCTAAAATTCTAAAAACCATTTGAACTTAAAGATTCAAACGGTTTTTTAGTATCAATTTATTTATATTCCATGCTTCTATATACGGTTAAATTTTAAAATTTAATCCTCCTTCAAATCCAACCGCTTTCATCATAAAGCCCTGCCCGTACTCAAACCTGCCTTGCCATTTTCCCATAAAGTTTTCAGCAATACTTTCCACGCTGACAATTTGGGATCAGGCTGTTTGCCTTGTCCGATTAAATCCATTTGCGTCATGTACCAATTCATTTCCAGCATCGCGCCTGCTTTTTTATCAACCAACGCCACGCCTGTTTGGATGCGGTCGGTTTTCACGGTTTGGTAGGTGCCGTTTTGCATTTTTTTTGCTAAATCAGGCACTAAGGCAAACGGACGAGCGACACCGACCAAATCCAAATGGCCGCTGGATAAGGCGTCTTCCATGGCGTTTTGCGAACGGAAGCCGCCGGTGATAATCAGCGGAGCTTGGCTGACTGCACGGGCTTTTTCGGCGTAATCGATGAAGAAGGCTTCGCGTTTGCGGGTGCTGTCTTTAGCCGCGAGCATTTGCGGGCTTTCGTAGTTGCCACCGGAAACTTCAATAAAATCAATGCCCATTTTCGACAGTTTTTGTACCACCTGCACCGATTCGCTTTCGTCAAATCCGCCTTTTTGGAAATCTGCCGAATTGAGTTTTACTCCCACCAAGAAATCTTTGCACACGGCAGCGCGGATGGCGGTGTAGGTTTCCAAAAGGAAGCGCATACGGTTTTCCAAGCTGCCGCCCCACTGGTCTTGGCGGCGGTTGTGATGCGGCGAAAGGAATTGGCTGATGAGATAGCCGTGCGCAGCGTGAATTTGTACGCCTGAAAACCCTGCCTGTTCGGCAATTTTCGCGGTTTGTACGAATTGCTGAATCAGCCCGTTGATTTCATCGGCAGTCAATTCACGCGGCGGGTTGATAAAGCCGTCCATGCCCACCAACGGCACGGCGCTCGGCGCAAGCGGCGTTTTATTGACCACCGCAGGCGACTGTTTACCCGCATGGTTGATTTGCATGATGAGCAGCGTGTCGTTTTGCGTGCCTGCTTTCGCCCATTTTTTCAGCATCTCAAGGCTGCGGTCGTCTGAAATCACCACATCATTTATCGAACCTTTGCCGCTTTCGGCGACCATCACATTGCCCGTAACCAACACACCTGCACCGCCTTTTGCCCAAGTGTCGTACAGGCGGACGAGTTTTTCAGACGGCTGGTCGTTTTGGGCAAGTTGCTCTTCCATGGCGGATTTGAAGATACGGTTTTTAGTACCCTTTCCGTTTTGAAAAGTGAACGGGGTAAATAACATAATTCTTTCCTTTAAGTTGATAAGTTTAAAAATGTAAACGTATTTGGATAAAAATAAAGGGTTAACAGATAACCCTATTTTGAAAGCGGGCAATTTTGAGCCATCAAATCAGCAAGCTGTCTCAACTTCGCCACCGCATCCGCCATGGCAATACTGTAAAACCGCTCTTTGCCGACCTGTTCCACCGCCACCGCACCGGCTTGCAACATAATTTTCAAATGATGCGACACCGCAGGACGCGACAGATGTAGATGCTCGGTCAGCTCATTCACATTCATCTTGCCGTGTTCCCACAGCACGCGCAGGATTTGATGGCGGTTTTCATCGCTCAACACAGTAAAAATAGGAATGCACTCGCGCATTAAATTCATGGTTTGTTGCGGCATATTCGGTTTCTTGAGTTTATATGTTTAAAAATTTGAACGTATTTTAGAGAGAAAGATGGGGAATGTCAAAGGGAATTTTCAGAAGATGGTTTTAGTGTACAAATCACAGCGTTTCATCAATCATTATCTCAGTCTACAAGCTGTTTCAGACGACCTTTTCGTAATAAAGAGCGGTCAAATTTTTAAGTGTTTTGCAAATCATCTTAAAAACTTGACCACTTGCATCATTATCAAGACCGCAGCCGTCTGAAACATTGATAGACCGGTTACTGATGTTCGCTTTCTGCTACTTTTGTCCATTTTGCCAATGTCTGCTTCATCTGTGCCTGAGGGATGAAGCGGGCCATCCGTTCTACTTCCTTGCCTTGATAAAACAGCAGCCATGCAGGTACGGTCAGCACGTGGAAACGTCCCGCCATTTCGGGTATTTCAGCAATATCAGCTTTTACGGCATACACATTTCCTTCCTCCGCCAAAGCTGAGTCAAGTTGGGCGGCCACGACCGTACAAACACCGCAGATTGGGGCTTTGATGTACAGTGATACTAAAGGGTGTGTGGCGATGGCCTGTTCGATGTCTTTCAAAGTGTGCAGTTGTTGCATGCCATGTCCTCCTTTGAGCGATTAAGCCCTTTTCTAGTTGTCCAGAAAAGGGGCTTTTAACGAAATGAAAACAAGAAAACGTTTTGAGTCGTCTAGATTTTTTCCACAACCACTTTTGCCCGCGCTTTCAGGCTGTTCAACACTGGGGAGGTAGCGGCTGAGCGGTCGGCGAAATTTTGCAGGGTAGGAAGGTCGGCGTCGGCTTTTACTTTTATGGTTAGCACCAGATTATCCAGTCCGCCGTAGCCATCTTCCATGCCGAACAGTTTGGCCATGTCGATACCGCCACTTGCGGATATTTCAAACTGTTCCAGTTTCACGCCTGCCAATGCTGCTTGCAACTCGAAACCTATGGAGCAGCAGCCTGCCGCAGCGCTGATCAGGTATTCCACCGGATTTGGGGCGGCGTTTTCACCGCCCATGTTTTTCGGTTCGTCTGTGGTAAAGGCAGGGAAGCGGCGCACGGAGATTTCATTCTTCGTGCCGGATACCCAGCGCGAATCGGCGCGTAATACTGCCTTGCCTTTTGCATGGTCGTTTTCAACCGCTGCCATGGTAGTTCGGAAACGTTCGATATCTAACCCGTTAATCATGTTTTGTCCTTTCATATGATGAATTGCAGATGGTTTTTCGCTACACTTACACGCCCATTTTCCACGCGGAGATGCGCTTCAAATTATCCACCGTGTCGTGATTGACAATGGCGGCGAACGTGCCGTCCAGTTTGGCAATTTCGGCTTTGTCTTCATCGCTGAGAGCAAAATCAAAGACGTTCAAGTTTTCCGCCATACGTTCGGGTTTGGTGGATTTTGCCAATACAATGATGCCACGTTCCACCAGCCAGCGGGTAATCACTTGCGCCACGGATTTGCCATATTTCGTACCAATTAGCGACTGACAAAATGGTGGGCAAAAGCCCACCGCTTCAAGTTGATGTTTTATTATTAACCGAACACTTTTTTCAAATGTGCTTGGTAGTCTGCGAAGTATTGTTCTACTTGTGGATTTTTAACTACATCGTTACATGTAAATGTCGGTAGACGGGTCAAACCGATAAACTCGTTGAGTTTGTGGAAAGGCATGTACACAGCATCCACATCTTTGCCTTCAAAGAAGTCGCCTTCACGGGTGAACGCTTCAATCGGCGCATTCCACGTAAGCGAAAGCATGTGTTTTTTGCCTTGCAATAAACCACCTGTACCGAAGCCTTCGGTCGGGCTGACACGATGACGGCCATCACTGTGGTAAAGCTTGCCGTGTCCAGCGATAAATACTTCGTCTATGTATTTCTTCACTGTCCAAGGCTCGTGCATCCACCAAACAGGCATCTGCCAAATCACGGCATCCATCCACAAGAATTTTTCGATTTCTGCCTCAATATCATAGCCAGCATCAATCACAGTTTCTTTTACATTGTGTCCAAGTGCGGTCAAAACTTCTTTTGCTTTTTTGTGAAGCGTGTGGTTTAACTCACCATGAGAATGGCCGAAAGCTTTACCACCGTTTAATAATAAAATGTTCATTTTTACTCCTAGAATAAATAATTTATAAAAAAAGGATGTGATGTTTACGGATATTGTCTTCTGTTTACTCTCATGAAGTTGCAGTCATTTTATGATTTGTTTTTATTGAGATAAATAGGGTTTAGCTTTATGATGCAATGAATTAAATTCACTAATAAAAGAGAGTTTAAAGAGAAAATGCAGAACTTTAACGAGCTGAATTATTTTTTAACACTGGCGCAAACACAGAGTTTTGTAAAAGCGGGACAGCTTTTGGGGATTTCTTCTTCGGCGTTGAGCCACAGCATGAAAAATTTAGAAACGCGGCTAAATTTGCGCCTGTTCAACCGCACTACGCGCAATGTGTCGCTGACCGAAGCGGGGCAGCAGCTTTTCGACCAACTTTCCCCACTTTATCAAGCCATAAACCAAGAAGTCGATGCATTAAATGATTTTTTGAATACGCCATCGGGATTGATTCGCATCAACGCCCCGGCGATGGCAGCGGAAGCCGTGTTGTATCCAAAATTAAAGCCGATTTTGAACCAATACCCGAAAATCCGCTTGGAAATCGTGGTGGACGATCGTTGGGCAGATATTGTGAAAGAAGGATTTGATATGGGCGTTCGGTTAGGTAACAAGGTAGCGAAAGAGATGATTGCGGTGCCAATTTCCGCACCGCTCAAAATGGTATTGGTTGCCTCGCCCGATTATTTGGCGCAACACGGTTCACCGAAAAATATTGATGATCTGCAGCAACACCGCCTTATCGGCATAAAACTCTCCGCTGAACACGGCACGGAGATACAGTGGGAATTCAAATACAAAAAAGAGCTGATTACGTTCACGCCAAAATCGCAGTTTTCCATCAACAATCATCTGCGTCTGCAAGCCGTTTCAGACGGCCTTGGCATTGCGTGGATAGCACATATGAGCGTAGCGGATGCACTCAATTCGGGGCACCTGGTCGAGCTGTTGCCTGAGTATGCTATGACTTACGAACCGCTTTACCTCTATTACCCCAGCCGCCGCGGGCATTCGAATGTATTTAAGTTGATTGTGGATACGCTGCGGGTGGAGGTCGTCTGAAAATGTAAAAGCAGCCTGACTTCTTTGCATGGATTTCAGACTGCTTTTTGCTTTCAGGTAGCCTTATAGCTTCTAGGAGACCTTATTCATATACCGCCTGCCACATTGCGTCCTGCACCGCCTGTACCCAGTTTTCAGGCTGCTTGGTCGCTACACCGTCCTTGACCGCCTGTTTGGCAACAGCAACAGCAACAGTAGCAGACGATGCACGCAGGTTATTCACCGATGGCAGGAGCGACGCGCCTTCGTCCTGCGGATTGACTTGCGAGGCGACTGCTTCAGCTGCAGCCAGCAGCATCCCGTCAGTAACGTGTTTCGCACCGGAAACGATAACCCCCAGCCCCAACCCTGGGTAAAGCATGGCGTTGTTAGCTTGACCGATTTCGTAGTTCACGCCTTTATACGGCACGGGTGGCACGGGGATGCCGACAGAAATGAGTGCTTTGCCATCCGACCATTTTATAGCCTCATTCGGCATCACTTCGATTTTCTCGGTCGGGTTAGATAACGGCAGCAGAATTGGGCGCTCCACGCCCGCACATAGGGCTTTGACTACGTCTTCAGTGAATGCGCCGTGATCGGTGGATGTGCCAATCAAGATAGTCGGTTTTACTTGTTTTACAACTTCGAGCAAGCCGATTTTACCGTCCGTTTTCGCCCAGTCGGCAACTTCGGTGGCGGGTCGGGCATATTCCTGCTGGTAATCAGGCAAGCCGTCCATGTCGTCAGTAACCAGTCCGTTGATGTCAATCAGCCATACGCGTTGTTTCGCTTCTTCGCGACTCAGGCCTTCGCGCTCCATCGCCGCACTGATTTGGTCGGCCATACCCGTACCTGCGGTGCCTGCACCGTACACCACCAACCGCTGTTCGGCAAAGGTCTGTTTGGTCACTTTTAGGCCAGAGAATACGGCAGCCATCACAATCGCGCCAGTTCCCTGCATATCGTCGTTGAAAATACGATATTGTCGGCGGTTCTCCACCAAAATGCGGCGGGCATTGGACGGACCGAAGTCTTCAAAGTGCAAAAGCGCATTGGGGAACATTTCAGCAGCAGTTTTCAGGTAGTTTGCAATCAATGCGTCGTAGCGTTCACCACGTACGCGGGCATGGCGATTGCCCAAATAAGTGGGATCATTGAGCAGGGCTTCATTATCTGTACCCACATCTAGATTCACAGCAATGGTGCGGCTGGGATGAATGCCTGCAGCAGCAGTATAAACTGCCAGTTTGCCGACGGAAATATCCGTGCCGTTCACACCCCAGTCGCCGATACCCAAAATCTCTTCCGCATCGGAAACCACAATCAAATCTACATCATTTGCACCCAAGCCCAGCGTTTCAAACGATGCACGGATGTTTTCAGGATGGTTTACATCCAGATAGATAGCTCGCGAACGGCGGTAGTCGCGGCTCCATTTTTTAATTGCTTCGCCGACAGTGGGGTCGTAAACGACGGGTAGCATTTCGGCTAGATGGTCAATCAGGAGTTTGTAGTACAGTACTTCGTTGCGGTTGTGCAGTTGATCAAGAAAGATATATTTTTCAATATTTTTTTCATAGGATGAAAACTGGCGGTAAGCACGCGTGGCCTGTTGTTCGAGCGTTTCTACAACGACAGGTAGGCGGCCGGTCAGGCCATATTTTGCTCGCTCTTCCAATGTGAAAGCGGTATCTTTGTTGGTGAGAGGGTTCTGTAGGATGGTGGGGGTGTTGCTCATATTGTGTCTCCTGTGAAGATTAGGAAAAGCTCGTCCGAAAAATGGACTGTTATATTGTACTTAAAAAATATGAATTAAAAGTTAATTTAACAACCTAGAAAGTCCTTAAAAGTTAATGATTAGCCTTTTAAAGACTACTAACAGACGTGTCACAATGAAACTGAATCTAAACCACACTGTTTCAGGCTACCTGAAACAGTGCAGGCTGCCATTGGTCTGATTTTTTGAATGCGTGCCTACGATGCTGCACCCCTATCCTGTTTTTCAGACGTTTTTTTTCATAACAAAGAGCGGTCAGTTTTTTAGGTATTTTTGTAAATCATCTTCAAAATCTAACCGCTTGTATTTTAAGATTATTTTCCTTTCTTCTGATTCATCAACCAATCACGGGCAGGTTCGAGTAAATAGGCGTAATCAAATGAGTACATATGCTCTGCACCTTTGTGGGTTGAGTTTTCCGGAATTACGGTATTTGGTGTGAAACGGATGAAGTTAATACGTTTGCCTTGGGCAAGCATTTGTTGGACTTTTGCGTCTTGTTCGGTCTGCGGTAATTTGGCAGAGAACTCAGTTTCGGCGTAGCTGACTTTATCTTGTTTCAGCATTTTTCCAACTTGAGCCATGCCTGCAGAGGCTTTTGGATCGGCAGCCGAAACGGTATAAATAAACTTCGCTTTCTCCAATGGTTTTAAAACATTGATATCCCATTGACTGCCGACAAACATAGAAGCCGCAAAGAAGTTAGGATCGATACTATTTAGGTAGAATGAAATCATACCGCCCATGGATTGACCCGTGGTATAAACACGATTGGTATCAATCGCTTTTTCGGCGATCAGATTTTTGACAAGGCGTAAGGTCATGGGGACTTCTTCAGTTGTTTCCCATTTATCGTTGACTGCCGTTTTGGTGTAAGACGGTACAAGGACAAAGGCTGGGTATTTCGCCTGCGCTTCATCGGTTGCCCAGATGATGCCGCCGTAGCCTTGCATTAGTGGGGCTTTTACGCCTTTTCCTGCTGTGCTGGCATCTGCGATAAACATGACTAACGGATATTTGCGACCTGGCTCAAGATTTTTCGGGATGTACAGGTTGTACTGCATTTCTTTGCCTGTTTTGGGATCTTTAAACGTTAACACTTCAAAACGAGGTGCAATTTGTTCACGCAAGGCAAGCAAGCGACTATCGTAGGATTTATCCGCGCCGCCGTATTGTTTGTCCCAAGCTGTATTTTGCATGTTTTGAGTCGTCATTGCTTTTTCAGTCGCATTTGGGGTGGTATTGCAAGCGGCAAGTAACAAGCTTGCAGCAATCATCGTTACGGTTTTCTTCATCGTGGAAACTCCTTAAATTTTGCGGGAAATCATTAATTTTTTTCGATGCCTAAACGGTTCAACGCATCAATAGCTGGCTGGGAAATATGGTCGCCTCGTTTAGCAGACTCTTGATACCAATGTACGGCTTTGGTCATGTCTTTTGCCGTGCCGATGCCGTTTTCGTAGCAATGGCCGAGCCAGTATTGCCCGGTGATGTCGCCCTCTTCTGCCGCTTGCATGAAGTAGGTAAAAGCGGTTTTCGCATTCTTGGTGATACCTTCACCGTTCAGATACATCAGCCCCAGATAACGCGGCGCTTTCATATGCCCAGCCTGTTGAGCTTGCTCAAAGTAGGGCATTGCATGTTGGTAATCCTGTTTTTGATACAAGGCGATGCCTTCGTCCAACAGGGCTTTCGCCTGCTCATTATGTTGCGGAACGGTGGAACAGGCGGCGAGAAGGGTTGTAGCGACGAGCGCGGATAGTTTGGACTTCATAAATCACTCCCTAACATGTATCGCGAATTGAAATAATAGTACAAAGTTTCGTTAAAGTGCGGTCAGATTTCAAGGCTTTTTATTTATCCCTTCACCAAAACAACGCATTAAGCAATCCAATACGGTGCGTACTTTTGCTGATTGGGTGCGATGTGCGGTGGTGGCATAAAGGGTGCTGGTGGGGAGTTTGTGCAAATAGTCTGGGGAAGCACAAATCAAGGTTTGCCATTGTGCCAATGGGCGCGAGATGCTGTCGGCGTGAGGCTGCGTGTGGTGCGGTTAAGCAATTTGACGCCGTAATAATTTTCCAGCTTGCGAATGACTTGACTGATTGCGCTGGCAGTCATGCACAAATTCGCCACATCCGGTATTTGTCTTGAACTTCCCGGCTGTTTGGACTATTGTAGAACCGTATTTGAATAACAAATAATGAAAGGAAAAAAAATGCTTAAATTATTTACTTTACCCGGTGAAGGTAAAATTCGCAGTTCATCACCTTTCGCTTGGAAAACTGAAGCGATGCTGCGTTTATCCGGCTTAGATTTCGAAAAAGAATATGTTGCCGATCTCAGCAAAATGCCTAAAGGCAAAGTTCCGGTATTGCAGGATGGCGAGAAGTTGATCCCTGATAGCTCTCTCATTCAGCGTTATCTAACCGAAACCTACGGCATTGATTTAGATAAACATTTAACGCCTGAACAAAAAGCGATTGCTGAAGCCTTTCGCCGTATGACAGAAGAACATTTATATTGGATGGTCGTATATAACCGTTTCGTCGATCCTCTCAGCAAACCATTTATGATGAAGGCAATGTTTGATGGCATGCCGACCGAACAAGCCGAAGCGATTTTTGCTGTGTTACAGGAAAACGCGAAAAAAGAAATGTACGGACATGGTATCGGAAGACACACGCAATCCGATATTTACGCCTTCGGAAAAGGAGATTTAGATGCCATTAGCAACTACTTAGGCACAAAATCCTACTTTTTCGGCGAAGAATTAACCTCCGTTGATGTGTCCATCGTGCCTGTTGTTGCAAACCTGATTCTTACCCCCATCGACACTGAAATTGCGCTATATGCAAGAACCAAAGCAAATTTAGTCGCCTATATTGAACGTTTCGATCGGGCAGTATTTGGAGAATAAAGCAAGAAATAAAAGGCCGTCTGAAATTTTTCAGACGGCCTTTTATTTATATCTCCCAGCCTTTTCTCAGCAAATCCTTTATTGTTTGATCGGCTGCTAATCAATTACCTACTCCAACTTTAACAATGGAAAGTGGACAATATATTCAATCCGGTTATGCCGCACCAACGCTATACGTTTCGCCCTTGCTGTCCGCTTGGCCGACAATGGTAGCAACGGCAGCGGCCAAGCCGTTGCGCGTCATGTATTTTTGCGGAATTTCTTGGGCATTTTGTGTCAAGGTATAGGCATTATCTTCGCCATCGGCAAGGCCGCAGGGGCGCAAGATGGTCCAATTCAAACTGCTTTGTTTGAGATAGATTTCGGCTTCTGTTTTGGCTCGGACGGCTTCGCCGAGTGCCTGTTTGAACGGCTCGCTCATCATGTCCCATTGTTCACCGCAGCCCATGCTGGTAATCAATACAAAGCGGGCTTGCGGATTGGCGGCTTTCGTCGCGGCAATGATGTTGATATTGCCCAGCGCATCGCTGCGGATACCCTCTTCGTTTTTACCGCCGACAAAACTGATCACGGTATCGGGACGATATTGTGCCAACGCTTTATCGAGCGCGTCGGCATCAAGCGCATCGGCGACGACGATTTGAATATTGTGTTCGGCAAAAAAGCTGTCTTCAGACGGCTTTCTTAATACGGCGACGGTATCGGCTGAGTCAGTCAATGTGCGGATATAGGCGCGACCGGACGGCCCGTTGGCTCCGAAGATGAGTTGCATGTTTGGGGTCCTTTGTATGGTAGATGTTTATTGTTAGAAAATCCGCTCCTCTATGTAACAAGGAACGGATTATCAGGCCGTCTGAAACCGTTTAAGCGGCATCAAACAGTTTGCGCATGGCTTCGATTTGATGTTGTTTCAACTCGCCTGCTTCATCGCGACCGACAAAAATTTTAAACATGGCGCCACCATTGCGGTTGATAAAGTTGAGCGAGCAAGTGGCTTTGCCCATGAACGGGCGTTCCAAAAGGTAGATGGAGGCGCAGTTTTCGTAATAGATATGACCGTGTACGCCGCCGTCAGTTTCGGGATGATCAAAGTTGTAGAAACCGCGGCCGACTTTGCCGTTAGGCAGTTTGCCGCTGACTTCGACGATGGCATCGGGGGTGTGGGCGATGAAGGTAACGGATTCATCCCATGCGGCGATGGCTTGGAGAATTTCGACAATGCGGCTGCCTTCGGTTTGGCGCACGTTCTCTTCAGGCAGGCAGCGGATAACGTCTTCAAAACTGCATTGGTTTTGCGCGGCCAGCATTTCCAGCACTTGGCCGGGATTTTTTTCTAATGATTGGCGCAACATGGTTTGTTGTTCGGCTGAAAGTTTTTGCATGGTTTGATCCTTTTCTTGAGTCGGAAGAGTGAGCATGAGTTTGCGGATAAGGGTGGGCGACCAATAACGGCCGCTGGTATTCAAACGGATCAGGCCGTCTGAATCGGGTTCTTTAAAAAGCTGCATTTCCTGCCATTGAGCAATCAGCTTTTGCGCTGCTTTGTTGCCGTCGAACAATAATGGATTCAGACGGCCTGTTTCAATATCGTGCTGGACTTTGCTGAGAAGTGCTTTATTTGGACTATGGCCGCTCATAAATGCGATGTTTTTCTCGCCTTTCGGCGTGGCGAGATAGCTTTCCAAATCGCCCTGCACCTGATAGCTGAAACCGCCGAAGTTACCGCCTGCGCCGGAGCCGAACGCCAAACAGGAAATATCGGATTTGATCAGGGTATTGTAGCGGTTGCGCTCGCCACGGCCGGGATAGGCGAAGTGGCTGTTGCTGACCTGTTCCCAGCCTTTTTCCAGCAGTGTTTCAACCGTGTAGGCATATTGGTCTGCCTGAATATCGAAACCTGGCGGTGTCGGAAATGCGCCTTTTTCAATCATGCGGTTGATGGGCAGCATGGGATAAAGGTTGAACGCGTACGTATCCAAACCAGACAGCGGCAGCTCGGTGGCGCGGGCGATATCGTTTTGCCAAACTTCATCGGTTTGATTGGGTAGGCCGAACATCAAATCGGCCACAATCACGGCATCGAGTTTGCACAATTTTGCCAAATATTCAAACGCCTCGTCGCCGCTGTGTTTGCGGCCGAGACGGCGGCGGATGGCGGTATTGAAGGTTTGCACGCCGATGGAAATGCGGTTGGCCCCTGCTTCGAGACAAGCCTGTGCTTTTTCTAAATCGAAATGGCTCATGCGCCCTTCAATGGTGAACTCGCAATCTTCGGCAAGCGGCAGATATTGGTAGCAGGCACGAATCAGACGGACGAGGTCTTCCGTAAGCAACGCGGTCGGCGTACCGCCCCCGAAATAAACGGCTCGGATTTTGCCCTTGCCTGTACGGACTTCGGCTTCAGCGGCCATTTCTTCGATAATTTTGTCGGTGTACACGCTGCTTTGGCTGTCCTTCCACGCATTACGGTAGAAGCCGCAAAAAACGCAATGGTTGGCGCAAAATGGAATATGCAGATAAGCAAGCGCATCCACATCGGTGGCATGGGGAAGCTTTTTCTTCCAAATGTTCTGCCACTGGGGACGCGGCATTGGAACACCGCCCCAAACTGGCATCAATGCCTGACGTTCGGGAAATGCCTTGGGCGCGGATTGTTTCGGAGTCCAAACAAGCTGCTGTACCATGATAATGATTAATAAAAGTTATTAATAAGATTTATATATTAAATAACCATCATCATTTTCTTGTCAATATTTTTGCGTAATTAAAAATTAGTATTATTTTAAAATATTGTATTCTATAAATAATAAAATGTATTTCTATTTGATGAAAATCGGCATTTTACTTGTGAAATGCACAAAATTTGGTTCTTCAAGTCGGGAACATCCTCCCATCTCGTTTTATTTTTGAACGATAAAATAAATTTTCTTTATCGTTTTTCAGACGGCCTGTTGGCGCTCAGCTTCTGAAATAAAACCCTGCTTCATCTTCGCAACGGCGTATCTGCCAACCGTAAACCGATTCAAGCAAGTCGGGGCGCATCACTTCGCCCACCTTGCCTGATGCAACGACTTTTCCCTTATTCATCAAAATAATATGTTCCGCATAACGCGCGGCGAGGTTTAAATCGTGTAATACCATTATTGATGAGGCACGGCTTGAATGCCCGACCAAATACTGCATCAGGCGGTGTTGGTGGCGGATATCGAGATGGTTGCACGGTTCGTCCAAAAGCAAGACCGGCGCGTTTTGCAACAGGGCGCGGATGATGTTGGCGCGTTGTTGCTCGCCGCCTGAGAGCTTGCCGATGCGTTTATCCGCCAATACCGTCAAATCAAAATAATCGAGCAACTCGTCCGCCCATTCATGGTTCAGACGGCCTTTTTGTACGAATGACGCCAACGCAATGTATTCGCGTACGGTCATCGGCATATTGTAACGGCCATGCTGCCCGACCCATGCCACCCTGCCCGTGCGGATTTGCGGCGCAACGGCCTCACCGAAAAGCGTGATTCCCCCCTGCCCTGTTTGCCCGATTAAGGCCCGCAGCAAAGTAGATTTGCCCGCACCATTCGGGCCGATAATGACGGTCATGCCCGAAGGTATATCCAGTTGATCGATTTCAAGCAGGGTTTTGTCTTGGACGCGGACGGAAAGATTACAGATTTGAAATAAGGTGTGCATAGAAAAGATATGGGGCAATAAAGTTTCAGACGGCCTGTTTAGGCATTAACGGCTTTTCAAAGGCTTGATAAACAAATACATAAAAAACGGTCCGCCCAATAAGGCAATCACGATCCCGACCGGCAGATCGACAGGGTATGTCAGCCAGCGCGCCGCGCCGTCCACCACCATCAAAAATACCGCGCCCAACCAAGCCGACAGCGCAATCAGTTTGCGGCGGCTGCCGCCGACGGTTTGCGCCAGCACATTGGGGATCATCATGCCGAGAAAACCGATGATGCCCGAAAGCGATACCGCCGCTCCCGTCATCAATGCCGCGCCGATTACGGTTTGCACACGCAATGCCCCGACCGACACCCCCATACTGGCAGCCGTGTCTTCCCCTGTCATCAAAACGTCCAGCCGCCTGCCTGCCGACAACAAAATCAGAAAACCGGGCAACATGACCGAAATTGCCGCAACAGGCGATGAGAAACCGGCTTCGGCAAGGCTGCCCGACAGCCATGTGGTCGCGCTGCGCAATACCAAATCGTCAGACAAAAACAAAATCATGCTGACCACCGCGCCCGAAAACGCGCTCAACACAAAACCCAACACCAGCAACCCCAAAGTACCGCCGCCGAGCAGTTTGTGCACCGCCAAAATCAGCAGGCACACACCCAATGCGCCGAGAAAAGCCGCCGCCGGCACACCCATCGCGCCGCCGCCCAGAGCCAATAACACAATCACGCCCAAGGCCGCCCCGCCCGATGTCCCGATCAAACTCGGATCGGCCAACGGATTCTCAAATAAAGCCTGCAATGCTGCCCCCGAAGCGGACAAACCGGCCCCGACCAAAAGCGCGGTATAGATGCGCGGTAAACGAATTTGGCGGACGGTTTCATCCATCGCCAACGGCGACTCCCACGCGCCAAAACCGATGCCGCAGCACAAATAAACGGCGGCGGCAGTAAGCAATAGGCAGAGGGTAAGGATATGCGGTTTCATGACATCATGCGGTTTAAGCGGATTGAGGAACGGTTTCAGACAGCATTTTTAAGACAACCGTTTTGCTTCCTCCTCAACAAGAAGGAACAAATCAAGGCCGTCTGGAAACAAAAATCGGGCAGAGTTTTCAAAACAGGTGCGTTTATTTCGCCAAACCATGCAAACGCTGAATCACTTGCGGCGTATCCAGACCATAACGGAACATATCGTTGGCCTTCCACAAATAAATCTTGCCGTTTTTCGCGGCAGGCGAGCCGGAGATTTCGGGACGTGCGGCAAAGGTTTTGACGTTGCCTATCATGGCGGTGTTGTGGTCGGCAATAATGATGATGTCGGGTTTGGCCGCAATCCATGCCTCACGCGTCATCGGTTTGAGGCCGTCAATGGCGGCTGCGGCATTGATACCGCCGGCGCGGCGGATGATTTCGTCGGCGGCAGTATTTTTGCCCGATACGATGCGCCCGTCGTAGCTGAAGAGGTAGCGTTTGCCGCTGGAAGGCTGCTGTTTCATATCCGCCTGCCACTTGCTTGCCAACTTGTCCGCCTGCGCGCTTTTGCCGATAAGCTGACCGATGTTGCGGATACTTTGCGGATAGGCGGCAATGCTGTCGTCGGGCGCAACATTGACGGCTTTAATGCCTGCTTTTTGCAGGTGGGCAAAAATATCGGCAGGCTGCGCCATCCATGAACCGATGGCAATGTCGGGTTTGGCGGCCACAATCGGCTCAACCGTCAGACGGCGATGAATGCCGATACTGGGCTTGTTTTTCAATGCCGGATTTTGAACGGTCTGATCGCGGCCGACGATTTCGTCCAATGCGCCGAGCGCGGCAACAATGTCTGCCGTATCGGGGGTCAACACGACGATGCGTTGCGCGTGTGCAGTGCCGGCCAACGAAATAAGTGCGGAAAGCAGGAGGAGTTTGAGTTTCATTGATTTTCCTTGTCGAATGCTTTCAGACGGCCTGCTCGCTTTCTCAGGCCGTCTGAAAACGGTTGAATCACATTAGAACTTCAGTTGTATGGTTGCGGCGAAATTGCGGCCGCTTTCGGTGTACAAGTCCATCACACTGGTACGGCTCATGCCGGCAACGTCTGCGTGCTGCCAGTATTTTTTGTTGCCGACGTTGTAAATGTTTGCGCCGATTTCAAGGTTTTTAAACGGCTTGTACCACGCGCCGACATCCCATACGCCGTAGCCCGGCGCTTGGAAAACAGTGTCGCTGCTGACGCGGCTGTGTTTTTTCGACCAGCGCAGCTTGGTGCCGACACCCCATTTTTCCTGCGTGTAATCCAAACCCAAAACGCCGTTAAGCGGATAAGCGGAATCCAACGGTTTGCCGTCCTGCTGCTCACCGCGCATCCAAGCGATGCTGCCGGAGACTTGCCAGCCCGGCAGGAATTTGTAGGCGGCGGAAGCTTCGGCACCGTAGGTTTTAACGTGATCGAGGTTTTGATATTGGTACTGGATAATCGGGCGTCTGCCAACGGTGGAGGTACCGATTTCAGTGCGGTTGATGAAATTGCGGTAACGGTTGTAGAACGCGGTAACTTGCGCACGGGCGCGTTCGTTTTTAAATTTCATCCCCAATTCAAAGCTGTTGGAGCGTTCGGATTTGAGGTTGGCATTGGGAATGACCGCATAGCCGTAGGTCGTATTGGCAAACGCCATGGTTGCACTGTCAAACGGCGGCGTACGGAAGCCTTGGGAATAAGTAGCGAAACCGGTGAACTGCTCACCCATCGGCACACTCAGGCGCAGGCTGGGTGTGAGCGCGGAATCGTTGAAGCGCGTCGCCGTTCCGCTGGGATTGGCGTTGAGATAGGCTTGATCGGTCGACGTGTTCAGCTTGTCTTTTTCGTAACGCAAGGCCGGGGTCAGGACGATGCCGTCGCCGAAGGTCAGGCTGTCTTGTGCGTAAACGCTGAACGTTTTGCGCTTGCTATCGGGGAAAGTTTTATTCGGATAGGTGCTGCCTGCATAAACTTTGCTGACGGCGCCGGTCAGATTGTCCACTGTCAGACTGTCGCGCGGACGGGCGGTCTCGGTGTGTTTGTATTCGGCGCCGGCAACGACGGTTTGTTTGACCGCGCCGTCAAATTCCCACACGCCGCGCCCATTCAGTCCGCGTATGGTCTGATTGAAACCGTAGTCGGAATAACGGGTCGAGTTACCTAATTGGCGCGCGCCCATACGCGTCATGCTGACATCGACGGCATCGTCTTCCGTACGCAGTTTTTGCTGATAGGCAGTCAGGTTGGCTTCTTTCAGACGGCCTTCGCCAGTGTAGCGGTAGCCCGCTTCGATACGTTGACGGCGGATACGGTCGCGGGCGTTGCTCTCAGATGTTGCGATGGTTACCGGCCCGCGCGATTGCGAACCCAAGCCGTTTGCCAATACGGTATCGTTGGCGTGGTAATACTGTTCGTACAAAGTTTCCAAGCGGTGGCGTTCATTGCCGATATTGCCTTTCGCCAAGATATTGTAGGCATTGTTTTTCTGTGGATTGGTGGCAGTACGCGCAGTCGAGTAGCTGGTATCGTTGCCCATGTTTTCGGTTTCATGACCTTGGCGGCGCGTCAGCATCAGCAGACCTTCGGCGTTTTCATGGAAACCTGCTACAGTCGCCGTCACGCCGTGGCTGCGGTCGCGGCTGCGGTAGCCGTGTTTCAAACCGAAATGCCCGCGTTTGCCCGCATCGACGAAATCACTCGGTGAGAGCGTCACCATGTTCACTACGCCACCGAGCGCATCGCTGCCGTACAGCGCGGAATAAGGGCCTTTGACAATATCGACCTGCTTGAGCGTATCGCTTTCGACCATATCACGTCCCGAAATCGCGCCGTTGGAGCCGCCGCCTGCATAAGATTCGGGAATGCGCACGCCGTCCACCATCATCAGAATGCGGTTGCCGTCTATGCCTCGGATATTGATACCGGCATGACCGCGGCGGTTGTTGTCTGACGGCACGCTGACGCCGGGCTCATACATCACGATATCGTCCAAATTCTGCGCCGAGGCTTGATTCAAGGTTTTGCGTCCGATAACCGACACATTCGGAGCGGCTTTATCCAAGGTTTGCGCATTGCGGTCGGCCGTAACCACCACAGGTTCTATTTCTGCCTGAGCCACCGGCATCTGAGCCGCATATAACTGTCCGGAAAAAACCGCCCCTACCACACAGGCAATCGATTTCTTTTTCATTACATGACCCTATTATTTGAATAAAAATGGTTTTCATTTATAAAACAAATAGGCAGTTTTTGCAAGTTTAGGAACCACAAGATAGCACTAAAAACCACTTCAAAAACGCAAAATATAGTATGACGTAGCTGGATAAATAATTCATGGATCAGAGGCAAAGTGCCCGACCGCGTCGGCATAGAAAACAGACCTGCCGTTGTCGACCAAAAATCCCGCATCGGCAATTAGGAGGCCGACACCATCATCGACAATGATCGAGAAGTACATCGCAGAGGAAAACATTTAGCCACGAAACGCCAAGTGTTTTATTCTTGAATCTGTTCCAACCACTGGTATTCGGATGTTGCATTTGGAATCCGAATCCAAGCCTGTCTGAAATATTCAAACAAGTTTTTATTTGTTCCTCTTATTTCTCACCCTTCTATTTACCTCAAACTCAAAAAACATTTCCATATTATTAAAATTAGTTAGAATTTCATAAAATTATAAATAATAATCAAACTTATTTGTATTATTTTAGTCAGAGTGTAATCGCATCTATTTCCGGTCTGTCTTGTTCAGACGGCCTTACCAATCAAGTTATATGGATACATTCTATGCAACCGATCAAAGTCACCACCCTCTCCGCCTGCATCGCCGCCATTGGTTTCGTCCCTGCCGTTTATGCTGCAGATAATTCGACAGTTATTCTCGATACCATAACTGTCAAAGGCACACGCAATAAAGACGAAATCGGTAAAAACCGCGTCTATACCCGCGAAATCGTCAATCTTTACAAGAGCAAAAACGAAGTCGAAACCTTCAAGGGCAACACCGTATCCGACCTTTTGAGCGGTATGTCCGGCGTGTACAGCGGTGACGCGCGCAACAGCGGCGCGCTGGATCCCAATATACGCGGCGTGCAGGGGCAGGGGCGGATTCCTGTTACCATCGACGGCACGGAGCAGGCGATTACCGTCTGGCGCGGCTACGCAGGCGCAAACAACCGCAACTACGTCGACCCCAACATCATCAGCAGCGTTTCCATCGAAAAAGGCCCCTCGTTCAGCCGTGATATGAAAAGCGGCATAGGCGGCTCCGTCGCCCTGAAAACCATCGATGCCGACGATATTGTCCCCGAAGGGCAGAAATACGGCTTTGAAGTGAAGGCGGAAGCTGCCAATAATTCTATCAAGCAGCGTACCAATGTCTATGAAAAATCAGTTGATTATCGGACATTGGATGCACCTGCTGTCGCGCTTGGCGGTATTTGGCGGGCGATGTTGAATGATACCGACCGCGTCAATCAACGTTTCAGCGGACGCAATAGATTTGGGGAGGATAAAGCCTACCGCATTGCCGCCGCCACCAAGCAGGACAATTTCGATGCCATGCTCGCCTATGCCTACCGCAGTAAAGGCAATTATTTTTCCGGCAAAAAAGAGGCGGAGCGCTACGGCTATATCGGTCCTTGGACAATGGAAACGGTCAATGAATTAAACAGGCAGATTGCAGATGCCGCTGCAAGAGGCGAAAAATTTTACGGTAGTGAAGCCATGCTGGGTGCACCCGATATTGCCCGTATCGGACTTTTTTATCATCCGGGCGGAGAGGTAACCAATACTTCGCTGGAAAATAAATCATGGCTGGGTAAAACCACCTTCCGCCTGCCGAACCGCCAAACGCTCAAATTCGGCCTGCGCCATACCGACTCCACTTTCGGCGAAATCATGCCTTCCCGCGTCATCGGCCCGATTTTCAGTACGCCCGACAATTTAAATAAAATTGCGGAGTGGCCGAGGGCATGGGTGAAACAGCGTTCCTACAATATCGACTATTCATGGAAGCCCGAAGGCAGCCGTTGGATAGATTTCGATGCGTCATTGTGGACGACCCGTACCAAATCCAAAACCAATACTGCAGGCGGTTCGCCCGGCGACGCCCTGTATGAAGACAGGGTGGACAATTTAATGATGTGGAAAACTGTGATGAGTCGCTGGAATACCTACAATGAAGAAACCAAGCGCATGTATGAGGCATTGGGTTACACGAAAAAACCGAATGTCGTCGAACAGCTTCCGAATACCAACGGACGCTTCAATACCATAGAGGGCAATGCCTACTATGCTAACAATACCCGTAACGGTTTCAATTTTTCCAACCGCATGAAGCTGCATGACAAGCTGACGTTGACTCTGATAGGTGACTTCCAGAATGAAAAATTGAGATCGCGCAATGAGTTTTCAGAAGAATTGAGCCATGACGGCTTGGACAAATACAGGGAGGAAATAGAAGCAAAGCAATTGGTTACCAATACCGAGCTGACAAGATTCGGCGAGCCGAGAAACGGTAGGCGCAGAGAATGGAATTTTGGTTTCAATTTCCGCTACCAGCCGATGAGCTGGCTGACTCTGACGGCAGGAGCGCGCTATACCAACTTCAAGATACAGGACGACAACGAGCGGTTAAAAACCGGATTTGACAAATACAACAATCCCTTACAAGTCAATCGAGGTCAGGTATTTCAGTTTACCCGTGTAGCAACCGAGCAGGAATATCGTGATTATCTGAATGCGGTTAACAATGACGAATTCAATGCGGCAAGAGACAGTATCGTAATAGATGATAGAGGGGTGGCAATATTAAATCTTACTCCCTTTCATGACGAAAACAGACCAAGGCTGGATAAGCTGAAATACTATTGGCTGAAAGACGACAAAGGTCGTCTGAATCCTGCCAATCATCCTTGGTTTGCTATTCCCGAGTTGCATAGTCAAGCCGTCAATCCTGCTTATGATCCAAGCAATCCCGACAGTCCGCGCGTAGTTCAAAAATATATACCTAATTATGACATTCTAAGAATGTATAGGGCTCCTATTACACCTAACGAACTGCAGCGCGCCCACAAACAGGGTGGCAGCGGATGGGCTCCTGCATTCTCAGCCGCCGTCAATTTTACCGATAATGCCCGAGCCTATCTGCGCTATACCGAATCCCTACGTTTCCCCAGCATATTTGAGGGGACTTATGGCTTCTCGACTGCTGCGGGTTCATTTGCACGAATGGGATACGGTTGGCAGCCCGAACACGCCAAAAACTGGGAAGTCGGCTACATTCATGATTTAACTGGACTGTTTCCAAAAATGAAAAATGCGGATTTCCGCATCAACTACTTCCGCAACAAAACCAAAAATATCATCGACAGGGACGAGAATTTTGAATTCGAGCAATTCGACAAACAAATCCGTACCGGCGTGGAGTTACAGGCACGCTTCGACAGCGGCAGGTTTTTTGGAGGAGTCGGCGTATTGCGTACGCTCAAAAACAAAGTTTGCGACAAATCTTTTTCCGTTTCCAGTGTACATGATTCCAGTTACTTGACTGGCGGCGGATTTATTCCCGCGCCCGAATGCAATTACGGCGGTTTGACCGATAACGGTTATCTTGCCAGTATGGTTCAACCGCGCTGGTCGATTGATGCTGATTTGGGCGGACGCTTCTTCCGTAACAAGCTGGAAAGCGGCATCCGCTTCCATTATCACAGCCGTGTGTATCGAAACCGCCGTACGGTATGGCAGGCATATTACGATCAATTAAACCGTATCAATGACTATAATCTTCAAGCGGATACAGATACCATGCGTTGGCAGCCTGTCGCCATATGGGACGCCTATTTGCGCTACAAAATCGGCAAAAATCTGACCGCCGAGCTTGTGGGCAGCAACCTGACCAACCGCTACTACCTCGACCCGATGAGCCGCTCCTATATGCCCGCACCGGGCAGGACAATCCGTATTGGGATAACTGGAAAATGGTAATGATCAATTAATCATTTTGGGAGTAAAAAGCCGTCTGAACATTGGGTTTCAGACGGCTTTTTTCATGATGGCTTAGTTATGCCCTACTCTTTTATGTTATATGAAAGTTGAAGCTAACCTGCATAATTTTTATATCTTCTGCTTTGGAAGCAAAAAGGCTGCTTGAAAATGAAACGTCTATATTTCAGACGGCCTTTGCTTTATAGCAAACTCGAAATTTAAGCCACGAAATCCAATCCTATATCCAACGAATGGCTGCTGTGGGTCAGATAACCGAGGGCGATGCCGTCCACGCCGGTTTGCGCTACGCTCCATAAGCGATCGAAGCCGATGCCGCCCGATGCTTCGCAATAGACGGTGTGTGGGTGGGCGGTTTGCGTGTGGCAGCGGTTTGCCGCTTCTTTCAGGGTTTCGTCGTCCATGTTGTCCAGCAAAATCCGTTCCGCGCCCGCTGCGATGGCTTCGTCCAGTTGTGCCAACGTGTCCACTTCGATTTCCACGCAGGTCAACGGTCCGACAGCCTGTTTTGCCTGCTGCACGGCTTGGGCGATGCTGCCGCAATAGGCGAGGTGGTTGTCTTTGATGAGCACGGCGTCGTCCAAGCCCATGCGGTGGTTCACGCCGCCGCCTGCCCTGACGGCGTATTTTTGCAGGACGCGAAGCAGTGGGATGGTTTTGCGGCTGCACACGATGTCTGTGCCGTATTCAGCGACTTCGGCAACGGCACGTGCGGTGGCGGTGGCGATGCCGCTTAAGTGCGTGAGGTAGTTGAGCGCGGTGCGTTCAGCGGCGAGCAGCGCGCGGGCGTTGCCTTCGACGGCGGCAAGCGTCTGACCTGCGCGAACGGCTTGCCCGTCTTGAATTTCAGCTTGGAAACGGACGGACGGATTCATCGTCTGAAAGGCAAGACGCGCCAAGTCCATGCCTGCGATTATGCCGTCCTCACGACTGTTCAGGAAAAGTTTGGCAGTTTTATCGGGAGCGATGACAGCTGCGGACGTAATATCTCCTCGCCTGCCCAGATCTTCGCTCAAGGCTTGTTCTACCATGGGGCGCAACAGGGTATCGGGTAGAGGTAGAAGACTATTCTCAGACGACATGAAGGTTCCTTTGTTGAAAAATATTGATATTGCCCGATGGGGCAAAATTTAATTTGAGGCCGTCTGAAAATCAGTTAGCGACTGCCCAGCGGCAGTCCGATATCAGAAATCAGCTGATCGGGCAGGACATCGTCGCGGAATCGGTAAAGCTGTGCAGGACGGCCTTTACTGCCTGATACGCCGGTATCCGACGGCTCGATGAGGTTTTGCTGCTGAATCTGGCGGCGGAAGTTTTGCTTATGCAACAATCTGCCGCTGATGGCTTCGACGCTGTTTTGCAGTTGCAGCAGTGTAAATTCGGGCGGCATCAGTTCAAAAATCACGGGACGGTATTTGATTTTGGCGCGTAGGCGGGATAAGGCTGTCGCCAGTACACGACGGTGGTCGTGGCGCATGGGCTGCCCCGTGAGTGCGAAGTCGAAGTTTTCCTGAAGCTCGGTGGCTTCCGCTATCAGGCCGCTTTCATACAGCATTTCATAGCGTTGCAAAACGTATTCTTCCGACCAGTTTTCAGGTTCTACCCCCCAGCACAAATGAATGCGCTTGAGCCGCTTCTGGCGCACTTCCTCCGTATCCGCCGAGTTTGCCCAAATGCGCAGGCGGCTGACGATGGCGTCGCGCTGCCCGCCGTCAGCACGCAAATCTTCCCACGGAAAATAGCAGTAGCAGTCCTGCCATTTCGCATCGGGATGAAGAATGCTGTCGGCCGCTTCGCGCACCAGTCCCAAATAGCTGACGTATAAGACAGGCAGGCCTTGCTCGTTTTGGCGGCGCGTATCGACAAACGTATAAAGCTGTTCTACATAACCCATAGGCTGAGATGTCTGCTTGGCGACCCACATCCTGACCCCTGCCTGCAAGGAGTGGCGAAGTGGTGCAAGCAAGCCATTGGGTAATAGCTCTCCTTGGGCAACTGTCAAAACCCTCAAGCTGCCATTTGTAATGGCGATCAGTACAGGAACAAGCTCGACGATACTTTGCGGATTGGCCGCTGTTTCAGGATAGGCATCCATGCGTGGCTTTCATTCAATAGAAAACCTTATTGTAAACCAAAGCGGTTTTCAGACGATCTTGCATATTATACTCAAGTTGAGCATAATATAAAAACTATTTCAAAATATAAACGGCAAACCTTCATGCCGTCTGAAAAACCAGCCATAAGGAAGTCTCATGCAAACCGCCGCCCGCCGCTCGTTCGATTACGATATGCCCCTCATCCAAACGCCGACTTCCGCCTGCCAAATCCGTCAGGCGTGGGCGAAGGTTGCCGACACGCCCGACCGCGAGACGGCAGGCCGTCTGAAAGATGAAATCAAGGCTTTGTTGAAGGAGAAAAACGCGGTCTTGGTAGCGCATTATTACGTTGATCCGCTGATTCAGGATTTGGCTTTGGAAACGGGCGGATGCGTGGGCGATTCGTTGGAGATGGCGCGTTTCGGCGCGGAACACGAAGCCGACACGCTGGTGGTGGCGGGCGTGCGCTTCATGGGCGAGAGCGCGAAAATCCTCTGCCCTGAAAAAACAGTGCTGATGCCTGATTTGGAAGCGGAATGTTCTTTGGATTTGGGTTGTCCCGAAGAAGCGTTTTCAGCGTTTTGCGACCAACACCCCGACCGTACGGTCGTAGTGTACGCCAACACTTCCGCCGCCGTAAAAGCGCGTGCCGACTGGGTGGTAACCTCTTCGGTGGCGTTGGAAATCGTGTCGTATCTGAAATCGCGCGGCGAGAAGCTGATTTGGGGACCCGACCGCCACCTCGGCGACTACATCCGCCGCGAAACGGGCGCGGATATGCTGCTGTGGCAGGGTTCGTGCATCGTCCACAACGAATTCAAGGGGCAGGAGCTGGCGGCGTTGAAAGCGGAACATTCCGACGCCGTGGTGCTGGTTCATCCCGAATCGCCGCAAAGCGTCATCGAACTGGGCGATGTGGTCGGCTCGACCAGCAAACTGCTCAAAGCCGCCGTATCGCGCCCCGAAAAAAAATTCATCGTGGCGACCGATTTGGGCATCCTGCACGAAATGCAAAAGCAGGCACCCGACAAAGAATTCATCGCCGCGCCGACGGCAGGCAACGGCGGAAGCTGCAAAAGCTGCGCGTTCTGCCCGTGGATGGCGATGAATTCGCTGGGCGGCATCAAATACGCCCTGACAAGCAGACACAACGAAATTCTGTTGGACAGAAAGCTGGGCGAAGCCGCCAAACTGCCTTTGCAGCGTATGCTCGACTTCGCGGCAGGACTGAAGAAAAAAGATGTGTTCAACGGCATGGGTCCCGCCTGATTTGCCGTCAATATTGCCGTTTCAGACGACCTCTCAAACAAGGACAACACCATGCAAACCGATTGCGACGTATTGATTGCCGGAAACGGGCTGGCGGCACTGACGCTCGCCCTGTCGCTGCCTAAATCGTTCCGCATCGTCATTTTGTGCAAAAACCGGCTGGACGACACCGCAAGCCGTCATGCGCAAGGCGGGATTGCGGCGGCGTGGTCGGGAGAGGACAACATCGAAAAACACGTCGCCGATACTTTGGAAGCGGGTGCAGGTTTGTGCGACGAAGCCGCCGTCCGTACCATCTTATCGCAGGGCAAACCGGCAATCGAATGGCTGCTGGCGCAGGGTGTGGCGTTCGACCAAAATAATAACGACCTGCACCTGACGCGCGAAGGTGGGCATACCTGCCGCCGAATCGCCCACGTCGCCGACTACACAGGTGAAGCCGTCATGCAGAGCCTGATTGCCCAAATACGTTGCCGCCCGAACATCCGCATTTGCGAGCGGCAGATGGCGTTGGACATCCAAACCGAATCAGGCGCGGCGTGCGGATTGACCGTCCTCGACTGCCGAACGCAAGAAACCTACCGCATCCGCGCCCGCCATACCGTACTCGCGGGCGGCGGCTTGGGACAGATTTACGCCGCCACCACCACGCCGCCCGAATGCACGGGCGACGCCATCGCCATGGCAATACGCGCAGGCTGCGCAGTCGAAAACCTCGAATTTATCCAATTCCACCCCACAGGCTTGGCAAGGCCGTCTGAAAACGGCCGCACCTTCCTGATTTCCGAAGCCGTGCGCGGCGAAGGCGGCATCCTGACCAACCAATCGGGCGAACGGTTTATGCCGCATTACGACCGCCGCGCCGAACTCGCGCCGCGTGACATCGTTGCCCGCGCCATCGCCGCCGAAATCGCCAAGCAAACGCAAGACTTCGTCTCGCTCGACATCAGCCGCCAACCCGCAGCGTTCGTCCGCCAGCATTTCCCGTCCATCCATCGGCACTGCCTGTCCCAATGCGGCTTGGACATCACGCGCCAAGCCATCCCCGTCCGCCCCGTGCAACACTATACCTGCGGCGGCATCCAAACCGACCCCAGCGGCAGAACCTCCCTGCCACAGCTCTATGCCTTAGGCGAAACAGCCTGCACCGGCTTGCACGGAGCCAACCGCCTCGCCAGCAACTCCCTGCTCGAATGCGTCGTTACCGCAAGGCTTGCCGCCCAAACCATCGCGGACGGACAAGCATCCCAAACTGCACCGTCCCAAAGGTCGTCTGAAAACCCCACCGCCGAAGCAGGCATCTTTTCAGACGGCCTCCAAAACACATTCAGCCGCCCCGTCCTGCAGACGTTCAACCAACGTCATCTGGGTATCCTACGCAACGATACCGGCCTGCGCCATGCTATCGCCCAACTTCGGCTTTGGAAGCAAAACCTGGCCAAACCACACACCGCGTCTGAATACGAAAACCGTAACCTACTCGAATGTAGCCTCGCCGTCGCCCAAGCCGCATACGCTAGACGGCAAAATATTGGCGCGCATTTTAATAGTGATTGTTAAGGCTGATAGTGAAAACTTTTCTCCAATAAATAACGTCATTGACTGAAAAAGAAAAGGTTCTCACATGATTAAGGAAAGATTGAAAAAAGTAGGAGAACCGGTGGAAACTAAAATGCAGGGATTGACAGTAGTTATAAGTGATAATAACTAATTGTAGAGAGAAAAAAGATAGAATTAATGAAAATAAGACCATCTAATCGGTTTTGAATAAGTTTAAACAAAGTTGGCACAATTCACTATCTTTGCCCTACTCTATTTCATCAGGCTACAATTAGTGCTGACCCTTACCTTGGAAACTTGGGATTTGGCATAACCGATTGCGTATTCAAGGGCGCCTTTGGCGGAATTTCCTCGGGTAAAACGGATACTGTATCTAGTGCTTGTCTGCCACATAGTAATGTCGGCATCGTAAGCATAAAGATTCAGACGGCGCTGACCACGAATAAATTGGGTGTTCTTGGCATATTCGGGAATGTAACTGCGGTCAATAAGGCCGTCTGAAAAATCCATAGCCTTCACCGCTCCCGCAGCCAGCCATTGCAGATTTTTTATATTCGTAGTCGGTATGAGCCGCCTTTTTACAGCAGTTGCTTTTTCAGCCGACATCCCCGTTACGGCATCCTCTGTCAATATAGCTATATCGCCAACCTTAATACCAGAATCAAATTGGTTGCTCACAATTTTAACCATATCGGCAATATCCCCTTTTTCTGTCGGCATAATGGTTTTAACTGTTACCGTATTGTCAGTGGTATCGGCATGGACACCCATTACCAGTGCAGTATTGATAACGGTAAACTGAATAAGGTCAGTCGTATTGCTACCTTTCCGGGCATAAAACTTGATGATTTCGCCTTCACGATAAGTCAAATTGGTTGTTAAATCATAGGCAGCAGCCGTCAAATTACACCCAGAACCATGCCACATTTTTTGGGCCCTTCAATCTGAGACCACCTTCAAGCCATAACATTCTTTCGCCACCGACTACTAGTTCTTTACTGTTTTCTCTGTCGATGACGTCTCCCCCCCCTATAAGCGACAACAATCTCATTGGTACAGACATCTAACTAAGGTTTTATTAGAGAGTAACCACATGGTTTTCATAGGAATCTTGGGCAAGGTCGGCATGTTCTTGTTTGCTTAGTTGGGTCATGGTTTAATTTCCTCTAAAGTAACGGTAATACTAAAAAAATCATTGACATTATGAGGTCCCGGTCCATAACCTTCCAAAGTATTTTCCCCAAAATCAGGGGCTATTCTTTCATCTGGTAAACCATCTTCATTTTTATCATACGGATACCCTCGCTTCCAATAATATTTGGTCAGTGTTTTTTCTTTTTCAAGATTTTCCATTACATCGCTGATATTGAATTCAGTTTCTTCCTTTTTACCAGTCGCCTTAAATGAAGCTCCAAAATTTTCAGGCTTCCACTGGCAGACACCTTCTCCGAAATAATCTTCATCCAGTACAGCATCAGCATAGAAGAGTACTTCGTATTCATCATGTCCGACCAAATTCATTTTGATTGGAATATTTTTTTCAGGAGATGCCTTCGCACCTGCCAACCGACTAATGGTATAAGAACAATTTCTTGCTGCATAACCAATATACATATCGTTTATAGGTTTCATCGGCCCCGGTGCATTATTAATCTTAACCTTAATCCTGTATGGTTGTTTCGGCTCGGGGTTCAATTTGAAACGTGCTTCTGTTTGTTCTTGGACACTCATATTATTTCTATCCGTACAAGCATTTAGGCTAAAAGTTGACAATAAAGCTGCAGATAGCAGCAGGATAAAAGGTTTCATCAGTAAAGTCCTTATTCAATATCATGAGCAAATTAAATATTACTTTAAGATAACTTGATCAGGATACATTCATGTTCGTTGATTGTCTGATGCTTCAACGTATTTACACGTTACTCTAAATTGTGGTTTATAACAATATTCAGACATCTTAACTAAGATGATACTGATGGTAAATAGATAGTGATTAATGGGGAAAATACAGTCTGAATGGTAATATTTAAGAAATATTGGAAATTCTACTTTACCTTATCCTACTCATCGTTTTTTCTATTTCTTCTTCCTTCTTCTAAATTTCAATAACTTGTTTTAAAGTATTCAGGTCCATGAATATTTTAGGAGTGTTGACAATCTAAAAGACCGTCTGAAACGTAATTTCAGACGGCCTATTTAATATCAGATGATAAAACTGATTTATCCAGGCAACAAACAGTTTGATTTAGATTTTTACAATAGGTATATTTCTTTTCATCTGATTTGGATAACCGACAACATCATGAAACCTGCTTTTTGCCTCCCAATATTGTTTTTACTTTCAGCGTGCCGTCCTGAAGCTGAGACAGTCGATACGGCTGCACCAACGGCGCGTAAGCCTTCTTATTACGAGTCTGAAAAGCGTCAAACTGCAGTCACTCCAGTTAAAACACAAGTTCCTGCGTTATCTGCAATCAAAAGCCAGGCTGATTTTGACTTACTTTCGCGTATCTATGAACAAGGTAGTGAATATGAAATTCCTCATATCCTTTTCCTCATCGATCGTGAAGATAATAACCGTACCGACTACATCAATACTCCCAAATTTCGGCTGCATGAGCACTATCTGGCTACTATCTTGAAACCCATGCTGTCAAAAACTGAATTGAATCAACAATACCGTAGTCCTAACCGGCGTTATCTGTTTGGTACGATCAGTTGGCAGAATAGTACTCAGGAATATGTTTATGAGTTTTGGGAAGGAGACAAAATCACGCCTGAATTGTTGAAATTGGCGGCAGGCCGTCTGAAAAACAGTTTCTACGCTCCGTTGCGTTATAAAACCAATTCTTTATGGCAGGAAACCGTTGCCGAGCAAAGCAAAGTTCCTTTTATTACCCAAGAAAGTTTGATTAAAAATTTCCCCTACCTGCCTCTAAACCAAGGTAAAGCGATAGGCACATTACGCGTTATTGCCAAAGAAGATGATCTTTATAATGTCGGTGCCGATGATATTATTATTTTGAAAGAGGTTCCCCTAGAGCTGCCACCTGTGGTGGGGATTATTAGTGAGAAACCATCTACTGCACTATCGCATGTGAATGTATTGGCACGCGGCTGGGGGATTCCCAATATTTACCTTAAAGACGCAGAAAAAATCCTAGCCCCATATATTGGCCATCGTATTGAATTTGAAGCGACTGCTAAGCAATACCGAATTGTCCAAACCAACCGGAACACTACCAGCAAAAGCTTTTCAGACGGCCTTACCCTGCCCCAACCCGATGTTTCCGATTACAGCCTTCGGGCTTTGACAAACCTGCGCCATGATGACAGCCGTTACTGCGGCAGTAAGGCTGCCAACCTCGGCCATATCCGCGCCCATATTGCAGGCAGTAATGTACCTGACGGATTCTGCATTCCCTTTGCCTACTATCAAGCCATGATGGATAGGCTGGGTATTAACGCGACGATACTGGCACAAATCGAAACGCAAAGTGATGGAGACAACCGCAAGCGCCGCACTGCTTTACTCACGCTGCAGAAAAAAATTACCGATGCCGAAATCCCGTTGGAATGGAAACATAGATGGGCTGAAAAATGGCGCAATCAATTAAACAGCAAAGGCGTGTTTGTCCGCAGCTCCTCTAATTCCGAAGACCTGCCCAATTTCAGCGGCGCAGGGCTGTACACCACCGTGCCAAATGTGACCGATGAAAACGCGTTGGTCGAAGCGGTGAAGCAATCTTGGGCTTCCGTCTTCAATTACAGCGCATACGAAGCCCGCCGTATTGCCGGACTGCCTCACGATAGCGTGAAAATGAGTGTCTTTGTGCAACAAAGCATCAATGCAGATCTCTCAGGCGTGTTGGTTACCATCAATCCCTATGATACTGCTCAGAAAAACAGCTCCTACATTGCCGCCAAACGCGGGTTGGGTATTCGTGTCGTTGAAGGCAAACGGGTAGCCGAACAGGTGGTCTATAACCGTCGCAATGATTCTGTACAACGTCTCAGCTCCTCTAATGAAACCACAGCGTTGCAACTGGATAAAAACGGTGGAGTACGGGAGGTGCCTGTAACCAGTGGCAACGTGATGAATCAAGAACAAATACGTCGCCTTGACCAAACCGGCCAACGAATCAAACAGCTATTTGCTAATGGCGAGCAGGATATCGAATGGGCGTTTGACAATGGTAAGCTTGTTATCCTCCAGGCACGACCGTATCTAAACGGCACACGTTAAAGTAAAAAGGCCGTCTGAAATTATCGTTTCAGACGGCCTTTGCATCATAAGTTAGTTATACCCTATACTTCCCGTTCTCCAAGGAATTATGATGTCAAAACAGCTCACATTTTATTTTATTCGCCATGGCCGTACCCAATGGAACGAACAGGGGCTTTTGCAGGGATCCGGTAATTCACCACTGACCGAACAAGGGATTGCAGGAGCTCAGAAAACCGGGGCGGCGCTACAACAAGTAGAATTTACCGCTGCTTATTCCAGTATTTTACAACGCGCCATTGATACGGCTGGCCATATTATCGGTCAGCGTCCTATTCCTCTTTTTCAGCACTGTGGACTAAATGAGCAATCTTTTGGAAGTTGGGAAGGTATGCAGATCGCTGACCTGCGGAAGTTAACCGAATTCAGACAACTGACCAATGACCCGGCATCTTATAAAGCATTAAGCAATGGTGGCGAAACCTTTGAACAATTAGCAGTACGTGCAATGGCCGCTATTTACGATATCATTAAGGTACATCAATCGGGAGCCAATATTTTAGTGGTATCGCATGGCCATACCTTGCGGCTTTTATTATCCTTACTAGACGGAGCGACTTGGGAAAACCATCGTGATGAGGGTAAATCCGTGTCATTGTTGAATACTTCGATCAGTATTGTGAAATACGATAGTGAAAGCGGTTTTCATATTGAGCAACTTAATGATGTGGCTCATTTACAATGATCACAACTATTCAACGATAATAAAAAAGGTGGGCATTTTTACCCACCTTTTTTGCCATTAGCCGAACACTTTTTCCAAGTGTGCTTGGTAATCGGATAAGTATTGTTCTACTTGTGGATTTTTGATCACATCGTTACATAAGAATGTCGGCAGACGGGTCAAACCGATGAACTCATTGAGTTTGTGGAAGTGCATGTATAAAGCATCCACGCCTTTACCTTCGAAGAAATCGCCTTCGCGGGTGAAAGCTTCAATCGGCGCATTCCAAGTAAGTGAAAGCATGTGTTTTTTGCCTTGCAACAAGCCACCTGTGCCGTAGCCTTCAGTCGGATTGACACGATGGCGACCATCACTATGGTAAAGCTTGCCGTGTCCGGCGGTTAATACTTCGTCTATGTATTTTTTCACTGTCCAAGGTTCGTGCATCCACCAGCCTGGCATCTGCCAAATCACTGCATCTATCCATAAGAATTTTTCAATTTCTGCTTCAACATCATAGCCGGCATCAATCACGGTTTCTTTTACATTGTGTCCAAGTGCGGCCAAAACTTCTTTCGCTTTTTTATGAAGCGTGTGGTTCAACTCGCCATGTGAATGGCCGAAATTTTTACCGCCATCCAATAATAAAATATTCATCTTTTTGCTCCTACAACAAATAATTCTGAAAAATGAGGTCTTAAATTATGCCTTTTTACTGCATATTTTAAAAGTGCATTCACCTACACGTTATTTACAGACCATAAAGGAAAATTTCTCATATCTATAATTAGCATTCATTATTTCTCTTCAACCAAACAAGCCTCTTCTATCAACTCTCTAACCCAGCGATATGCAGGATCTTTATGTGTCCGTTCGTGCCAAATAAGGGTTTTGGTGAAGCCTTGAATTTCAAGGGGCGGTTCAAAGTGTTTGAAATTGTTTAAATGAATAATCAAGCGCTCAGGCACGACTACCAATAAATCGCTTTGTTCTAGTAATTCAGGCAAAACAATAAAGTTTTGTACCGATAGGCTGACATTTCTTTGTAGCCACATCGCTTTCAGGGCTTGGTCAATAACACCGCTGAAGCTGCCGCCATGATAGGAAATTAAGGCTTGCTCTCACTCACAAAATTGCTCAAGGGTAAGTTCTGTTTGTTGGGCTATTGGGTAATCGCGGCGAACGGCACAGATGTAGCGTTCATCATACAAATTTTTTGCGTGAATATCCGGTGCTTGGAAGTCTGGTGTCACCAGTGCAAAGTCAATTTACTGCTGTTCAAGCTGATTTTGTACGATGCTTTCGTTAATCGCCAGCACCACCACTTTAATTTTCGGCGCTTGGATTTTAGAAAGCCTGCCTAACAACCGCGTGCGTGTATTAACCGAAGAAAGCCAAATCGGCAAACTCGCCAAAGGCTTGGCAGAAACTGTGCCAAATCCAATGGTAAACGGCCATCAAGCATGGTTGGACGGTTTAACAAAAGCAGCGAAAAAATAAAGCAGCCTGCACTTTGAAAAACAAGGTGCAGGCTGCTTAGGGTAATGTGTCGTTTATCAATCCAGTTTCACGATTTCTCCGTCTTCCGGAACGTTCACACGGCTTTCAATGCCTTGACCGCGTATAAATTTACGCATATCGGCGCGGCTGACGGCGGTATGATTCACGGTATCCATGTGTACGGTGATGATTTTGGCTTTAGGCATGACTTGGCTGGCTTTTAATACATCAGCCGTCCCCATAATAATGCCGTCTGAAATGCCTGAAATCAGCGCGTAGCCCGTGTTCATAATCAGATAATCGGGTTTGTAGCGGTTCAATGCTTTGTTTACATCTGCCGTCCACACAGTATCACCCATAATATAAGCGGTTTTGTGTCCGCTGCTTTGGAATACTACACCCATTGCATCACCTAAGATTTCGGCTAGCTGAGGGTTGGCATACATTGCCTCTGTGCCATGTACGCCGCCGGTTTTGCTGATGGTTACGCCGTTGAAGACAGTGCTGCCGTTCAACACGCGTACATCAGTAAAGCCTTGGCTGCGGATTTTTGCCGCGTCGGCTTGGTGCTGCACATATACGGGCAGTTTTTTCGGAATGGAACGTGCGGCGGTTTCGTCCCAATGGTCTTCGTGAGTATGGGTAACGATAACTGCATCCACACCGTCCAAAATTTTATTCACACTCATTGGCAGCCCGACCAGCGGCATTTTGGCTTGGTTATTGAACGTGCCGGCAAAGCCGTTCATGGAATGCTTGGGGGCGAAAAAAGGGTCAATCAAAAACGTCTGTCCTGCGTATTCGACTTTGGCAGTAGCGTTACGGATATGTTGGTATGAATCGTCTGCCCAAGCGGAAAAGGCTGTCGCGCCCAAAACAGTGGCAAGAATAAATTGCTTGAATTTCATGATGTTGCTCCTTAAAAAATCATGGAGCGTATTTTAAGCAGCAGGTGCATCGGCTAAAATAGGCAATATTGCCAATAAACGTAAGGATAGTGCCAAAATATCGTCTGAAAACGAGCATAACGAGTTTCGCCAAAATCAAACTGTCCCAAAAATCGTGCTATATGCTCAATCGGGCATGAATGATTTTGTCTTCAACATTCCCTTTTCTGTTTTTCAGACGGCCTATCGGGACAATCCACTCTTTGACCTGAAAATCTGTTCCGACGACGGCCAAGACGTTATCACGGCACTGGGCGTAAGCATTCCCGTACACGGCGGATTGGATTTGACGGAAGAAGCCGACATCATCGTCATCGCAGGCTGGCGCAATATTGAAGAAACCCCGACGCCGGAACTGGCTGAGAATTTACAGCGGGCAGCGAAACGTGGTGCGCATATCACCGCCCTATGTTACGGCACTTACGCCCTTGCCTACACAGGACTTTTAGACGGCAGAACCGCCGCGACCCACTGGCTTGCCGAAGACGACTTTGTCCGCCGTTTCCCCAAAATTCATCTGGATACCAACCGCCTTTATGCGGAAGACGGCAACTTCTTAACATCGGCAGGTGCGGCGGGCGGGCTGGATTGTTGCCTGTACCTCATCCGCAAAATCCACGGTGCAACCGTTGCCAACGACCTTGCCCGTACCTTGGTTGCGGCACCACACCGCGAAGGCGGGCAGGCACAGTTTATCCACCGACCTGTCGAACGTCGTACCGCCGATGACAAAATCAATCACTTATTGGACGAACTGCGCCAAAACCTTGCCACCTCATACCGCTTGGACGATTTGGCAAAAAAATTAGCCGTTTCCCGCCGAACCTTTATCCGCCATTTTTCTCAAGCCACAGGCATGAATTTCGGTGAGTGGCTCACCACAGAGCGGCTATGGCAGGTACAGGACTTATTGGAAAATACGGATTTACCGATAGAACGCATCGCCGAACAAAGCGGCTTCGGCAGTGCGGCAAACCTACGTTTGCAGTTCAAAGCCAAGTTTAAAATCAATCCGAATGCCTGGCGGAAAGTATTTGGCAGATAGCTCGCGTTAGTCAATCCAAAATACCTGAGTACAGGCTGCTCTGGAGGTCGTCTGAAAACCCAAAAAGCAGCCTGTACTTTTCAGACGGCCTCAACAGGTAAACCTTTACCCACACCAATAATTTCCATCTAATTTTCCCCACATACAATCCCCGCAAACGGCAGGCCGCTTCATATTCCCATCCATAAGGAACAACCAAAATGAGAAATCTCAAACTGACCTTAGCCATCTTTTTCGGCGGCATATTCGCTTTATGGCTGTTTGCCGCGCCATTTCCAGACAAGTGGGTGTATTTCCCATACGCAACCTATTATTACAGTTCACCAGTAGCATCAGCATACTGGCCATGAGTGCTTGTATGATTCTTGCAGTACATCCCAAAATGTTGGAAGGACTATTTGGCGGATTGGATAAAATGTACCGCCTGCATAAATGGTTGGGCATAATTGCCCTTTCAGGCAGTATCCTGCATTGGACCAGTAAGCAATTTCCCAAATGGCTGGTAAAACTCGGACTGTTTGACGGCAAAAAGCCGCCGCGCCCGCCGATGCAGGAAGTCTTGACTTTAAAAGATTGGTTGGTTACCCAGCGTCATTTTGCTGAAGAAGTGGGTGAGATTGCTTTTTACGTTGCAGTCGTCTTATTGGTTATCGCACTGATCCAACTTATTCCCTACCGTTGGTTTGCCAAACGTCACATCTTAATTGTCCCAGTCTATCTTGCACTTGTATGGCACACCATTGTATTGGCAAACTTTACTTACTGGGCTCAGCCACTTGGCTGGTTGCTGGCTACCGCCCTATTCTTCGGTAGTATTTGTTCGCTCCCCGCCCTCTTTAAACGCATTGGTAAACCGCAAACGGCAACAGTAACTGCCATGAACCAAAACGGCTCCCTGCTTTCACTTACCCTGAATGCGCAAAAATGGCAAGGCACCAGCCGGTCAATTCCTCTTTTTACCTGCACATGGAGAAAGCCACCCATTTACCATCGCTTCCAACTGGAATCCTGAAAATCAACAAATCAATCTTATTATCAAAGACTTGGGAGACTACACCCATCGTCTGCCTCAACGTTTGAACATCAGCGATACCATTCAAATTGATGGTGCATATGGCCGCTTCAATTTTTCAGATAAAAATGAACAAATTTGGGTGAGTAACAGTATTGGTTTTACGCCTTTCAAACGATTGACTGGTTCCATGCCGATAGAAATTTATCTGCAGAAATAATCGACCAATGGAAAGATTTAGCTCAACAAGCGAATGTTACGTTCTACTATATTCCTTCTGAAACTCAAAGATTGTCCACTGATCATATTGCACAAGGCGTTCAGAATAGTAAAACTCGCAGCCTATGGCTTTGTGGTAGTCATAATTGCAGGAAGTCTTAAGACACTCTCATTGCATCAAGAGCTGTTTGAATTCCGCTAAATGAACCTGATGGTTTTAAGTAGTAAAGCATTAAGGCCGTCTGAAAGATTTTCAGACGGCCTTTAAGCCACAACCTTAACAACATAAACCTACGGTTGCTTTTTATGTTTCACACATTCTGTATCATCCAAATGATATATTGCTTCAATTGCATCATGTTCAATATCAAGTTTTGATAGGATTAAAATCAATACCCGTAATATAACGTTGTCCAGCATGAGCTTTAATGTGCACAACAATATCAATGGTCTGTCTAAGCAGGTTTTTAATAACTTCAAACTCCAGACCACTTCCTTCTGGTGAAGCTTTTACCATTAATGCTAATTGATCCCATGTTTGTTCCGTGCTACCAGCATGGCAACTTGTAATAGATCCCGGGTGTCCAGATGCACAATTTCGAATAAAATAAAATGATTCGTCACCACGTAGCTCTGCTAGAATAATTCTATCTGGCTTCATACGCAGACAGGATTCCATACAACTTTTTGCCGTAATATTTGAACTACCTTGTCCACCTTTTGAGTAAAGTAAATGAACTACATTTTCATGAGGAATAAATAGCTCCCTAGCATCCTCAATGCTGATTAGTCGCTCACTTAAAGGAATGTGATTAACCAATGCTTTCATGAAAGTAGTCTTACCGCTACCAGTTGCACCTGAAACGACTATATTCTTTTTATATTCAACGGCTTTTTTAAAAAATTCTTCGTAGTTCCGATTGTTCTTCAGTTCTACTAATTCCTTATCTTGAGGAGATAATTCTCCATTTAACTCAATAATCTGACTAAAGAAACCATCTTTACTATACTGACTTAAGCTCTTTGTGTGTTTTGATGGCAAACGGATCGTAATTGAAGCTTTTCCTGCATCACAGGCAGGAGGAATCACAAATTGGGCACGTTGTCCTGTTGGGAATGTCAACGATACCATCGGCTCTGCCTCTGTAATTCGTTGACCAGTATTACTTTCATTAACAACAGCTGTACAGAACTGACGTGCCCTATCAAAGTTTAGCGTATCTACTTCTACCTTTTTCCAACCTCGAGAAGTCTCAAGAAATACCTCTCCCGGCCTATTAATACAAATTTCTGTAACATCAGGATCTTTCAGGAAAGAGGTAATTCCCAATACTTCGTATTGATAATCTAAGAAATCTGCTGAAATTGTTGAGTTTAATTCATCCATGTTTAAAATAAGTTTATTCAAAAATTTAATTACAATAATACTTGAACCTTAGGTGTATTTTTCATTTTAGCCTAAGAAATACTCAGCCATCTGGCTTGTGTTAACTGCTTTTGTTGTGTTTCTAATTCAAATTGCTGAGTTGTTGTTTGTACTTTGATAATACTCTCCTCTATCGGAGTAACCGCAGCTTTCTGCATATCCACAGAAGCAGTTCTTAATTCAGGAGCTTTATCACCAATAAGAATATGTCCATTTTCTTTGATATTAATAAGAGATGCACCTCTCATCTTGTTTGCGTACCCTTCAGCAGCCAGTGCCATAGCAATATTATCTAGGCTTCTTTCATCGTAGATAATATCTTTTTTATTACAGAATTCAGTAAAAATTTTTTTACTCTGCTGATAGATATTTAGGGCATTTTGCGGGATTGCTTCCAAATTCAAAGGCTGATTAGTGTACATATCATCCCCATTGCTAGGAGCTGAAGTATGAGCCATGTTGGTATTCCGAGGTTGACGCAAAATCTTAATACCATCTATTCCCGTAGCAGAATGTACTCTAACAACATCATTATATTGGCCTGTTTTTTGGCCTGTTTTTTGTTCTTTTAAATGAATTCCTAAATCACCATTTTTGAAATTTTCAATTTTAAGACCATTTACATCTAATGTCCCTGTATTTCTATCCCATTCATATACCATTCTAGCACTACGGTAAACGAAACGGTTTGGTTGAGATAAATCACGTACACCACCCTGTAATATATGGCCATTTAATGACACTTCACCCTTGCCGTCTGAATCTCGGATAATATCTAAATTATCAGCACGATATTTGTCATGTCCTTTACCACCAAATAATTTATCTCTTCCGGAATTACCGGCTAAAACATCATTACCATTACCACCAATTAATACATCATTACCACTACCGCCTAATAAAATGTCATTTTGATTAGTACCTTTTAGAATATCATCACCGGCATCTCCATACATATATGCACCACTTTTTAAGAAAGTCTTAGATCTGCCTATTAATAAACTATCACGGCTATATGATCCATCAGCAACGACTTTATTGTTACCCTTATTTCCAAAAGTGTCATAATTTGCCATATGTTTAACAAATACTTGTTTATCTTCCGGCCTTAAGAATGCCTCAGAAAAGTCTTTGGTAAAATTGGTACGGGTATTCAGAAAGTAATAAATATCCTTTTCATAATAACTCAATTTAATCGATTCATTTTCTTCTGAATTTGGACGCATACCATACATATTTTGGCGAGCAATCAAATCCTTAACTTGCTCAAAAGATTTACCCTTGATATAAGGATAAAGATCACCGCTAATTTGAGTACTATAGGCACTTCCATTATTTCGCTCTTCATAAGCAATCATACGTGCTTCATTAAAGATTGCCTCTGCTTCTCCATAGCCTCGTGCTTGAGCATAAGCTTTAGCAGTATTATAATAACTCGCTGATTTAGCCTGATATTTACCCAATGCATGTCCTATTTCATGGGCTACTGCTGTAGCAGTAGTATACTTTGAACCTGGTAGAAAATAGATATTTCTATCTTTAGAGTTATAGTATGCATTACTCTTGCTATCTTTAGCTTCGAAAAAACCTTGTCCGTTACTGCTAAACTGATTAATTTGTCTAACCAGCTCATAATCTGCCTTTATCCTGTCCAATTCTGACATAGTGGAGTTGAACCGTTTATTATGAAAACCTAATATTCTTAATTGAGTTTCTGCTTTTTCGTTTAATTTAGTCATTATATATTAGTCTCTGTATCAATAACCCATCGGACTCATTTCTGTATTACTATAAAAAGTAAATGATGTGATTGCTCCAGAACCGTTGTTTGCTGCAATTATTTCACGACCATTTTCACGCCAGTAGTAATCAACCAGCTCTTTAATCGGGTCAGTTCCACGTCGTGGATAATAATCTCCATACTCAGGAGGCATTTCTTTCTCCTTAGGCTTTGGTAAAAAATCAGGAAATCTGTTTTCAGGAAAAATACTTATTTTTTCTTTGAAATATTGTTTGGTCGGTAAAATAATGAAACTGGTTTTATATGAGGTATGACGTACTGCCACATATAATCCAATAGGGGAAGTAAAATTTTCGAAATGATTATTAACATGTCCTTCAACAACTGGAATTTGCCAAATATCTTCTAATTCTAGCGCATACATTGCATACAGGCAGTCATCTTTAAAAGCCGTATCATACATCTGCTTGATTAGATCATCCCGATTTTCCACTTTGTGCAACATACTTCGGCAACGATTGCGCACTTGTTCCATAGTTATTTCTTTTTCTATATTCTGCATCTTGGAAGAATCCTTAATATTTTTATTACTAATCTGCGGAGTACAGGAAGTCATCAAGCATACAGTTAATATGGCTGTAATTGCCAATAGCTTCATATAAATTCCTTTTTAGTCATTTTGCAAATTTCATTTTCAGACGGCCTCGAACTTTCATTACTATTACCGTTTTCCTTTTAACGAGGCGACCTTTACTGACCCCATCAATCGTTTAGTAAATGTCCCATCTTGGTAATAACGGATTTTCCCCACTTGCGCCGGATGTGACATACCTTCGTAAAGGATAATTTCCTTATCTTGGCTCATTGCCTTTAACTCTTGCGGCAACATCAGTGCGCGGCGCTCTTCGCTTTCCGAGACACTACGTTCACGACCACGGCTGATATTTTTTCTTTTCACTGTAGTATAGCCCAACATTTCAGAGTATTCATTTGCATCCTGCTGTTCTCTAGGTGTATAGATGATTTGCAAAGCATGGTTAGTGATAATAGTACGTGCATATTCTTTGCCATAAACAGCATCCAGCTGGGCAACTGATTGTATAATCGGAAATAGGCGAATGTTGTAACCTGCCATATAGCTGACAGAATGAGCAATAATTTCAACTTTACCGATACTTGTGAATTCGTCCATTAACAACATACATTGGTGTTTTAAATCTGGATTATCCTGAGGTAGCTCTTTCGTATTTTGGTTGATAAGTTGAGAGAAAAAGAGGTTAACAATGACTCTTGATTCAGCAAGTTTGTTAGGAAGAATGCCGATATAAACAGTCATTTTCTTTTTACGTACGTCAGTCAACAGAAAATCATCAGCGGAAGTGGCGGCATCAATGACGGGATTAATCCATGGGTTGAGAGGTTCTTTAAACGTACCCATGATAGAACCAAAGGTTTCTTTTTCCTGAGAGATTAAACCGGAAAAAGCAGTTTTTGTAGCCTCGCTGAGATATGGTTGTTGTGATAAAGATGTAAAATACTCCTTGAGCTCTGTTCCATTACCTGATGAAAGGCGATATATTTTCCCTAATGTACAAGCTGGCTCATTTTCTTTGCCCTCCACAGAAAAGTCAGCCATTGCTTCATGCTCATCAAAACAATAAAGTGAAAACGCCAAAAACGCATTTCTTGCCTGCGCTACCCAGAACTTATCACGGCTATCTCCATCAGGATATAGCATTGCAGCTATCGACATTAAATCCGATACTCGCTGGTCAGGATCAGAAGAAACGTAGGTAAACGGATTCCAACGGTGTGTCCTTCCATCTTCGGCAAACGGGTTGAACAAATAGACTTCCTGACCTAATACTTCTTTGCGGTAGCCGCTAGTTAAATTGAAGTTCTCCTGTTTGATGTCCAAAACAACTACCGATCCTTTATAACTTAACAGGTTCGGAATAACGATACCGACACCTTTACCTGAACGTGTCGGCGCTGCCAACAATGCGAATTGCTGGCCATTGTAATGTAACAATTTGCCGTTGTATTTACCGACGACAATTGAAGTATCTGTTTGTTTGAAAAATCCTGCTTTTGTCAAATCAGCCATCCCTGCAAATCGTGCTTCCCCATGAAGACTTTGGGAGGCAGTGCGCCAAATAGGAATTAAACCAAGCAGGGCAATCAGAAAAGTAAAACCAAATCCAACAATTCCTGATGTTTTAATTTGCAGTGAATATTTAGCAACCTGAGGAATATCCGACGTATTATAGTATTTGAACCATGTTGTAAGTAGTAAGGGCGTTTTATCTAAGCCTAACCATTGCAGCAGGATAAAGCCTGAAAGGTAACAGCCTAATATGAAAGAAATTAATAGTAAAACTACCGTAATAATAGATTTGTTTTTTAGAGTCATTTCAATACCTGTAAGTCAAAGGAATAGATTGTTTTAGATTTCTAGTGAAGATATTAGTTTTCAGACAGCCTAAGGTAATAATGGAAAGCTCAGTTAGTTCTACTAATGTGTATTATGAAATTTATCACTCTCTTTTAGTACTATCCTTGGCAGTTTCACTGTATGTTTGAACTAAATATTTTTTGCTATTTTGATAATACTCATGCACACCGCTCTATACAAACTCTTAGGACTACAGTTGGTAATAGAACTATAGATAATAGTAGGACAAGAGGCTTCATCAGCAATTATTCTTTATGATAAACGCATAATAATTAGGCCGTCTGAAAAAACAGACGGCCCTTAAAATTACTGCATAACCGAACTGAAATCAATGTCCTGGGCAGTATAAATATTAATCAAGGTCCCTTGATTGATCGTTACTGTATTGGGACGAGCATTATTTCGCTCAAGTTGATTGATAGCCTGTTGCTTCAATGTATTGGCTGTATCACTCTGGTAAGGATTAGTGGTAGTTGATGTGTTGGTTGTAACCGTTTGTCCTTGTGGGCCATATTCAGTAGCAGCATATTTAAAAGCATCAGAAATCATACTAATCAATAAAGCTGATGCCAAACGTGATCCCCAATGAGACTTAAATTTACCAACATGGCCAGCTGCACCAAGATTATCTACTCCAGGAGATTCCAGTGTTACATCAACGCCTTCTGGTGTTATGATTCGATTCCAAATAACCTCCATTCGCGGACCAGTAGGATTACTGGAACCATATTGTCCCATTACTTTCGAACCTTTCGGTAACAAGAGATATTTTCCACTGGCAGAATATACAGGCTCAGTGATAATACAAGATGTAAATCCTTTTACTTCAGAAACAATTTTAGTTTCTAATACGCAGCGTAAATAAGTACCCTGTAAAAGTAATTTATCCCTGTTATGCATATAACGAACAGCATTAGCTTGAGCTATGCTTGCTCCCGACTCTTTCTGAGCAGCCTCCCCATCTTCAACAAATTTAGAATCCGTGTTGGCAGACATATCCACAGGCTGCACGGGAATATTAGGAATTATAGGCGGAGGGGTCTCTACTATCGGTGGAGATGATATTTCTATTGGTGGCTTAACAGATTCGGTAGTTTTAGAACTCTCTGGATCAGGCTTCTGCTCTTCCACTAAGTCAACTGGAGGTATCTCAGTAACTTGAGGCTCCGGAGCAGGTAAATCTGGTACAGTAACTACCTGAGGACGTTCTGGAGGGGGAGCTTCATCAGAACCACTAAATTGATGATAGGCAAATGCCCCTAGCCCAGCTAACCCAAAACCTGCAGCTACAATAAACGCAATAGCTTTTTTGTTGACTGTGCGATCAACAGGAGCATTTAGTTGAGGAGCATTCTCCTCAAGTCCCGCCAATTGTTCTTGTTCGTATTGGCTTGAATATAAATTTTGTGATGATTCACTATCTTTGTGATGTTCATTATTTAGCTTATCAGACATTCTTAATTCCTTTTTAATCCAACCACATCATTTCCATGTCTCAAAACTAAGAATGGATAAGTCCCATGGACAATAACTACATTACCTTCAACATTACTGTTTAAGACAAACTCAGCTCCTTTCTCTGATTTTCTGCCATAAACAGCAGGAAAATCACCTGTGAACTTGCCCTTATTCAAGTGGACATAGGTAAATCTGCCATCATCATAGACTTTTAAAGGAACTAGCCAACGAGATTTTTCATTTGCAGCCACATCATAATTAGTATTATAGATTTTAGAAGAATCATATTTCAGGCTATAACCAGCCAAAGTACTAGCACGAAGACTGAAATCCGTAGAATCGGGATATCTGAATTTAACTTGATAATTCACCCCTTTGTCTGAAGCTTCTGCTAAATTACCAACAACATTTTTCATAACCTTAAGCTCAAAAATATATTGGTGAGCCTGAGTACGAACAATAAGATTAGTATCAACTGCATCAGCCTTTGGACGCAGATAAAACACATTTTCTCTACGTACCAAATCCCATCCACCACTTAGGCCCGCACCAAAATCTTTAACCTTTTCACGAGAGTCAAGTTCAATTTGTGTGACTACGCCTTGTGCCGTATGAACGGGATAAGTTGTATTTTCTTGAAACGTATACTCTTGAATAGCTGCAGCATAGACGCTTCCTTGCAACAAACACGATGCTGCTGTTGCTAAAAACATTTTTCTTAACATTATTGATTTCCACTTTCAACAGATATAGGAGAAGCATTAGGAACATCATTATCTACAGATGTAGGAGCTTCTAACTGGGGCTGAGGTACACTTTGTACTTGTTGCTGAGCTTGGCTTTCAGATGATGTTCCTGCTGAAAGATAATCTGAAGATAAATCTTGAACAGGTGATTCACTAGCATCAGGATCAACACGATAAGACAATACCTGGAATCCCAGGGGATTTTTTAACCTATACTTTTCATCCATCTTCAAATTGCTATTATAAGTATAGGTCAGAGTAGCAACATTGCTATCCATAAATCTTGATATGCCAGTACCCTTATTTAATAAAAATCTTTGGAATCTTACTGTTGCGCTAGCATCGCGACCATCGGCCTTTCCACTATTATTAAGGACGATACTCAAAATCTTAACGCGAATTGACTGAGCAGACCCATAAAGATTAAATGGGCTATTCGGGTTACTTTTATTCATCAGATTGCGATAGCTGTCAGATACCCCTGCAACCGACATAGAATAAACTGTAGCCCAGTCATTATCATAAATAATCTGACTATCAAAAGATTCTCTAGCAATAATAAAGTGGGAAATATTACTCTTATTTACTGCTTCATTTTTAGTAATATCTAAATTATTCCAATCGCCGGCTAGTTTAGCAACAGTAGCTTGTCCCGTATAGACATCAGCCATAACAAGATAAGGTTCTTTTTCTTTCAGCGGCAAAATATAAAATAATCCGCCAAGCAGACACAAAGAAGAGAAGGTAGAAATACCGGCAACAATCCATGCCCTTTTCTCACTTTTTTTGCGGATATCAACCAAGGTCGTTTCAAAATCCAAAGATCTTTTTACAGCCTTTTGGATATTACCATCAGTAGTATTTTTACTTGATTTGAACATATGTTTCCATTTTAATCTTGAGTTTTTACATCAGCTTTTGCTGATCTCTCATGTTTTTTCTTTCCACTGTTTTTCACAGCAACATCCATTCTCTTATGCGCCATAATGACACCATTTTGAACATAGAAAACCATCCCTTTATCTTCATAAAGTTTAGATAATTCACTTAAGGCATTATCAAGATCGGTATTTCGTATTGTTGATACTTTCTTATACAAAGTAAAATCAAGCGTATAGTCATAAACAACAGGCATCTTCGCCTCTTCTCCCCAACGCTCCAACAAACCTTTTACAGTTGTATCAAGTCGTGTCACTTGATAAACATGAGGTTTGACAAGAGGAATCTCAGTTACCTGATCAGGTAGTTCATTTAATGGCTTCCATGAACTTGGGAAATCTGGAGCAGACTGATTTGCACAACCTGCCATTAGCGCGCCCACACTAGCAGACAGCAACAGCGTTCTTAAAAGAAACATACATAGCACCTTATAAAACAACTTAAGTTACAACCAAAGCGTCTTAATTAAAAATGAAGAAAAGACAATTCATGTTTGGTTATTTTTATTGGTTAAAATCTTGTTAATTATTTTAATCTGTGCTAAATTTCACGTCAATACAAATTCATATTTTCATCTCAACATCATGTTTTTTTCCTGCGCCGACTTAGCTGTTCCGCATGATATTATGCATCATGTCGTGAGAGTTGAATCCTCAGGCAACCCATACGCTATAGGTGTTGTAGGCGGACGCTTACAAAGACAGCCTAAAAATTTGGCTGAAGCAGTCGCTACTGCTAGAATGTTGGAACAAAAAGGATTTAACTTCTCCTTAGGATTAGCTCAAGTTAACCGATACAATTTAAAAAAATACGGGTTGCATTCCTACGAACATGCATTCCAAGTGTGCCCAAACGTCAAGGCAGGCTCGCACATATTGCGAGAATGCTACAATCGTGCAAAAGACTGGGGTAAATCTTTCAGCTGTTATTATTCCGGTAACTTTGTAACCGGTTATAAGCATGGATATGTGCAAAAAATTTTTTCATCCATGGGGAAAGGGAGAGCAATCCCACAAAATGCCATTCCTGTCATCAGCAATACTGTGAATACCCCTCGCCCTATGGGCCAAATACCAGCACAACAAGCTAACCGCCCAAATTTGACAGTTACCGCTAATCCACAACCATACTCTGCCACTGTCTCTAAAAACCAACACTCCTTGCAAGATAATAGTACCGCACAAGCGAAAAGCAATACATATAAAGATAGCGCAGCAGTCTTTTAGATAGTTTTTTTCCACATCAACCTGTAATAAACATAGGAATTTTCAAATGAAAAACACTCAGATTCAAAAAAAATCCCGCTTTACTGCTGAAAATGTTGCAACAGCAGCTTTTGTTGCTGCAGCATTTTTGGCACCGACAGTAGGTCTGGCAGAAGATGATTTTACTGCTGTTGGTGGTGGTGCCTGTACATTCATCAGAAATATTCACACCGTATTAAATCTGATGTCTGTCGCAGTTGTAACCATCGCCATCATTTTTGCTGGCTATCAAATTGCTTTTGCGCACAAACGTATTTCCGATGTTGCTCCTATTTTGATTGGTGGTGTATTGATTGGCGCAGCAGGTCAAATTGCAAGAATGCTGGTTGGCAATGCGGATTCTTGTTCTGCTAAAACAGCATCAATCATGATGCAAGCAATGCAATTTTTTGCATAATTAACACCATGCAGAAGAACATCGTTTTTCGAGGATGTACACGTCCGGCTACTTTTCTAGGCGTCCCTTATGTGCCATTTTTTATAGGGGCCGGTTCAGGATTATTGATGGGAATGTACTTCAATATGTTTTTTTTATTGACTATTCCCTTCATCATCCTGATTATGAGGCAGATGGCCAAGCGGGATGATATGATTTTTCGTTTTCTAGGTTTACGTCTGAAATTTAGACTTAAAGCCAGAAACCGAGAGGAGTTTCCTGATACATGGTGCTTCTCGCCTAACGAATACCGCAACAATCCTCCCAAACAATGACAACAAAACATCCGGCAGACATTTTTGTCTGTCGGACGATTTCAACACAAAAAACAAATAAAATGTTTACTCCTGACGCATCAATCAGTCAATTCGTATCCCTCTCCACCCATGTTTCCCCAACCATTGTCAAAACCACTGGGGGGGATTACCTGACAACATGGCACCTATCCGGCCTTCCTTTTGTAGGTCGAGAAGAATGGGAGCTCGAACACAAACACAACACATTTAATCGTTTACTCCAATCCTTGCGCGCTCCGGACTATGTCAATGTTGCCTTCTGGGTACATGACATTCGCCGCCACCGCGGCATTGATTTGCGCCCAAAATTTCAAGAGTCTTTCAATCAAAGCCTCTCCGACCGCTATTTTTCCCGACTTTCTAAAGAAAAGCTCATGAACAACGAGCTTTACTTGACCATGATTTATCGCCCAGTTGTTGACGGCAAAAAGTTTGTTGATAAATCAGGTAATATCGATCGTCTGAAGGCCGAACAGGAGCAAGCTATCGGTATGCTAAATGAATTAGCAACCAACCTTGAGGCTGTTCTCAAAGACTACCATCCATACCGACTTGGTATGTATGAAGGTAAAAATGGGACTGTATTCTCTGAAACCCTCGAACTTTTCGGTTACATCCTTAACCGCGTTAACGAGCCAGTTCCCGTACTTCCAGCCCCAGTTTACAACTACTTACCCCTTAGTCGACATCTCTTTTCTTCCAAAACCGGCGACTATATCGTCCGTACTCCTGAGGGTAAAAACCACTACGGTGCCATACTCAACCTTAAAGAATACCCTGACGGCACCTATCCCGGCGTGCTTAACGGGCTCAAATATTTGGATGTTGAATACGTCATCACCCATAGTTTCAGCCCAATGAGCCGATACGATGCTATGAAAACCCTCGAGCGCACTCGTGGCATGATGATCTCTTCCGGCGACAAATCCTTTACCCAAATTGCAGAACTCGACCATGCAATGGATCAGCTCGCATCCGGCAATTTCGTTCTTGGCGGCTACCATTTTAGCCTTGCTATCTACGCCGACAGCCAAGAGCAACTTTCCCAAAACATTGCCTCTGCCCGAGCCGAGCTTTCCAATGCAGGCTTCGTAACGACCAAAGAAGACTTGGCCGTCTGCGCTGCATATTATGCCCAGCTTCCAGGTAACTGGAACTACCGCACTCGTATTGCCAATCTCTCATCGTTAAATTTCTTGGGCCTTTGTCCTCTTCACAACTTTGCCGCTGGTAAACGTGAAGGCAATCCATGGGGGCAATGCGTTACCGTTCTTCAGACGACCAATGGCCAGCCCTACTATTTCAACTTCCATGCAACCCTCGAAGGTGAAGATTCCGAAGGAGAAAAAGCCATTGCCAATACTATGGTTATTGGTAAGTCTGGTACCGGTAAAACAGCACTTATCAACTTCCTCCTCAGCCAGGTACAAAAATACGATCCCAAACCCACTATCTTCTTCTTCGATAAAGACCGTGGTGCCGAAATCTTCGTCAGAGCCTGTGGTGGTGCCTATATGGCGCTGGAAAGCGGTCAGCCGACCGGCTTCAACCCCTTCCAATGCGAAAATACAGAGGCAAATGTCCAATTCCTCTGTGGCCTTATGAAGCAATTAGGTGGCAAGGCGCACTATTCAGCAGCAGAAGACGACGATATCCTGCGCGCCGTTCGAGCCATGCTTGATACCCCAATGGCACTGCGCAGTATTTCTAACTTCCAAAAATCGCTGCCCAATACCGGCGACGATTCCCTCTATGCCAATATCCGCAAATGGACTAGAGGAAACAGTCTCGGCTGGGTCTTTGATAACCCTCAGGACAAAATCGACTTCAGTGGTGCCAACATCATCGGCTTCGACTACACCGACGTGATTGAAAACCCACAGGTACGCGATCCAGTCATCGGTTATCTTATCCATCGAATGGAAGAGCTTATCGATGGTCGCCGCTTCATCTACATCATGGATGAATTCTGGAAAATCCTTGATGGCGAAGGCGGCTTGAAAGAGTTTGCCAAAAACAAACAAAAAACCATCCGTAAGCAAAACGGTATGGGTATCTTTGCCACCCAGTCTCCGGAAGACGCCCTCAAAAGCGATATTTCTGCAGCACTGATTGAGCAGACAGCTACCATGATACTGCTGCCAAATCCGAATGCAGATAAAAAAGACTACATCGATGGACTGAAGCTGACCGACTCAGAGTTCCAAGTGATTAAAAGCCTGGACGAGCGCAGCCGCTGTTTCTTAGTCAAACAGGGCCATGCTTCCGCAGTATGCCAGCTCAACCTGCGCGGATTTGACGACGAATTGGCTGTTATCTCCGCCAGTACCGACAACATCGACATCATGGACGTCATCATCAAGAAAACGGCCGAACGTCTTGGTGTCGGCATTGATGCGGTAAGACCGGAGGATTGGTTACAGACCTTCTACGATGAACGTAAGGGTTCTGGTAAGAAAGCAAGCGCCAATGTGATGCGCAACGCGGATTAGTCGTATAGACGAATAAACCCAAAGGCCGTCTGAAAGCAGCAAGTATTTCAGATGATCCTTACTGAAAAACAAAAAACTTGGATACGTTTAAATAATTTAATTTAATTTAAGAAAGATTGTAAGCAAATGAAAAACACAATGAGAAAACTGTCTGCAGTTTTAGTGTGCGCAGGAATGCTGGGAAATACATCCGTAACAGCAACAGGTATTCCTGTATTTGATGGAGCAGCGATGACCAATGCCTTCCAGCAGCTGATGAACTGGCAGGCTCAATTATCCGCTCTCACTCGTGGGGGGTTGGACAAATTAAAAGGCGCAGATACAAATGTTCGAGAATCTTCTCAAGTAAAAAGAATGTTTGAACGACGCAAGAAAAAATGTAGGGCAATACAACGTGACAACCCTGCTTCGGGTGCGATTTGTCTAAAAATTACAGAATTAGAACAAAATAAATATGACCTTTTGATTGAAATAGATGACGATCTTAAAAAAGATTTTGACAGAATCAATGGCTTAGTAAAATCCCAAGGCACATCAGCAAGTTCAATGGCTGCTGCAACCCCTTTGTCTAAAGACACGAAAGGTTTTAATTACTCGAATCAGGCAGGTAAAGCTGAAACTGCCGAAAACAATGTACAGATACAAGTAAATGCCGTAATTGCCAAGTACAATCAGTACAAGAACAAAATTGAATTTTTAGACAGCCAGATTGCATATTACAACTCAATGCGCAAAATGCTGACCAAAGAACAGCTGACCGGCAGCAGTTTGAACAAAAACATCACTAAAGGAGTTACATACGGCAAACTGACTGAAGCTACGGATCGCTTTAGAGAAAGAACAAATAGGGAAGTTGAAAAGAGGGGAAAAATCGAAAACAAAATCAAACCGATTTATAAACCAAATTGAGTATAAGGCCGTCTGAACCGGATCGGTTTCAGACGGCCCAGACAAATCGATCATCTCATCGTTTTACAAAAATTAATCGAAAGCTCTTCTCATTATGATGGATTTACTCCTTTATACTGGCATTCGCGACTATCTTTATGCGCGAATCGGCTACTTTACCGAAGTAGTCTTATCTAAAAACTTAAACCTCGCCCTTACAATGGTTTTGGCATTGCTGACATTATGGATTATGATTCAGGGCTATCTGATCGTAACAGGCCGGAGTCAGGAAGGTCTCAAAGGATTTATTTTCAGCCTTGGTAAAAACTATGTTGTTATTGCCATTGCGCTTGGAGTTTCCTTAGGCAGTGGCTTTAGCGTCCGTGTATTGACTGATAATCTTGCCAATGGCATCAGTCAAATTATGCATGGCAATAACGATTTCGGCAGCGAGTGTCTGACCGAACAGACCTCCTATATTACCGGCTGTAAAATCGACTTAAACCTGAAAACAACTCAACTTGTCCTATCTAGCCTTTCTGCCATCGATACCGCAGATGATGATCATCTGGAAGATAAGCTTTCCGAAGCCAAATGGTTTGCCGGAGTAGGTACGGCAGGTCCTGCCGTCGTGGCAGGCACCATGCTCATCATGTACCGTATCGCGATTTCCCTGTTTGTCGGTTTCGCGCCCATCTTTATTTTATGCCTCCTGTTCAAAAGAACCGCTCCGCTGTTCCAAAAATGGCTATACTTCGGATTAGCTACTATCTTCTCCAGCGTCTTGCTCGGCGTCATGGCGGAGATTTCCATGGACTTGGTGGGCCACTTATTCGGCGGCGCGGCAGCCGGCAAATTTGTGGCAACCGTCATCGGTGAAGGCGGCACAACCGGCATTATGGAAACCGTTACCCAACAGCTGGGCTTGGGTCTGATGCTCTCTACCCTGCTGATTACCGTACCGCCTATGGCAGGCATGTGGTTTAACGGTATCATGGCATCCTACTCCGGATACAATGCAATGCAGGGCTGGGGAAACGGTCAGCCTGCTACGCCACCGGGGATGAATAGTCAACAAGCGCAGGCTAGTCATAATGTGCAGAATTTCTCCCATGAGTCCAAAAATAGTCAGCCAAACATCAATTACCACGAGACGTGGACAACAGGTGGGAGTCAGACAGGAAATACGACTACCGATGCTATGAAACAACCTGAACAACATGGCAAAAGGAATAAACTATCCTAGCATTGCTACATTTAAATATTAAAAATATTCATATTCATAAAACAGAAGATTGGACTGTGTAATGAACAAATTTCTTTTTATACTGTTAGGACTGACTAGTCTAAATATTTATGCCAACGGTTGTGGCGGCGAATACCAACCGGCAACTGGAACCTGTCGTATTATTGACAGCTCGGGCCGACAAATTCTGTATAACGTTGGTAAGCCTCAATCTTCCAATAGTAATTCTCCTCAGAGTCAAACAGAAGTTATCAATGTACCTTCAAAATATGGGGCGTGGGCAGTCAACCTTAAAACAGGTATTTCAGCTGGTGCCATTGAAATGGATTCACTTGCTGCTGCCAAGAAACTAGCTATTAAAACTTGTGAGCAAGGTGGGCGTAACGCACCATGTGTAATTGGAGTGTCTGTTAGGAACGGCTGTATCGCCGTTGCTCAAGGAAAATCTGGCAAAAAACTGAAAACATTCTATGGAACAGAACCCTCTATTGGTCAAGCAGAACCGACAGCCTTAAGGAAATGTCAGGCTTCGGGAGCTGTACAATGTAGAATTACTACGCCTGAGGGCTGCTCACTACCTAAATTCTAATAGACTCAAAGCCGTCTGTTGTTTAGAAGACCTTTGATATCCTCCTCTAATTACCAATTTAATTTTAACGAGTACGACACGATGAAACACTTATCTATTTTTGTTTTAACAGCGGCTCTGCTACCGTTTTCTACCTCTGCCGTCAATGCTTCAGATATTGCCGGCAAGCTGCTGACTGGCGATAAAAAATATGCCTGTGAGGCCATTACCTGCCTGACTTCTCCGGGTACGCCGCCTAAAGAATGCAACCCTTCACTGCACAGGTTCTATTCCATTCACCACAAATACGCGCAAGACACCATCAGCGCACGCCGCCGCTTCCTCCAGCAGTGTCCTGCTTCTCGTGACAAAGAGATTGCACCCATTATCGAAATAGTCGTACATAGATAATCTATCTACAAAAGGCCGTCTGATATTCAGACGGCCTTTTGTAAATAGTCGGTTTCGCGCCTATCTTTATTTTGTGCCTCCTATTCAAAAGAACCGCTCCGCTGTTCCAAAAATGGCTATACTTCGGATTGGCTACCATCTTCTCCAGCGTCTTGCTCGGCGTCATGGCGGAGATTTCCATGGACTTGGTGGGCCACTTATTCGGCGGCGCGGCAGCCGGCAAATTTGTGGCAACCGTCATCGGTGAAGGCGGCACTACCGGCATTATGGAAACCGTTACCCAACAACTGGGCTTGGGTCTGATGCTCTCCACCTTACTGATTACCGTACCGCCTATGGCAGGCATGTGGTTTAACGGTATCATGGCATCCTACTCCGGATACAATGCAATGCAGGGCTGGGGAAACGGTCAGCCTGCTACGCCACCGGGGATGAATAGTCAATCACAAGTAGAACAGAGAGCTAATCAGGTTAGTGAAAAAATGATTCAAAATTCTAATCACTCGACTAATTTTACACCATATACAATGGCGGAATATGGGAATTCTTTGCAACCTACAAATACTAATATTATAAAAACTCAAGAACAGACACAAATTGGATTAGCTAATAGAAAAACAACCAAAGAAGGAGACTCGTAATGAAGAAACTGATTCTAATTATATTAAGTTTAACAAGCTTAAATATATATGCTAATGGTTGTGGTGGCGAATATCAGCCTGCAACTGGAACTTGTCGTATTATTGATAGCTCTGGTCGGCAAATTTTATATAATGTTCCACAATCAAAAGTAGCTAAGCCACAAAAGAAAATAGAATATGTAGATGTACACGTCCCATCTAGGTTCGGAGCTATAGCAATCAGTAAAAAGGCTGGTCATATTACAGGTTCTTTAAACCATAGGTCATTAGCAGAAGCAAGAAGTGAAGCAATTAAACGTTGTAAGAAAGGTAGTAAAGGAGCTTCTTGTGAAATTCTTAAATGGGTTAGAAATGGTTGCATTGCTGCGGCCGTAGGAAATTTAAAAGGTACTCCTATAATTATTGGCGGTGCTGCTGAGCAAGGAGTTTCCGAACAAACAGCTATGGAAAATTGTACTAATACAGGCGCAAAAGAATGTAGAATCTTAATGCCAGAGGGTTGCTCTTTACCCTAATTCTTATACGCTATACTTTCCCCTAATCTCTCCGTTCTATTTTAACGAGTACGACATGATGAAAAATTTATCTATTTTTGTTTTAACCGCAGCCCTGATGCCGTTTTCTGCCTCTGCCGTCAACGCTTCAGATATTGCCGGCAAGCTGCTGACAGGCGATAAAAAATATGCCTGCGAGGCCATTACCTGCCTGACTTCTCCGGGTACGCCACCTAAAGAATGCAACCCTGCACTGCACCGGTTCTATTCCATTCACCACAAATACGCGCAAGATACCATCAGCGCACGCCGCCGCTTCCTCCAGCAGTGTCCTGCTTCTCGTGACAAAGAGATTGCACCTATTATCGAAATAGTCGTACATCGATAATCTATCGACACAAAGGCCGTCTGAAATTCAGACGGCCTTTTGTAAATAGTCGGTTTCGCGCCCATCTTTATTTTATGCCTCCTGTTCAAAAGAACCGCTCCGCTGTTCCAAAAATGGCTATACTTCGGATTGGCTACTATCTTCTCCAGTGTCCTGCTCGGCGTCATGGCGGAGATTTCCATGGACTTGGTGGGCCACTTATTCGGCGGCGCGGCAGCCGGCAAATTTGTGGCAACCGTCATCGGCGAAGGAGGCACAACCGGCATTATGGAAACCGTTACCCAGCAGCTGGGCTTGGGTTTGATGCTCTCCGCCTATGGCAGGTATGTGGTTTAACGGTGTGATGGGTAGCTTCAGCGCCTACTCAGTTATCGGCAATGGAAATGGAAATCGCCAAGAAGTTCCGCCGCATTTGGATGGTGGTGCTAGCAGGCAAGCTAATTATAATGTTCAGAATGCAGCTGGTAATTCGTCCGATAATGCAACTGTTGGCTTAGATCAACGCTATAAGTGGACAACTGGTGACAGCCAGACAGGAAGTACAACTACCGATACCATGAAACAACCCGGACAACCCGGCAAAGGAAGTAAACCATCCTAGTATTTCTACATTTAAATATTAAAAATATTTAAAAAAAATAAAAGATTGGATTCATAATGAAAAAATTGCTTTTTGTATTGTTAGGACTGACAAGCCTGAATATTTATGCTGCTGACCCCGTAACTAGAGGAGCATTGCAAAACAATCCGGCGCTGTGTCAATATGGCTATAATCCCAACTGTACGTCGTCTCGTCAATATCAACAAAATCAACCTACGGAAATTATTAATATCGAGGTTCCTTCAAAATATATGGCACTGGCCATGAACATGAAAACAGGTATGTCAGGTGGTGCACTCGATATGGATTCCCGAGCTGCTGCGGAGAGAGAAGCCATCAGAACTTGTGAACGTGGTGGAAGTAATGCACCATGTAAAATACTTGCATGGGCAAGAAATGGTTGTATTGCCAGTGCACAGGGAGATGAAGGCAGGAGATCAAGACTATTCACAGTTGCAGCAGAACCAGGACTTACCGAAACAAAAGCTTTAAGAAGATGCCAGAATGCTGGTGCTCATGGATGTAAGATTTTTCTCCCTGAAACTTGCTCTCTGCCTAAATTCTAATAAACCCAAAGCTGTCTGTTGTTCAGACGGTCTTTGATGCCCTCCTCTAATCCCAATTCTATTTTAACGAGTACGACACGATGAAAAATTTATCCATTTTTGTTTTAACCGCAGCCCTGCTGCCGTTTTCTATGCCTGTAGTCAACGCTTCAGATATTGCCGGAAAACTGCTGACAGGCGATAAAAAATATGCCTGCGAGGCCATTACCTGCCTGACTTCTCCAGGTACGCCGCCTAAAGAATGCAACCCTGCACTGCACAGGTTCTATTCCATTCACCACAAATACGCGCAAGATACCATCAGCGCACGCCGCCGCTTCCTCCAGCAGTGTCCTGCTTCCCGTGATAAAGAGATTGCCCCTATTATCGAAATAGTCGTACATCGATAATCTATCTGCACAAAGGCCGTCTGAAATTCAGACGGCCTTTTATAAATAGTCGTTTTCGCACCTATTTTTATTTTGTGCCTCCTGTTTAAAAGAACCGCTCCGCTGTTCCAAAAATGGCTATACTTCGGATTAGCTACTATCTTCTCCAGCGTCTTGCTCGGCGTTATGGCGGAGATTTCCATGGACTTGGTGGGCCACTTATTCGGCGGCGCGGCAGCCGGCAAATTTGTGGCAACCGTCATCGGTGAAGGCGGCACAACCGGCATTATGGAAACCGTTACCCAGCAGCTGGGCTTGGGTTTGATGCTCTCCACCCTGCTGATTACCGTACCGCCTATGGCAGGCATGTGGTTTAACGGTATCATGGCATCCTACTCCGGATACAATGCAATGCAGGGTTGGGGAAATGGTCAGCCTGCAACACCGCCGGGTATGAATAGCCAACAGCAGCAGACTAATCATAATGTTCAGAATCGAGATGGCAATTCAGTCAATAATGATAATTATGATTCAAATTCACGAAATACATGGACAACTGGTGGTATCCAGCAGACAGGAAGTACATCTACCGATGCCATGAAACAACCCAGCCAAGTAAATAAACCATCCTAGTATTTCTACATTCAAATATTAAATTTGAAAAAATAAAAGATTGGATTTGTAATGAAAAAATTGCTTTTAGTACTATTAGGGCTAGTTAGCCTGAATATTTATGCTAACGGTTGTGGCGGAGAATATCAGCCTGCAACAGGTACCTGTCGCATTATCGATAGTTCGGGTCGACAGATTCTATATAACGTAGGAAGACCACAATCTTCGAATAACGGTTACACTCAGAGCCAACCAAGTGTTGTCAATATCAATGTTCCTTCAAAATACGGAGCATGGGCAATCAATCCTAAAACAGGTATTTCAGGTGGCGCACTTGAGATGGATTCACTTGAGGCTGCAAAAAAGCTGGCCATTAAAACCTGCGAAGAAGGTGGAACAAATAAACCGTGTAAAGTTAGAGCCTGGGTTCGTAATGGCTGTATCGCTGTTGCTCAAGCAAAAGATGGTTCAGCTTTTTTTGCCGTAACCCCCCCCGGGTATGGCTGAAGCGGAGGCATTAAGAAAATGTCAAAAACGTGGAGCTTTACAATGCAGAATTATTACCCCTGAAGGCTGCTCTATGCCAAAATTCTAATAGACCAAAAGCTGTCTGTTGTTCAGACGGTCTTTGATGCCCTCCTCTAATCCCAATTCTATTTTAACGAGTACGACACAATGAAAAATTTATCCATTTTTGTTTTAACCACAGCCCTGCTGCCGTTTTCTATGCCTGTAGTCAACGCTTCAGATATTGCCGGCAAGCTGCTGACAGGCGATAAAAAATATGCCTGCGAGGCCATTACCTGCCTGACTTCTCCGGGTACGCCGCCTAAAGAATGCAACCCTGCACTGCACAGGTTCTATTCCATTCAGCACAAATACGCGCAAGACACCATCAGCGCCCGCCGCCGCTTCCTCCAGCAGTGTCCTGCTTCCCGTGACAAAGAGATTGCGCCCATTATCGAAATAGTCGTACATCGATAATCTATCTACACAAAGGCCGTCTGAAATTCAGACGGCCTTTTCTCTTCTCAAAATGGGTTAAATTTTAAAATTTTTCAAATACAACCTCATATTCTGTTCAAATTATTTATATTCTAAACTTACAGGCTTAATTTCATCTTTACTGATATAGGTTAAGGCTTTTATATAGATATAAAATGCCGTCTGAAATAATTCGGCACCATCTGCAAAGTAGCTCGAACAAATACAGAATAGTTTGTTTTGTTCTGATTCTTCCCTTTTTATCCCACCAAAACCGACGTCATGCTGAGCGATCCTGCAATCAACTTATCGTTGAAAAATGTAATCTTGTCTTGCGGTTCGCGTAATGCCATGATGTACAGCAACGGTAAGTAATGATCCGGCGTTGGTACAGAAAGCTCGGCCTTTTCGCCCAGCTGCTCATAATGCACCAGAGTTTCATTATCTTGTACCGCAATCGCCTGATTGACCGTTTCACGGAAAGCAAACGCCCAGTCATATCCTGCACCGATTTGATCGATATGTTCCCAGCTTATCGCCCTCAGATTATGCACAATATTGCCGCTGCCGATAATCAACACGCCTTGTTCGCGTAAAGCAGATAATTTTTTCGCCAAGTTGAAATGCCATTCCGCCGATTGCAAACGGTTAAGGCTCAGTTGCACTACGGGAATATCGGCATCGGGATAGAGAAATTTCAACACCGCCCATGCGCCATGATCAAAACCACGCGTTGGGTTCAACTCGACATTTTCCGGCTGTAATAATGACTTCACTTGCTCCGCCAACTCGGGCGAACCGGGCGCGGGATATTGCATTTGGCTGAGCTCTTCAGGAAAGCCGTAGAAATCGTAAATCATTTCAGGGTGTTTACCTGATGTCACCTGCAAACGGCTGCTGTACCAATGCGCTGAAATCATCAAAATGGCTTTTGGTTTGGCAAACTTTTGCGTAATTAGGCTGAAATTCTGATTGAACGGGTTTTCTTTATCTAACACATTCATCGGGCTGCCATGCCCAACAAACAATACAGGCATTTTTTTCATGATTTACTCCTCGTTATCGGATACAGCGGATTGTACGGATAAATTTTTATTCAAAAAATACCGGTTTACGAACAACATCTTTTACTGATAAGAAATCATGACTGATAGGGGCTTGAGCTTCTGAGAGAATATGTAGGATAAGGATTTATATAAAAGGCCGTCTGAACATTTTATTTCAGACGGCCAAAAATTTCTTTATTTCTGTATTGACAGAAATAAAAGATAAAAATAGAATACCATCACTATGAAACTGAATCCGACCACTGAAAAATTTATCCTCCATTGGGGTGAAATGGGTACCAAATGGGGTGTCAATCGTACCGTTGCACAAATCCATGCCCTGCTCTACATCTTAGGCAGACCGATGAACGCCGAAGAAATTACCGAAACGCTCGGCGTAGCGCGCTCCAATGTCAGCAACAGCATCAAAGAGCTGCAAAACCTGAGACTGGTGCATAACGTGCATATCCTGGGCGATAGGCGCGATCATTTTGAAACTTCGGATGATGTCTGGACTTTGTTCCGTACCATTGCAGAAGTGCGTATGCAGCGTGAAATCGAACCGACGCGGCAATTTTTGCAAAGCCTGATCGACAGCCCTGAATTTAGTCAGGAAAATGAAACTGCCAAGCAGCGAATCCGACAAACCCATGATTTCATCAGTACGCTGACCATGTGGGCAAATGAAATGCTGAAGCTTTCTACTTCAACCATGGTAAAAATTTTGAAAATAGGCGCTGGAATACAAAAATTTTTCCGATGATGGCAATGGACTTGTTCTCAATAAACATAGCCAATGCTATTTAGGATATGGAAACATGCTCATGGCAGCCTTGCATGGGCATGTTTATCTGAAGCTTGATATTCTTTGGTAGATTTTGAATCACTGGATATGGATTTCCCTCCTAAGGAAACAATCTAGAAACCTATCTAAAATTTTTTACCCTATAATTTCTCTTTTAACAGAAATTTTAGAAATAACAGACTAAAATATAAACAAACCAAAATGAAATTAGGAAACCAATATGTCCGGCAACACTACACACACAACTCCCGCCTACCTGCCTTACTCAATGGGGCTGCTATGGCTCTGGAGCGGTACCCAACCTCTGTTTTTCATGCCTGAAATGTCATTGGATTTGCTACATTCGGTCGGTATTCCCAATCCGTTGCAATGGCCTACATTAATCGCCGCTTCTCTGCTGGACATTGGTTTTGCTTTTTTATGCTTCAGCCGCCTTCGTTCCCATTCATCAGTATGGCTGCTGCAATTGATAACCGTCGCGGAATACAGCCTGATTATCGCCTTCGGGCTGCCCGAAATGTGGGCACATCCATTTGCGCCTTTGGTAAAAAACCTGCCGATTATGGCTACTTTATTTTTCTTGTATCAATCCGTAGGAGATAAAAAATGAATACCTATTTAATCGTTAAAACCCTGCACATCATCTCGGCTACCTTAATGGTCGGTACCGGTTTTGGTACAGCGTTTTACCTCTTTTGGGCAAACCGCAGCGGTTCGGTTGCCGCGCAGTCGGTCGTCTCACATTGGGTCATCAAAGCAGATTGGTGGTTTACAACCCCCGCCGTCATTTTCCAACCCTTATCTGGCTTATGGATGCTGTATGAACGAGGCTACACTGTTGCCACCATGCTGGAACAAAATTGGGTATGGATGACGCTGGCCTTATACATTTTTTCAGGCATTTGCTGGCTGCCTGTTGTTTGGCTGCAAATCCGCATGGCAAAAATTGCCGAAAAAGCGCACAAAGAAAACGCAGACACCATTCCGGAGCCCTACTGGCGTTACGCCAGACGCTGGGAATTGCTCGGCTACCCTGCCTTTTGCGCCACTATCGTGATTTACTTCCTGATGGTGATGAAACCGATTTAAAGGTTTTCAGACGGCCTTATTAACAATATAAAGAAAAGCATATGAACATCATTATTTTCGGAGGCAGCGGCTTTATTGGCAGCCGTACCGTTCAAATCCTCAAAGAACAAGGTCACCAAGTTTGCACGCCCGACCGCCGCGCCTTCGACTTTCTTCATCCCAACGAAACCGCCGCACGCCGTTTATTGGAAGGGCAAGATGTCCTCATCAACTGCATCGGTATCATGAGCCGTCATGCCGAAATACTCGAAACCGTACACCACCACACGCCCAAACGGCTCGCCGCATGGGCAAAAGCAGCAGGTATAAAACGCTGGGTGCAACTATCCGCACTGGGTGCCGATCCATCTCAATCCATCAACTTTGTCGGCAGCAAAGGGCGTGGAGATGATGCCATCGCCCAAAGCGGCATACCGATTGCCATAGCCAGACCATCCGTCGTTTACGGACGAGGAGGAACCAGTTGCGAGCTATTCATCAAACTAGCCCGCCTCCCTTTACTTCCCTTACCGGAAGCCGGTCGCTTTCATTTACAGCCTGTACACCTTGCCGATGTTGCCGAAGGTTTAGCCAAACTTGCCATCCAAACCGACACCGACTATAGCATCATCAATATGACCGGCAGCAAAACACTGACTTTGGCGGAATACCTGACCACCATCCGCCAAACCCTGAACCATAAACCGCCACAACGTATTCTGTCCGTTCCCCTACGCCTGCTTGAGCCAGCGCTGCCGTTGGCAAACATCCTCAGCAACGGCATTATCAGCCGAAACAGCTTTGCCCTACTCAAGCAAGGCTCATGCGCTGACTATTCTGATTTTGCAGCTTTACTAGGCAGGGAACCATTGGCAACAGAAAACTTTGCTGGTTGCCTATAATTCATTTAACTTTAAAATGACAAAACAAAGGCCGTCTGTTGTTCAGACGGCCTAAAGCTTTTATAAAATACTTTATTGCAAAACAATTCAGTTCATCAGAAGCTTATTGCTTCTACCTACCCAGCTACAAAGGCTGGGCCAAATCGTTTTCCGTGTTGTAGCTGATAAAATCCTGCTCATGAGGGAAATGGACAACCCGCGCGCGCTGTTGTTGCAACCAGCCGCGGATGCTGCGCATTCCTGAATAAAGGTATGGCACGGTGCTTTGCAGGATTTGCGGACGGATAAACATCACGCTGTAATGCGGTCTGGACGGGGTTTCAACGTAAAATGCATTGCACAACGGCGTGCGTTTGGCGATGGTCTCAAACTGGGAAACCAAGTTTTCAGGCAGGCGAGGCATATCGCAGGAGACGATAAGCAGCCAATCGGCAGTGGCAATTTGTAAATCGTTGGCGGCAGTACATAAGGCGGCTAAAGGACCGTAATGTTGCCATTGACGCGCATCGGAGAAAACGTGTGCGCTGCGTTGGGCGTAGGATTCGAGATTGCGGTTGGCACTGATGGCGATATGGCTGACTTGCGGGCGGATTTTTTCGATAACGTGGTCTATCAAGGCTTTGTTGTGCCATTGCACCAACCCTTTATCGACACCTCCCATCCGGCTTCCCTGCCCGCCGGCCAATATCAGTGCAAAAATTTTCATTTTGGTAGTCCTTTGCAAAGCAGAGTGTGTAAGTGTTATTCGCGATGTTGTATTTATGGAATAAGTTTTTAAGGCTTCAGGCCGTCTGAAACCTGATTTTGTGATTTAATTCACTTAAGATGAATTTTATCATAACATGATTTTACATTAAACCCCTGTTTTTTCTTATCATAACCATACAATTATTTTAGACAGGTTGTTTATAGGCCGAAAGAATGATATTTTTATAAGATTATCGGATTAGTCTTCCTGCGTGCTTTATGCATTTATTCTCCGGATCTTCAGACGGCCTGAGCCTGTCCTCGCGTTTAAAACTACTGACTGTGTTATGGGTCGGCTCGGCTTTTTTGTCGATTGCCTTTACCCTGCTGCTTTCTTGGCGTTTGGAAAGCGCGGCCAAAACGATTGAAGATGCGGGCAGCTTGAAAATGCAGGTATATCGTTTGGCTTATATGGCAAGCGTCCGTACGCCCAATGCGCAAATTGACAACCAAATCAAAGAATTTGAACGTACGCTGGCCAATGTAACGCAAAGCGATGCCATTCATCCGCTGATTCCGTCACAAATGCCGCTGGCTTACGATTTGATCCAATCGATGCTGTTGATTGATTGGGAATCCAACATCAAGCCTTCTTTGCAACATTACGAGCGGCCGACCCAAATCGGCCTATACCGTTTTGCCGGCAATATCGAGCTGTTTTTACAAGCGATGGAAAACGCCAACGAGCAAAATACTTTGTGGCTGCGCCGTTTTCAAATGGCGATGATGTTGATGATTTTAGTGGCTGCCGGCTTGATGATTGTTTGGCATTATTCGTGGATCATCCGGCCGCTGGAAAAATTGCGCGACGGGGTAGAAACCATCAGCGAAGGTCGTTTCGGGGTACAAATCGATACAGACCAAATTCGTGAATTCGCCCAAGTCAGCAAGGGCTTCAACCAAATGAGCCGCCGTCTGAAAACGCTTTATACGGATTTAGAAGGACAGGTTGCCCAACAAACCCAAGACTTGGCCCGGCAAAACCGTGACTTGACCCTGCTCTACCAGACTACGCGCAACCTGCACCAAACCTTTACGCCGCAACAGGCCGCAGAAGAATTTTTGGCTCAGATTCTGCCGGCGTTTTCCGCTTTGGGCGGTACAGTATATCTTTCCGATGAAGAACGCAAACGCTCTGACTTGGCGGCAAGTGTCGGTGAAACCGAAGAGGGAAATCGTGTAGAATTTCCGATCGTTTATCAAGACGAACAGCTCGGCGTACTGACCCTGTATTTTTCAGACGGCCATATGCCTGATGAGCAAGACGAAAAATTGTTGCAGACTTTAAGCGGGCAGCTGGGGATTTCCATCGCCAACAACCGCATGGAACAAGAACGCCGCCTGCTTGCTGTCTTGCAAGAACGCAACTTGATTGCACAAGGTTTGCATGACAGCATTGCACAAGCCCTGACCTTTTTGAATTTGCAGGTGCAAATGTTGGAAAGCGCGTTTGCTTCAAACCAACGCGAGCAGGCAGAAGAAAATATCGGCTTCATTAAAGACGGCGTGCAGGAATGCTACGAAGACGTACGCGAACTTCTGATGAATTTCCGCACCAAAATCAGTAATAAAGATTTCCCTGAAGCGGTAGAATCGCTGCTGGCGCGTTTTGAACGACAAACCGGTATTCCAGTTGATTTAAAATGGCAGGACGACGGGCAGGCTTTGAATTATGATGAGCATTTGCAAATCATCTTCATCTTGCAGGAAAGCCTGTCCAATATCCGGAAGCACGCGCGTGCGCAACATGTCAGCGTCGAAATTGCTAACCACGGCGATTTTGTCATGACGATTCGGGACGACGGCGCAGGCTTTAATAAAGAACACCTATCAAACCGGCCTTCAGGCGAACATGTCGGCTTGGGCATTATGCAGGAACGGGCCCAACGGATTAACGCAGAATTGGCCATTACATCGCAGATTGGGCAAGGTACGGCGGTTATGCTGACTTTGCCGCAACAAATGAGAACAGCATCATGACGATTAAAATTACCCTTATTGACGACCACACCCTATTTCGCAGCGGTATCAAGGCTTTGCTTTCGCGCCAGCCTGATTTTGAAGTCGTCGGCGAAGCTTCAGACGGCCTGGCCGGCGTAAAAATGGTTGAGCAGCTCAAGCCTGATGTGGTTTTGCTGGACTTAGATATGCCGGTCATGAACGGCCGCGAAGCATTGGCTCAAATTCTGAGCATCAATCCGCAACTGACCGTCATCATGCTGACTGTTTCCGAAGACAGTGACGACTTGACCGAATGTATGCGTATGGGCGCAAAAGGCTTTTTGCTGAAAAACATCAATGCCGACTTCCTGTTGGAAAGCATTCGCAAAGCCGTCGATGGCGACAATGTCTTCTCTCCGGAAATGACCAGCCGCTTGGTGCAATCGCTGATTTCTCCATCTCCTTCCCGCTCAGACCATCTGCTGGAGCAACTGACCCCGCGCGAAATGGAAATCTTGGGCTATCTTGCCGCCGGACACAGCAACAAAATCATTGCCCGTCATTTGAACTTGGCAGAGTCAACCGTCAAAGTGCATGTGCAAAACCTGTTGCGCAAGTTGAACCTAAGCAGCCGCGTTCAAGCAGCGGTTTATGCGGTGCAACACAAAGTACCGCAACCGGTATTGTCTTAATCAGGCCGTCTGAAACCTTCTTTTTAAAAGGTTTCAGGAAAAGTGTTTATTCGCTATAATCACGCCGATTTATATGCAGGGTTGTCTGATTCTTTCAGACGGCCTTTTTATTTGATTTCCCACTGATTTAAAACAACATGTCCGAAAATATTCCAGAAAATACACCCGAAAATACCGTTCCAGAAGAACACAAACGCAGTATCCGCAGTTTTGTCTTGCGCCAAGGCCATATGACCGCGGCCCAACAGCGCGCCATTGATACGATGTGGCCGCAATTCGGTGTGGACTTCCAAGAAGCCCCTTTAGATTTGAACCGCACTTTTGGACGGGACAACCCTAAAGTTTTGGAAATCGGTTTCGGTATGGGTGTCGCAACGGTGGAAATCGCCAAACGTCTGCCCAATACCGACTTTTTAGCGATTGATGTTCACGGCCCGGGCGTGGGCAATATCTTGAAACTGATTGAGGAAGAACACATTTCCAACATCCGCGTAATGCGTCATGATGCGGTGGAAGTAGTGGAAAAGATGCTGGAAGACGGTTCTTTAGACGGCATTCATATTTTCTTCCCTGACCCTTGGCACAAAAAGCGCCACAACAAACGCCGCTTGGTACAAGTGCCGTTTGTTGAAAAGCTGCTGCCCAAACTCAAAAGCGGCGGCTATGTCCATATGGCGACCGACTGGGAAGAATACGCCGTGCAAATGCTGGAGGTTTTGAGCAGTTTCGACGCTTTGCAAAACACGGCTGCCGATTACGCCCCTACGCCTGATTATCGTCCTGAAACCAAATTTGAAGCCCGAGGCAAGCGGTTGGGTCATGGCGTTTGGGACTTGGTATTCCGTAAGAAATAAAGCCAAACATAAAACACAAGGCCGTCTGAAAAATTTCAGACGGCCTTTTATCTTACTGATTAAGCCAAGAAAAGTTTATAGGCCGGATTGTCGGTTTCCTCTTTATAGACATAACCCAAGCTATCCAAGAAGTCGGCAAAAGCCTCATTGTCGCTTTCAGGTACATCGATACCGACCAAAATACGGCCGTAGTCCGCACCATGATTGCGATAATGGAACAAGGTAATATTCCATTCGGCACGCATATGGTTCAAGAAACGGGACAACGCACCCGGGCGTTCAGGAAATTCAAAGCTGACCAAACGTTCGTTGGCTACTTTTTCCGTACGGCCGCCGACCATGTAACGGATATGGATTTTGGCGATTTCATCATTGGTCAAATCGACATTGGGCAGGCCTGCTTCAGTCAGTTGTTCACTGATGACGGCCAAGTCTTGCGCACCGGCGGTTTGCAAGCCGACAAAAATATGCGCATTTTTATCGCTGCCGTAGCGATAGTTGAACTCAGTAATGTTCCGGCTTCCCAACAAATTGATAAACTTGAGGAAGCTGCCCTTTTCTTCGGGAATGGTAACGGCGAAAATGCCTTCGTTACCCTCGCCCAGCTCACTGCGCTCTGAAACGTGGCGTAAACGGTGGAAGTTCATGTTGGCGCCGCTGGTGACGGCAACCAGGTTTTGACCTTGGATATTGTTTTTCGCAACGTAAGCCTTCAAGCCGGCAAGCGCCAATGCGCCTGCAGGTTCGGTAATGCTGCGCGTATCGTCAAAAATATCTTTAATCGCGCCGCACAACATATCCGTATTGACCGTAATAATTTCGTCCAACAGCTCTTTACATAGGCGGAAGGTTTCCTCGCCCACTACTTTAACAGCCGTGCCGTCTGAAAACAGGCCGACATCTTTCAAATGTACGATTTCTCCAGCCTCGACCGATTGCTTCATACAGCAAGAATCATCGGTTTGCACGCCAATGACTTTAATCTCAGGACAAACCTGTTTGATAAATGCCGCTACGCCTGCTGCCAAACCGCCGCCGCCAATCGGAACAAAAATCGCATTGATATTGCGGTGTTGACGGAGGATTTCCATGCCGATGGTTCCCTGACCGGCAATTACGTCAGGATCATCAAATGGCGCGATATAGGTCAGTTTTTCCTTTTCTGCCAACTCCATCGCATAATCATAGGCATCGTTGTAAGACACGCCTTTCAATACCACTTCGCCGCCTCGGCTCTTTACCGCGTCAATTTTGATTTTAGGCGTTGTTTCCGGCATCACGATGACGGCGCGGCAACCCAAATACTGCGCCGATAAAGCCACACCCTGCGCATGGTTGCCCGCGCTGGCAGCAATCACGCCACAATCCAAGGCTTCTTTAGGCAGCTTCGCCATTTTGTTGTACGCACCACGGATTTTGAACGAAAACACCGGCTGCAAATCTTCACGTTTGAGCAAAACCTGATTGTTCAGACGACCTGACAGACTGCGTGCCAAATCTAAAGGCGTTTCTACGGCCACATCATAAACGGAAGCGGTCAAAATACGGGTTAGATAATCGGAAAGAGGAAGAGGATGGTTCATGGTATTCAGTGTTCGAAAATAAATTGTCATTCGACCGAATCGGCCTGAGGAAAAAGTTAAAACCATACCCCTGAGGCCGTCTGAAGGCAAGAAAAATCTTAGCAAAGCCTAAATGAGACGGTATAATGTCCGCTTAATATCTATTTAATATGCCAAACTGTTTGCTTCATAACAGTATCCACTCATATTCAAATCCACAAATAATGATGAAAAAAACGCTACTTAGCTTAATTTTTGCTGCCCTCTTGAATACTCCTGCCCTCGCTGCCGACCCGGTTGCATCTGCACCTGCCGTACAAAGCGAGGCTCAAACGCAGCCGCTGCTGCACAGCATAAACAGCCCGACAACGCCGCCGGAAATTGCGGCGACGGCCTATATCGTTACCGACCTGCACAGCAAGCAAACCTTGGCATCCAATAATGCCGATACACCTATCGAGCCAGCCGCGTTGACGCAAATGATGACCGCCTACCTTGCCTTTAAAGCACTGGAAAACGGTACACTTGAAGCAAGCCAAATGCTGACCGTTTCCAATGCCGCATGGAAAGTCGAAGGTTCGCGCATGTTCCTTGATCCGAAAGTTCCTGTCAGCGTCAGCTCCTTGATTAAGGGTACAACCATCCAATCGGCCAACGATGCCGCCATTACCCTTGCAGAAGCCATCGGCAACGGCTCTATCGACGAATTCGTCAAACAAATGAATGAAGAAGCAAAACGCTTGGGCATGAAGCACACCCACTTCAACAACCCGACCGGTATTTCTTCTAACGGCCATGTTTCAACCGTTGGCGACCTTGCCATCTTGGCAGCCGCGCTCATTAATGACTATCCGAAATATTATCCTTTATTTGCAAATAAATCTTTCAAATACAATAATATCGAGCAGCCCAACCGCAATCTTCTGCTCTATCGCGACAGCAGTATCGACGGTTTGAAAACCGGCTATTCTGAAGGCGCAGGCTACCATCTCGCCGCTTCCAGCAAACGCAACAACCGCCGTATTGTTTCCATCCTTGCCGGTGCCGAATCTACCGAAGCGCGCGCCAGTGAAAGCAGCAAACTGCTCAACTGGGCGTTACAGGCATTTGATACACCCAAACTTTATAACGGCGGAGAAGTAATTTCCCAAGTCAAAGTTTACAAAGGCAGCACCAAAGCCGTAGACATCGGTTTCTTGGACGATGTTTACATTACCATCCCCCACGATACCGGCAAAAACGTCAAACCTATCTTAGAAACACTTCAGCCTGTCCTCGCCCCAATTGAAAAAGGCCAAGTATTGGGCAAACTGAAAGTCATGAAAGACGGCAAAGTCATTGCCGAAAAAGACGTCGTCGCCCTAACCGGCGTGGAAGAAGGCAGCTGGTTGCGCCGTATGTGGGACGCGATTGTGTTGTGGTTTAAAGGTTTATTCAGTTAATCCTCTTTCTATCAAAACATAAATAAAGGCCGTCTGAAACCTATTTTCTAGATTTCAGACGGCCTTTATTCAGCCTAAAAGACAGCTAATTAGATAATTCCAGCGTTGGCGGTAGATGCTGTGTCATCGTGAACATCAACCGTATCGACAGACGAGTAGCTCATGCGGTCAGTATGCGTATTGACGTCTGACAAATTACTGATATTGCCATTACCTGACAACCTACCCATCAACTCTTGCAGGCTCAATGTACCTTCATCGAAACGGAAGGTATCAATCACAGCATCAGTTTTACCGGAAACGAATTGGTCATTGATGGTTATGCTGTCCCCTTCTGATCCCTTGATGGTAATTTTCCAATCGATATTACCTCGAACATCAGTGATGGCATCAATATGCAGGTCATTAACAGAGATATTTTGGCCGAATTGCAGTGCATTATGTTCGCCCACATTATCGGTAATCGTATCCTTACCTTCTCCAAGGCTGAAAACATAAGTATCGGCACCCTTACCGCCTACCAAGTAATCGGTTCCTTGTCCGCCGAACAAAACGTCGTTACTATCGCCGCCATTCAAACGGTCATTGCCACTTTCGCCCCATAAAGTATCGTTGCCATTGCCTCCATGTACAGAGTCGTTACCAAGACCGCCATTAAGACGGTCATCTCCACCATAGCCGAAAATGATGTCATCACCTGAATCACCGTTAATCGTATCATTGCCCAAACCGCCTCTGATACGGTCATTGCCATCGCCGCCGCTGACAAGAGCATGGCTGCTGTCTGTAATTGTGATGATATTATCAGCACCTAAATGATTCGCAGCTTGGGTAAGACTGTGATCATCTATTTCCGCTACATTTTTTGCAGAAGTATTTTCTGCTACCGAAAGGCTATGATTATTTTCGATGGTTAATGTAGTCTCGTTTACAGGCTCCGGAATATTGCCTTCTTTAGGATTACGGGTTTTAGTAATCTCTTGGTCGGAAAGATTATTCACAATAGTGTTATTTTCAATTTTGATATTGTTGAGTTCTCCCAAAATAACATTTTCTGGAGTAGCATAATCCCTGCCTTCTTCCAAATCTATAGAACCTTTAACACGACCATATGTGTCCGTATTAGTCCCATTGTTTACCAGCAAGTTATCATGAACGGAAATACCCGTATCATTGAAATCAAAATTATGGCTGTTTTTGAATACAGTGTTTAAGCGTACGCCACCCCAATTGGCATTATCTTTAATAAGGTTATTGGCTACTTCATGACCTTTACCGCCAAAGATACCAATACCTGCTGCACGCCAGCCTAATTCAACGGTATTATTCAAAAAGCGGTTATTTTCAGCAACATGGGCATTGGTATTCTCATGATGACTTGACCATGTTGCTAAGCCATCATCACCATTGCCGCGGATATTGGAATTGATAACGGTGGAATTACTGGTACCTTGGGCAAAGTTAACGCCGTCTGCAAAGTTATTACGAATAGTGGCATTGGAGATAGTCAAACCATCGGTGTAATTTAAAGGTTTGTTTTTAGAATAATCCCCAATCCAAACACCTACTTCAAAATGTTCAATTTTGATATCGTGAATAGAAGAGCCAGTACCTAAAGTGCCGGATATCCCTTTATAATTGGCTTTCTCATCATGTCTTGAATTTAGATTTGAATCCATAGAGAGATTGCCCAAATCTATATCTTTACTACCGGGCTCAAAAGTAATACCGCCACCACCGCTCACATACCCATTATCATCGTATTTAGCAGCTTCAGTATTCAAAAAATGTAACTTAGTGTGCCATTGCCCTGCACCGGTAATCTTAATGCCATCAGGAACATAAAGAGAAATCGGTCGTGAAAAATCAAATTGACCTTCAGGAATGTAAACAGATTTTTTAGACGCTTTTGCAGATTCAATCGCAGCCATAAATGCTTGGTAATCATCCGAGCCGTCATTGGCAATTGCGCCGAAATCAGTAATGCTGACACTGTTTTCAGGCTGTCTAATGGCGTCCGGTGCCTTTTCCAAGTCAACCAAGTCAATGCCTACGGGCGTGCTGTCGAGATTAGTGATAGTAACTGTATCTCCTTTATTGATATGGGCATCTTTAAATAATTGGCTGACTTCGTCAAATTGGAAGCGGGCAAGCCTATCTGCCGCAGGCGTATCATGAACTTTAATATCGTCATTCGGATGATATGTATAGTTATCCAAATATTGCCAGTTGGATTTGGAAGATAAATCCAAAGTACCGATCACTGTATTATTGACTTTGACTTCTACTTTACCGCTTTCACCGTCAGGAACGGTATAACGGATGGTTGCGGCATTGGCTTCTGCTTGCGCAATAAATGAAACGGACGCATTGGTCGGCAAATCGACATATGCCTGACCGCTTGCTTCACGGGCAGTTGCGCGATCTGTTTCTTTAGAAGAAGAGTGGTTCTCAACGATACCGTTCTTCAACTCGCCTTGTTCTGCCTCATAAGTCGTGTAGGCAAGTTTTGCACCATATTGGGAAGCGTTTGGCACTACAGTTTTAAGGTCTACCATTTGATATATTCCTTCAAAAATATTGTATTTTTAAATTAATCTACGATACAAGCTCCTATTGGTCATAAAATTAGCATAAAAGTTCAGTAATCTATTATTAAGTTTGATAAAGAAAAAAATGCCGTCTGAAAACACAACGGTTTTCAGACGGCATTTCAATACCTTAATAGGTTATCAGTATGAGCTTAAACTAAGCCTTTTTTCTCCAGATAGCTTTCGTAATCACCCAGGTAGTGTTCATATCCGCCTTTGCCATCCAATTCGATGATTTGGGTAGCCAATGAAGATACAAACTGACGGTCGTGTGAGACGAAAATCAGCGTGCCGTTGTATTTTTCCAGCGCCATGTTCAAGGATTCGATGCTTTCCATGTCCATGTGGTTGGTCGGTTCGTCCATAACCAAGACATTGGGTTTCAACAGCAACAGTTTGCCGTAAAGCATACGGCCTTTTTCGCCACCGGAGAGAACCTTCACTTTTTTCACGACATCGTTGCTGCCGAAGAGCAAGCGGCCCAAAGTGCCGCGGATGACTTGTTCGTCGTCGCCTTCCTGTCCCCATTGGCGCATCCATTCGCTCAGGTCCATATCGACGTCGAAGTCGTTTTCATGGTCTTGCGGATAGTAGCCGACACTGGCTTTTTCCGCCCATTTGATGGTGCCTTCGTCCGGCAACAGGCCGTCTGAATATTCGGGGTTGTACGCGCCTGCCAAGAGTTTCAGCAAGGTGGATTTACCTGCGCCGTTCGGGCCGATGATGGCAAGGCGTTGGCCTGCTTCAAGGATGAAGTTCAGGTTTTTAAACAACTGGGTTTCAAAACGTTTGGCCAGTTTTTCAACTTCCACAGCCTGACGGTGCAATTTGGCTTTTTCGTCGGCTTCAAAACGGATATATGGGTTTTGACGGGTAGAAGGTTTGACTTCGACCATCTCCGATTTAATTTTGTCTGCCTGTTTCAGACGGCTGGTTGCCTGACGAGCTTTGGATTTGTTGGCAGAGAAGCGGGCGACGAACTCTTGCAGCTCTTGCAGTTTCTCTTTGGCTTTGGCGTTGTCTTTCAGGGCGCGCTCACGCGATTGGGCGGAAGCGAGCATATAGTCGTCGTAGTTGCCCGGATAGATGGTGATGGTGTTGTAGTCCAAATCCGCCATGTGGGTGCAGACTTCGTTCAAAAAGTGACGGTCGTGCGAGATGATAATCATGGTGGAGTCGTATTGGTTCAACACGCCTTCCAACCAGCGGATAGTATTAATATCCAAGTTATTGGTCGGTTCGTCCAAGAGCAATACGTCTGGTTTGGAGAACAGGGCTTGCGCCAGCAATACGCGCAGTTTGAAGCCTGGGGCAACTTCTGCCATGGTCGCATTGTGCAAATCTTCAGAAATGCCCACGCCGCTCAACAATTCGGCAGCGCGTGCTTCGGCGGTGTAGCCGTCGTATTCGGCGAACTTGGCTTCCAGTTCTGCGGCTTTCATGTAATCGTCTTCAGTAGCTTCGGGATTGGCGTAAATCGCGTCGCGTTCGGTCATTGCCGCCCACATTTCGGTGTGACCCATCATCACCACATCCAGCACGCGCATGTCTTCGTAGGCAAACTGGTCTTGGCGCAATTTACCCAAACGCACGCCGTTTTCAATCGCGACTTCGCCGGCAGTCTGTTCCAAATCGCCGCCGAGGATTTTCATGAAGGTGGATTTGCCTGAGCCGTTGGCGCCGATCAAGCCGTAACGGTTGCCTTCGCCGAATTTGACGGATACGTTTTCAAACAGCGGCTTTGCGCCGAACTGCATGGTGATGCCGTTGGTAGAAATCATTATTCGTAAAACCTTTATAAATAGAATGTTATAATCGGACGCGATTGTAGCATATTTTTGCAAAGACCTCAGGATTGAGGCCATGGCGAATGTGCCCAATTTCGATGTTAAGATGAAAACAGGCAGCGCTTCACACAAAAATGCGTTGTAGTCAGCATTTCAGGCCGTCTAAAACGGAGAAACGATATGGAAACGCACAAAATCTATTACGCCGTGATTATCTTGGTATGTGCCGCCTCTATGCTGCTCAGCCCGTTTTTCTATATCCGCCGCACGCGATCTGGCACTGAATTACGACGCGCACCCAGACAGTGGAAACCCATCCTCTTCGCCAACATCATCATGATTGCGGCTTTGTTTGTTTGGTGGAAATGGTTTTAAGGAAAAATAAAAATGAACAAAATCTGGATCTGCACATTACTGCTCGCTTTGACAACTGCGGTTTCCGCCGCGCCTATTTTTGAATGCACCGATTCTGCCGGCCGCAAAGTCTATACCCAAGCCGGCGGCAAAAACTGCAAAGCCAGCAATATCGGCAAACCGTCCGTATATACTTCTGCGCCTGTTTCAACACCGGCAACGCCGACTTCCCCAAGCAAAGCCGAGCAGGCGGAAGAAGCTGTCGCCCCGGTCAATCCGGCTGATGTCGGTGCGGCCAAGCGTGCTTTGGATACCGCCAAGAAAAATTTGGAAGAAGGCAAAAAAGTGCGTTATGGCAATGAACGCAACTATGCCCGCTATCTCGAACGGATCAAGGGTTTGGAAAAAGCCGTCCGCTCGGCTCAGGAAAACTATGACGCGGCGCAACGCCAACCTGCATCTCAAGATCCTGTTGCCTATTGATCCTTACCACACCAGCAAGGCCGTCTGAAATTTGGTTTTCAGACGGCCTTTTCATCTTTTCAATATAACAAAATCGTCTTTATACCTAACAAAGCATTCTTTCCAGTTTTCAGACGGCCTTGTTAAAGTAAGCGTGTATTAAATTCTGACGGTTGCCATTATGTTGTTACTCAAAACGCCTTCTGTATTGCCGGGTTTCAAGCTCAGCCTGGGTTTGACGGTTTTATGCCTGTCGCTTTTGGTGGTTTTGCCGTTTGCGATGATGGCGGCCAAAGCGGCGGAAATCGGCTGGAGCGGATTTTGGAACACAATTACCGAACCCAATGTCTTGGCGGCCGTCTGGCTGAGTTTGCGGATGTCGTTTTATGCGATGTTGACCAATATCGTGTTCGGCACGTTGGTTGCCTGGGTATTGGTGCGCTATGAATTTCCGGGCAAAGGATTGGTAAACGCTTTGGTCGATTTGCCGTTTGCGCTGCCGACGGCGGTAACAGGCATTGCGTTGGCAACCTTGTATGCGCCCAATGGCTGGATAGGTCGTTTTTTCGAGCCTTTGGGCATCAAAATCGCCTTTACGCCCATCGGCATCTGGATTGCACTGATTGTCGTCAGCCTGCCCTTTATCGTCCGTGCCGTACAGCCGGTATTGGAAGAATTGTCGGGCGAGTATGAAGAAGCGGCGGCGACGTTGGGCGCAAGCCGTTGGACTACGTTCCGCCGCGTCCTTTTACCTGAAATCACGCCGGCCCTGTTGACCGGCGCAGGCATGATGTTTGCCCGCTCTACCGGCGAATACGGCTCGGTCATTTTTATCGCGGGCAATATTCCGATGGTGTCTGAAATCCTGCCCTTGATTATTACCGGCAAACTGGAGCAATACGATGCTCAGGGTGCGTCTGCCGTTGCTCTGTTTATGCTGATGATTTCGTTTGTCATCCTGCTGATTTTAAACATCATGCAATGGACCTTGAGCCGCCGTGCCGGAGCGAAGGTTTAACAAACAATAGGCCGTCTGAAACATCAAGCAAACATTTTTCAGACGGCCTAAACGGATACAAGAATAAATCGAGACTTCACTAACATGAAAACCCATTCTACCAATCCAAACCTGAGCGAACCGCGTTGGCTGCGCGTGTTGCTGACTGCTACTGCCTTGGGCTTTCTGCTGCTGATGCTGGTCGTGCCTTTGGTTGCCGTATTCTACGAGGCCTTAAAAGGCGGTTGGGATTTGTACCTGCAATCTCTGACCGATCCCGAAGCATGGTCTGCCATCAAATTAACACTGATTACCGCGCTGATTGTCGTTCCCGTCAATGCCGTACTGGGTGTGGCGATGGCGTGGCTGCTGACCCGTTTTGACTTCCTAGGCAAGCAGTTGCTGACCACCCTGCTCGATTTGCCGTTTTCCGTATCACCCGTGGTGGCCGGTTTGATGTTCGTCTTATTGTTCGGCGCGCACACGGCATTGGGCGGCTGGCTCGAAGCGCAAGGCATACAGATTATCTTCGCCATCCCCGGCATTATTTTGGCGACGCTGTTCGTTACCTTCCCCTTTGTTGCGCGTGAAATCATTCCTTTGATGCAGGCGCAGGGAGACAACGAAGAACAGGCCGCGCTGATTCTCGGCGCAAGCGGCTGGCAGATGTTTTGGCGCGTTACCCTGCCCAACATCAAATGGGCGCTACTCTACGGCATCATCCTTACCAACGCCCGCGCGATGGGCGAATTCGGCGCAGTCAGCGTAGTATCGGGACACATACGCGGCGAAACCAACACCATCCCGCTTTTGGTCGAAATCTTCTACAACGAATACAACTTCACCGGCGCATTCGCCCTCTCCGGCGTATTGGCACTTTTAGCCTTGGCCACCTTGCTGGTGCAAAACATCATCACAAAATTACAAGACAAAAAACTCGCCGCCGCCGAAAGGAACGCAGTATGAGCATCACTATTCAAAATTTAAACAAACACTTCGGAGCATTCCACGCGCTGAAAAACATCAACCTCAACGTCCCCACCGGCAAACTCGTTTCCCTGCTCGGCCCTTCCGGCTGCGGCAAAACCACGCTCCTGCGCATCATCGCCGGGCTGGAAAACGCCGACGGTGGCCAAATTCTCTTTGACGGGCAAGACGTCACCGCCAAGCATGTGCGCGAGCGCAAAGTCGGTTTCGTGTTCCAACACTACGCCCTTTTCCGCCATATGAACGTGTTTGACAACGTTGCTTTCGGTTTGACCGTATTGCCCAAATCCGAACGCCCGTCCAAAGAACAAATCCGCGCCAAAGTCGAAGAATTGCTGAAACTCGTACAGCTCTCCCACCTCGCCAAATCCTATCCGCACCAGCTCTCCGGCGGACAACGCCAACGCATCGCCCTCGCCCGTGCGCTTGCAGTCGAACCGAAACTCCTGCTTTTGGACGAACCCTTCGGCGCTTTGGATGCCAAAGTACGCAAAGAATTGCGTACCTGGCTGCGCGACATCCATCACAACTTGGGCGTAACCAGCATTTTGGTCACACACGACCAAGAAGAAGCCCTTGAAGTTTCCGACGAAATCGTCGTCATGAACCACGGCAAAATCGAACAAACCGGCAGCGCCGAAGCCATTTACCGCAAACCCGAAAACGCCTTCGTTACCGAGTTCCTCGGCGAAACCGATGCTTTTGAAGGACGCATCGAAAAAGGCATCTGGCATTACAACGGCTTCGCATGGAAATTGGACGCGCAATACAAATGGCAGGAGCAAACTGCCATCGGCTACATTCGTCCGCACGAATGGCAGCTGGCCGCCGAAAACGAAACACCGATGATCCGCGCCGAAATCGAAAAAATCCACGCCGTCGGCGCATTGACGCATATTGTGGTGAAACACGACAAACAGGACGTACATATCACGCTGGCTGGCAGCGATGCCGCGCGTTACCAAATCGCCGAAGGCAAAGAATTGAAGCTGATTCCGAAACAGGTTTATGTCTTTTCTCAAAACGAACTGATTGAATATTCGATTTGAGACTAAATCATAAGGCCGTCTGAAAATCTGCTTTCAGACGGCCTTTCATCTTATTTAAACCTGCCAATCAATCGGCTCTAAACCATGCGCCTGCAAATAAGCGTTTGCCTGCGAAAAATGTTTGCAGCCGAAAAAGCCACGATACGCCGATAAAGGCGAAGGATGCGGCGCGGTCAGCACCAAATGACGGTTGCGGTCTATAAACGCGCCTTTCTTCTGCGCATGGCTGCCCCAGAGCATAAAGACTAAATGTTCGCGTTCCTTATCCAATTGTCGGATGACTTCATCGGTAAACGCCTCCCAGCCAAAAGTCGCATGGGAATGCGCCGCACCGGCACGGACAGTCAACACCGTGTTCAATAGCAACACGCCCTGTTCCGCCCAATGCTGCAAATAGCCATGTTGCGGAATCTGGAATCCCTCAATATCCGTCGCCAATTCTTTATAAATATTGACCAGTGACGGTGGCACCGCAATTTCAGGCTGCACGGAAAACGCCAAACCATGCGCCTGACCCGCGCCGTGATACGGGTCTTGCCCCAATATCACTACCTTTACTTGTCCGAACTCCGTTGTCCGAAAGGCATTGAATACATCGCGCTCGGGCGGATAAACGGTTATCCCCGCCTGCCTTTCATGGCGAACCTTCTCCAAAATCGTTTGAAAATACGCCTTCTCTTTTTCCGCACCAATTGCCTCGTGCCAAGTCTGCATTGTTTGCCGCTCCGTATTTGAATGGACTTATTATAACTGAAATAATTTTCAGCCTTAGCCTTTTCATTTTAAGCCATTGCCATTATGATAAGGATTATCAAAAGATTATTAAAAGGATATGCCGCATGACGATATGGTTTGTTGCCGCCGCCGTTGTTCTGATTGTCGAATTGTTTATCGGAACGGTTTATCTTTTGGTGGTCAGCGTAGCGCTGGCCGCCGCCGGAATCATGTACGGATTAAGCAGTCACTTTTCTACCGCCGTTTTGACCGCTGCCATCATCAGCGCACTTGGTATCTGGCTGGTACACGGCCGTCTGAAAAACCAGTTGGCTCCCCAAGCACTCAACGATGATTTGGATATTGGGCAAAATGTCCGCATCCTATGCCACCTGCATGACAATATTTACGAAGTCGCCTACCGCGGTACACACTGGCAGGCGCAAGCCGAACGGCCCCAAGATACTTTTCAGACGGCCTCAAGTGCAGTCATTACTGCCAAAAACGGTAATCTACTGATTATCCGCACACTCTCCCAACCATCATCATAAGGAAACATTATGGAATTTCTGCTCAGTCTCCCCGTCCTCATCCTCATCGTTGTTGTTGTTTTTGGTTTCAAATCCTTTATCGTTGTACCGCAACAGGAAGTTTATGTAGTCGAACGATTAGGCCGTTTTCACAAAGCGCTGACTGCAGGTCTGAACATCCTTATCCCATTTATCGACCGTGTCGCCTATCGTCACTCGCTGAAAGAAGTTCCTTTGGATGTTCCCAGCCAAGTCTGTATTACCCGCGACAACACTCAGCTGACTGTGGACGGCATCATCTACTTCCAAGTTACCGATCCTAAACTCGCTTCATATGGTTCCAGCAACTACATCATGGCGATTACCCAGCTTGCGCAGACAACTTTGCGATCTGTCATCGGCCGCATGGAATTGGATAAAACCTTTGAAGAACGCGACGAAATCAACAGCATTGTTGTTGCTGCTTTGGACGAAGCGGCAGGCGCTTGGGGTGTGAAAGTATTGCGTTACGAAATCAAAGACTTGGTTCCGCCGCAAGAAATTCTGCGCTCAATGCAGGCGCAAATTACCGCCGAACGTGAAAAACGCGCGCGCATTGCCGAATCCGAAGGCCGTAAAATCGAGCAGATCAACCTTGCCAGCGGTCAGCGCGAGGCAGAAATCCAACAATCCGAAGGTGAAGCGCAAGCCGCCATCAATGCGTCAAACGGTGAAAAAATCGCCCGCATCAACCGCGCACAAGGTGAAGCTGAAGCCCTGCGCCTGGTGGCCGAAGCCAACGCCGACGCCATCCGTAAAATCGCCGAGGCGGTTCGCTCAGAGGGCGGTGCTGAAGCCGTCAACCTGAAAGTTGCCGAGCAATACGTTGCTGCCTTCAGCAATTTGGCTAAAGAAAGCAACACGCTGATTATGCCTGCCAACGTTGCCGATATCGGCAGCTTGGTGTCCGCCGGTTTGAAAATCATCGACGGCAACAAGCCTAAAGCCTCATAATAGCGTTCTGACTCAGGCCGTCTGAAAACCCAATACGGCTTTTCAGACGGCCTTTTTATATCGTTCGATTTTTATATGAATACACAAACCATCAAAACCTATCTTGTCGGCGGCGCCGTCCGCGACCATCTGTTAGGCCTGCCCGTCAAAGACCGCGATTGGGTAGTCGTCGGTGCAGATGCGCAAACCATGTTGGCTCAAGGCTATCAGCCGGTCGGCAAAGATTTTCCCGTCTTTCTCCATCCGGACAGCCACGAAGAATACGCCCTCGCCCGTACCGAGCGCAAAACCGCCAAAGGCTATGCCGGATTCAGTTTTCATGCCGATAAAGACGTTACGCTGGAACAAGACCTGATGCGCCGCGACCTGACCATCAATGCCATGGCTCAGGATGCAGATGGCACGATCATCGACCCTTTCGGCGGACAACAAGATTTGGCGGCCGGCATCCTGCGCCACGTTTCGCCTGCCTTTGCCGAAGACCCCGTACGGATTTTGCGTATTGCCCGTTTTGCCGCGCGTTATGGTTTTCAAATTGCCGATGAAACCATGTCGCTGATGCGGCAAATGGTAGAAAACGGAGAAGCGGATGCCTTGGTTGCCGAACGCGTCTGGCAGGAATTGGCCAAAGGTTTGATGGAGAAAAATCCGCGCCGAATGATTGAAGTTTTACGCGAATGCGGCGCACTCAAAGTCTTGCTGCCCGAAGTCGATGCCCTTTTTGGCGTACCGCAACGCGCCGATTATCATCCTGAAATCGACAGCGGTATTCATACGCTGATGGTTGTACAACGAGCCGCAGAAATGAATCTGTCCCTCGCCGAACGCTATGCCGCCTTATTGCACGACTTGGGCAAGGCAAAAACACCGGCCGATATCCTGCCGAAACACTACGAACACGACGTCAACGGCGTCGAACCCGTCCGCGAAGTCAATCAACGCCTGCGCGCACCCAAACACTGCGCCGAGCTTGCCGAACTCGTCTGCCGTTGGCACATCATGCTCCATCAAGTCGGGCAGTTTAAAAGCAAAACCATTTTGAATGTTTTGAAAAAAACCGATGCATTCCGCCGCCCCGAACGTTTTCAGACGGCCTTAAACGTCTGCGTGGCCGACAAACAAGGCCGTCTGAACCTTAAAGACACCCCCTATCCGCAACGCGAACACTGGCTGGCCTTACTTGAGGCCGCCAACCAAGTAGATGCAGGCAAAATTGCCACCGAGTGCCGCGCACAAGGGAAAGCCCATTTAATTGCCGAACAAATCGATCATGCCCGCTTAGCACAAATTACACCGCTGCAAAAAGCGTATCAGGCAGACAAAGTAAGAGGATATTGATGACATCTTCGCGTTATAAAATTGAACAAACACCTAGCAAAATTACCTTGTCAGCAAAAATTATACGTAACCGACTCAAACTTCTATTAACTTGCAGAGACCTTGTAATCGTACTATTGATATTGGCAAACATTCCAAATTTAAACTTTGAATCAGTATTTAATATCATACTCCTCATATTTTTGGGTCTGCTTTCTTTCCAATGTATTTATGACTTACTGTGGCAACTTTTTGGACAAGAACATATTCATGTTCAAAATGGAATACTTTCACACCAGTTCACGCTGTTTGGATTGGGAAAAGGTAAAAAATTTTCACTCGTAGAAATAGCGCAATGGCAGCCACATGAGAACCATGCAAATACTAAAAACACTAAAATAACACTACGTAACTATTTGAGCCAGAGAAGGAATACATCCACCATCTCCAGCCCCTTACGACAACCAAATAGTAAACAAGGTGCATGGTCATTTGTTTATCATGGGGAAACCATATATATCGGAGAATTTTTTTATAGCGACGATTACCAAGCAATTAACTCAAAATTAAATAGCCTAATGCCAAAAAAAGCCAAAACAGAGGCACTTTCCGAACCAGAACACAGCCTTTAAAACAGCCACCACGATATCTGCTATAATCCGCACCTTGACCATCTTATTTCAACAATAAAAATCATGACTATCCAGACCGATTTACTTCACGAAAAAATCAGCAATGAAGATTATCAACGTCTCATTGTCAAACACAGCGAATCTTTCAGCGACGGCGAAATCCGCCTATTAAACGAAATCCTTGAAAAATTCCGCTTTGATGTCGTACAGGCGCAAGCTTTGGCGCAAGCCGTCATGCAGCAGGTGCGCTTCGATCCAAACGACTACCATATCGACAGCGACGATGAAGACACAACCGGCATCTGTCCGCACTGCATCAATCCGCCCATGCCGCCCCTGCGCGATTATTTGGTTTGGCGCGAAACACGCGGCTGAAAATTTTCCTAATCGATTTTGATAAGTTATTAACCATCCGCTATTGAACAAGGCCGTCTGAACAGGTGTCATCGTTACATATGTTCAGACGGCCTTTTGTAAATAAATGTTCACAATTAGGATAAATCAGTATAATCTGCGCCGTTTGAATTTTCTTCGGAGCTTTTATGAATCAGCTTAAAACGGCGGTAGCCGGTGCGCAGATTTTGTTTGTCGCATTCGGTGCCATGGTGCTTGTACCGCTTCTGACGGGACTGAACCCGGCTTTGGCATTATTGGGCGCAGGCTTGGGCACCTTGTTGTTCCAATTGGTTACCAAACGTAAAGTGCCGATTTTCCTCGGCTCTTCTTTTGCCTTTATTGCACCGATTATCTACTCCATCGGCGAATGGGGCCTGCCTTCTACCATGTTCGGTCTGTTTGCGGCAGGTTTCATGTACTTTGTTTTTGCCGCTCTGATCAGATGGCGCGGTCTGGATGCGGTACACAAGCTGTTGCCGCCCGTGGTTATCGGTCCGGTAATTATGGTAATCGGCTTGTCCGTGGCCGCTGCAGCCAGCAGCATGGCTATGGGTCAGGCGGATGGAAAACAGGTCATCGACTATATCGACTCGCTGATTCTCTCCGGCTTTACCTTTGCGGTAACCGTCATTGTTTCTGTCTTCGGCAGCAAGATGATGAAGCTGATTCCGATTCTGATCGGCGTGGCTTCAGGCTATGTGTTGGCGTTGATCATGGGCTTGGTCGATACCAGCGCCATCATCAACGCTCCTTGGTTTGCCGTCCCTCATTTTGAAACGCCTCAAGTCAATTGGCAGGCTGCCTTGTTTATGTTACCCGTTGCCATTGCCCCTGCCATCGAACACATTGGCGGCATTATGGCCATCGGTAATGTGACCGGCAAAAACTACACCAAAGACCCTGGCTTAGACAAAACCCTCGCCGGCGACGGCTTGGGCGTGTGCGTGGCCGGTTTGATCGGCGGCCCTCCTGTGACCACTTACGGCGAGGTGACCGGCGCGGTGATGATTACCAAAAACAGCAACCCCGTTATCATGACTTGGGCGGCAATTTTTGCGATTTTCATGGCGTTTTTCGGTAAGTTCAACGCGTTTTTGGCTTCGATTCCTATGCCGGTTATGGGCGGCATTATGTTGCTGCTGTTCGGTACAATCGCCTCTTTGGGCATCAAAACGTTGATTGATGCGAAAGTCGATTTGATGCAGCCGAAAAATCTGGTTATCGTCAGCTCCGTATTGACGACCGGTATCGGCGGCATGATTATCAAAGTAGGTACTTTGAGCTTCGCCGGTGTAGGTTTGTGCGCCGTATTGGCGATTATTCTGAACTGCGTTTTGCCCAATACAAAATCAGAAGAAGCATAAATAGCTGGTTCATAAACTCAAAGGCCGTCTGAAAATGAGATTTCAGACGGCCTTTTTCTTACGCTTTATACAATGAAAAATGCCGGAGACTTAACCATCTCCGGCATTTTTGAATAAGGTGGCGAGCCGAACCCCCGGCACTGGCTCATCAGAGTGGGCTGCTGGCTTCCGCCCCTGACCCGGTGTTCCGAATTACCATGCGGGGAGACCCGCCATAGAAGAAACGCATTATAGCGGTTTTACAGAAAAACTCAAGCGATAAAATCTCTCAGGCCGTCTGAAAACCATTTACACGACAAGATTGTAAACAATATTGCCTAGTTGCAAATCATTCCCATTGAAATGTTTATTGTCTTTTCCGTTGAAAAATATCGAAAATTACACTACATTAACACTTTACGCCATCAAGAAGAAATTGCATTTTTCAGACGGCCTTTAATATAAAAACATTACATCCATCAACGGAACACGACCATGACCACGACTACTGCCCCTCAGCGTATTCGAGAAATTCCCTATAACTATACTTCTTATACCGACCGCGAAATCGTCATCCGACTGTTGGGCAACGAAGCGTGGCAAATTCTGCAAGACCTGCGCGGTCAACGCAAAACAGGACGTTCAGCACGAATGCTGTTTGAAGTATTGGGCGATATTTGGGTGGTCGTGCGCAATCCGTATCTAGTCGATGACTTGCTGGAGCACCCAAAACGCCGCGCCGCGTTGGTACGCGAAATGCGCCACCGCTTAAATGAAATCCGCAAACGCCGCGACGATAATCGGCAAGTGGATGTCTTGGTTGCCGCAGCAGAAAAAGCAGTCGAGCATTTTGATAGCAGTTTTGATGAAACCAGCCAAAAACGCCATCAGATTTTGGAACGCTTAAGCAAAATCACCAAGCCGCACAACATCATGTTTGACGGCTTGGCTCGCGTAACGCACGTTACCGATGCGACCGACTGGCGCGTGGAGTATCCATTTGTCGTCGTCAATCCTGATACCGAGGCAGAGATCGCGCCTTTAGTGCGCGCCTTAATCGAGTTGGACTTAGTTATTATCCCGCGCGGCGGCGGTACGGGTTATACCGGCGGCGCAGTACCTTTGGACGCAAACAGCGCAGTCATCAATACCGAAAAACTCGACAAGCATCGCGGCGTCGAATACGTTGAGCTGGCAGGCTTGGACGGCAGACATCCGATTATCCATTGCGGCGCAGGCGTAGTAACCCGCCGGGTAGAAGAAACCGCGCATCAGGCAGGTTTAGTGTTCGCCGTTGATCCGACTTCCGCCGATGCGTCTTGCGTGGGCGGTAATGTGGCGATGAACGCAGGCGGTAAAAAAGCCGTGCTGTGGGGTACTGCCTTGGACAACCTCGCCTACTGGAACATGGTCAATCCTCAAGGCGAATGGTTGCGTATTGAACGCGTGCGCCACAATTTCGGCAAAATCCACGACGAAGAAATCGCCGTGTTTGACGTACATACGCTGGATTCAGACGGCCGCAATATCGTCAATACCAAACGTTTGGAAATCCCCGGCCACAAATTCCGCAAAGTCGGTTTGGGCAAAGACGTTACCGACAAATTCTTGAGCGGCCTGCCCGGCGTACAAAAAGAAGGCACGGACGGCATCATCACCAGCGTTGCTTTCGTGTTACATAAAATGCCGAAATACACGCGCACTGTGTGTATGGAATTTTTCGGTACGGTCGCCACCGCCACGCCGTCCATTGTCGAAATCCGCGACTTCTTGCTTACCCATGAAAGCGTACGGCTGGCGGGTTTGGAGCATTTAGACTGGCGTTACGTCCGCGCTGTCGGTTATGCCACCAAAGCAGCAGGCAAAGGGCGGCCGAAAATGGTCTTGCTGGCAGACGTGGTTTCCGACGACGAAACCGCCGTACAGGCAGCCGCCGAACACATCTGCGAACTCGCCCGCGCCCGCGACGGCGAAGGCTTTATCGCCATATCTCCCGAAGCCCGCAAAACCTTCTGGCTTGACCGCAGCCGCACCGCCGCCATAGCCAAACACACCAACGCCTTTAAAATCAATGAAGACGTGGTAATCCCACTCGAAAGACTCGGTGAGTATTCAGACGGCATCGAACGCATCAACATTGAGCTTTCCATCCAAAACAAGCTCAAACTCTGTGCCGCCTTGGAGCAATATCTGTCCGGCAAACTCCCCATCGACAAAATGGGAACAGACCTGCCAACCGCCGAACTATTGGGCGAACGCGGCAAACACGCCCTAGCCCACGTTTCCGCTGTCAAAGCGCGTTGGGAATGGTTGCTTGCTAACTTGGATGCGCCACTTGCCGACTATAAAGCTCGCTATGGCGCAGCCGTCCATGCCGCTCCCGAAGCCAAAGACAATGAAAGCTGCTTTATTGCCTTCCGCGATTTCCGCCTGCGCGTGTCTGTCAAAGCAGACGTAATGAAGCCTCTTTCTGAAATTTTCAGCGGCAAAACCGATACCAAAATTATCCAAGGCTTGGGCAAAATCCATGCCAAAACCGTACGCAGCCGCGTCTTTGTCGCCCTGCATATGCACGCCGGCGACGGTAACGTTCATACCAATATTCCGGTTAACTCAGACGATGCCGAAATGCTTCAGACGGCCTACCGTTCTGTAGAACGCATCATGAAAATCGCCCGTTCGCTCGGCGGCGTAATTTCCGGCGAACACGGCATCGGCATTACCAAGCTCGAATTTTTGACCGATGAAGATTTGCAACCGTTTTGGAACTACAAAAACCAAGTCGATCCCAAACACACCTTCAACCGTCACAAACTGATGAAAGGCTCGGACCTGCGCAACGCCTATACGCCGTCCTTCGAGCTTTTGGGAGCGGAATCGCTGATTATGGAAAAATCAGACCTCGGCACCATCGCTGATTCCGTCAAAGACTGTCTGCGCTGCGGCAAATGTAAACCCGTTTGCTCTACTCACGTTCCGCGTGCCAACCTGCTGTACAGTCCCCGCAACAAAATCCTCGGCGTAGGCTTGCTGACCGAAGCCTTCTTATACGAAGAACAAACCCGTCGCGGCGTTTCCATCAAACATTTTGAAGAACTGATGGACATCGGCGACCACTGCACCGTGTGCCACCGCTGCGTTAAACCTTGCCCTGTCAACATCGACTTTGGCGACGTTACCGTAGCCGTCCGTAACTACCTTGCCGATTCCGGCCACAAACGCTTTGCGCCTGCGGCTTCAATGGGCATGGCATTTTTGAACGCCACAGGCCCAAAAACCATCAAAGCTCTTCGTGCCGCCATGATACAGACCGGCTTCCCAGCGCAAAACTTTGCCTACAAAATCGGCAAACTTCTTCCGATTGGCACTAAAAAGCAAAAAGCCGAACCGAAATCCACCGTCGGTACCGCCTCAATCAAAGAACAGGTTATCCATTTCATCAACCGTCCTTTGCCCAAAAGCGTGCCCGCCAAAACACCGCGCTCCATGCTCGGCATAGAAGACGACAAAAGCATCCCCATCATCCGCAATCCCGCCGCGCCCGAAGATGCCGAAGCTGTGTTCTACTTCCCCGGCTGCGGCTCTGAGCGCTTGTTCAGCCAAATCGGGCTTGCCGTTCAAGCCATGCTTTGGCATGTCGGCGTACAAACCGTCCTGCCACCCGGCTATATGTGTTGCGGCTATCCACAAGACGCAGGCGGCAATAAGGCTAAAGCCGAAGAAATGAGCACCAACAACCGCGTGGCTTTCCACCGTATGGCAAACACCCTCAACTACCTCGACATTAAGACCGTCGTCGTCAGTTGCGGTACCTGCTATGACCAACTGGAAAAATACCGTTTTGAAGAAATCTTCCCAGGCTGCCGTATCATCGATATCCACGAATATCTGCTTGAAAAAGGGGTGCAACTAAACGGCGTGAAAGGTCAGCAATACCTCTACCACGACCCTTGCCATACCCCGATTAAAACTATGAACGCCACCCAAATGGCCAGCAGCCTGATGGGACAGAAAGTCGTCTTAAGCGACCGCTGTTGCGGCGAGTCCGGTATGTTTGCCGTCAAACGACCAGACATTGCCACTCAGGTCAAGTTCCGCAAACAAGAGGAAATTGAGAAAAACCTCAAAGAGCTGCCGCAGGGCGAACCTGTCAAAATGCTTACCTCCTGCCCAGCCTGCCTGCAAGGCTTGAGCCGCTACGCCGACGACAACAATATGCCTGCAGACTACATCGTCATCGAAATGGCAAAACACATCCTCGGCGAAAACTGGCTGGATGAGTTTGTGAAAAAAGCCAATAACGGCGGTGTAGAAAAAGTATTGCTCTAAGGACTTAGACAAAAACTTTTGGATGTAATAAAGGCCGTCTGAAAATCTTTCAGACGGCCTTTTTATTCAAAAGAATCAAAATACAATAATCAAATCAAATGCCTTTACAAATAGCGATGCTACACCAGCAGTATTTAATAAAAAATAAAACCTGAGGCTTTTATCCCTCAGGTTTTATTTTCAAGTCTTATGCTTTTTCTTGCTGACGTTTTCTTTCTGCCATCATCTCATGCAATGTTTGCTTGGCAGGTTTCATCGGAACATGGTTATTGGTCCAGCTTAACTGCTTGCTTGGCGTCAATGCACGGAATTTGGTAGCAGCCCAGCCGAATGCTCGATAAGCTTTACTGCCGCTGAAAATACCGTTAAACGTACGCCATGCCATTTGTTCGCCGAAAGTATGCGATGCACCTTGACCACGGATAGGATGAGGAACGGTTTCGGTTGGCGAACGTTGCGCTTCAACACGCAGACGTTGCATTTGTTCGGTAATCGGAATACGTACCGGACAAACCTCAACACAGGCGCCACACATGGTACACGCAGTCGGCAGATCGCGTGTTGCATCCAAGCCTAACAAATGTGGAGAGATAATCTCGCCAATCGGACCAGGATAAGTCGTACCGTAAGCCGCGCCACCGATACGGGTATAAACCGGACAGTGGTTCATACACGCACCGCAACGGATACATTGCAAGGTACGGCGCATTTGATCTTCTGCATACGCTTGGCTACGGCCGTTATCAAGCAGTACCAAGTGCATTTCTTGAGGGCCGTCCAGCTCTTCGCTACGGCGAGGGCCGGTAATCATATTGAAATAAGTGGTAATGTTCTGACCGATGGCGGAGCGTGGCAGCAGGCTGTACAAAGGCGGAACATCCGACAGCTTCGCAACCACTTTTTCAATACCGGTAATGGCGATGTGCACAGGCGGTACAGTGGTACTCAAGCGGCCGTTGCCTTCGTTTTCAACCAGACACAAAGTACCCGTTTCCGCAACGGCAAAGTTCACACCGCTCAAACCAACATCGGCAGTGCTGTAAATATCGCGCAATGCTTTACGGGCAAATCCGGTTAGCTGATCTACATCGTCTGTCAAAGGCGTGCCAAGGTTTTGATGGAAAAGCTCGCTAACCTGCTCTTTGGTCTTGTGAATGGCAGGCATCACGATATGGGTTGGTTTCTCGCCAGCCATTTGAACGATAAACTCGCCTAAGTCGCTCTCAACTGCTTTGATGCCTTGGTCTTGCAGATAATGGTTCAGCTCAATCTCTTCGCTGACCATAGATTTGCCTTTCACCATCAGCTTACCGTTTTTATCGGTAATGATGTTGTGAATGATTTGGCAGGCTTCGGCAGGTGTTTCCGCCCAGTGGACTTTAACGCCTAACTTGGTCAGGTTTTCTTCCAGTTGTTCCAATAATGCAGGCAATTTGGACAACGAACGTTGACGGACATGCTCACACAAATCACGCAGGCTTTGCAGCTCTTCTTCATCTGTCAAAACGGCTTTGCGCTTGGTCATCAGCATATCCATCGCCGTGCGCAAGCTTTTACGCAGAGGCTTGTCTTGCAAAGAAATCGCGGCGTTTTGCTTGAATGTTTCCGGCTTCATATGGAATTTAATGGTTTGGGAACTCATGCTTTTTCCTCCAACTTGGCAGGGGAAATGTAATCAGGCAGAACGGCCAAAACCACCAAATCGCGCGGGCCGTGTGCACCATAGGCCAAAGTCAATTGAATATCGGCAGTCTTAGACGGGCCGGAAATCAAAATAACGTTGGTAGGCATGCCTTTTTCTACCAGTTTTTCGCCTTCAACAGCATTATGGAATTCGTTGTACATTTTGCTGGTGTCAAACAGGCAGAAATGCACAGGCGGAACCAAACTCAGGCTGCGCGGCTCGACAGGGCTGGACTCCAGCATAATCGTACCGGTACGGGCAATACCGCATTTAGAGCCGCTAAATCCAGCCTCAATATCGGCAAAAAATTCATTTTTCCAGTCGTCGATTTTTCGCTCAAAACCGCGCGGTTCAATATTGGTATCGGCCAAAGCTGCACGAGCCAGCTGACCATGTTCCGTTTCCAATGGAAGCAGAATGTTTTTCAAGCCTTTGCCTTCGGCTGCTTGGCAAAATACTTGCGGCCAGTTGGTTTTAGTAACCCAATAGATTTCAGTTTTGACGGCACGCATGGCAGCCGCCCAATGTTTCAAGCGTTCGACATCGTTTGCCCAAGAAACACCCATTTCACGGTAATAATCGAAAACCGGCGGTTCTTCCATCGGCAAGGCATCGGCTTTTTTCAATTTCGCTAAAATATTTTCGCGCGCGCTCATGCTTTACCTCCGGTACGTTCCAACAGGAAAGATGCAATATGTTTCGGACGTGGCATATTGGGTTCGTCTTTGGCAATTTTGCCGCCAATATTCATCATGCAGCCACAGTCCGCGCTAATGATTTCAGTTGCGCCTGTTTCTTTCAGTGCTGCAACTTTGTCGGTTACCATCGCGCCGGAAATATCGGCTTGTTTTACAGAGAATGTACCGCCAAAACCGCAGCATTCACTTTCATGGTCGTGAACGATACGTTCAACATTTTCCATGCCGTCAATCAGCTGCCAGCCTGACAAATGGACATTCATCTCGCGACGTGCCGCGCAGGAAGTATGAACGGCCACTTTAACCGGCTCGCCTTTATCTTCAGGTTTGTAACCAATCGCCAGCAGGAAGTGGGTAAATTCAATGATACGATTGGCGCAATCAATGGCTTTTTGTTCGTACTCGGTGCCTTTGAACAAAGTCGGCCAGTGGTGTTTCATCATGCCGCCGCAAGAACCAGAAGGCACGACAATCGGCCAATTTTCAGGGAATAAATCCAGTTGCGCTTTGGCAACATCAAAGGCTTCTTTAGGATGACCTGACGAATAGGCCGGTTGACCACAGCAGCTTTGCTCCATCGGATAATGGATACGGATGCCCTGTTGTTCGATTAAAGTGATGGCATCCATGCCTGCTTCGGGCATGAAAAGGTCAAGAACGCAAGTACCGAAGAAATAAGCATCGGTTGGCTTGCTGTCGAATACGGTGATTTGTGGTGGTTTGATTGCGCTCATTTTTTTGGAACGGGACAACCCGTTTTCTTGTGTAAAAATAAGATGGGTACTTTAAGTAATTGCTTGTAATGGGTCAAGTCTAATTTTAAAAAATAATATTAAAAAAGCATGACAAACCAGACAAACACCTTTTCCTTATTAACTTGATAATCTACATAATAACCACTATCAATAAGAAAACTGATGGATTCATTTTTTAATAAATGAAACTCGTACATTCCTTCCCTCTTCAAAACACAATCACTGCCTCTTTATAGAATTTTGATTTACATCAGAAGTCATGAACTTAATCTCTATGACACGTTTTTAGATGAAACAAGCAATCCGCTATGCTGTAAATATGTTTCAGACGGCCATATTGGAATAAAAAGATATCTAAGACAATAAAAATAAAAGTTTTTCTCACAAGACTCAGGCCGTCTGAAAGATAAGTTCGTCAAAAGGCCTCTTTCCATCTGCTTAATCCTACTTTTAATCAAAATCAAACACTTGAAAAATCATCGTTCCTAACCTTGAAAACCCTTTGCACACTCAAGCACTTCCAGTATCATTGAGACAGTTTCTTGACGCAAAATTACAGTCTTAGCCGCCCACAATCGGCATGGATTTGCAAAAGAAGTGAAACCAAGCTTCAAAACAATTTCACCTTAATTTCGGAGTAGGCATTATGTTGACCCAGACTCAACAGGTTGATTTGACCTTGCATCACCTTAAAGAACGCACCCTATCGATATATACTCCCGAACAGCGTGCAAGCATCGAGGCATCTGAAGACTGGAAACAGTTTGACAGACGGCTTGAAGAACACTTTCCAAAACTGATGCACGAGCTGGACAACGTTTACAACAACAACGAAGCCGTCCTCCCCATGTTGGAGCAACTGATTGCCCAAGCATGGCAAAGCTATTCCCAACGCAACGCATCTTTAAAAGATATCGATATCGCGCGCGAAAACGATCCTGACTGGATTTTGTCCAACAAACAGGTCGGCGGCGTGTGCTACGTCGATTTGTTCGCAGGCGATCTGCAAGGTTTGAAAGCCAAAATCCCTTATTTCCAAGAATTGGGCCTAACCTATCTGCACCTGATGCCCCTGTTTAAATGTCCTGAAGGCAAAAGCGACGGCGGCTATGCGGTCAGCAGCTACCGCGATGTCAATCCGGCTTTGGGTACGATAGACGACTTACGCGATGTCATTGCCGCTTTGCACGAAGCAGGCATTTCCGCCGTTATCGATTTCATCTTCAACCACACTTCCAACGAACACGAATGGGCAAAACGCTGCGCCGCCGGCGATCCGCTCTACGACAATTTCTACTACATTTTCCCTGACCGTTGGATGCCCAACCAATACGACCGCACCCTGCGTGAAATCTTCCCCGACCAACACCCGGGCGGCTTCTCCCAACTGGAAGACGGACGCTGGGTATGGACAACGTTCAATTCTTTCCAATGGGACTTGAATTACAGCAACCCATGGGTATTCCGTGCCATGGCAGGCGAAATGATGTTCCTTGCCAACTTGGGCGTTGATATTCTGCGCATGGACGCCGTTGCCTTTATTTGGAAGCAAATGGGCACAAGCTGCGAAAACCTGCCTCAGGCACACGCTCTGATTCGCGCGTTTAACTCTGTAATGCGTATCGCAGCGCCAGCCGTATTCTTCAAATCGGAAGCCATCGTCCACCCTGACCAAGTTGTCCAATACATCAGCCAAGACGAATGTCAAATCGGCTACAACCCTCTGCAAATGGCATTGTTGTGGAACACCCTCGCCACACGCGAAGTCAACTTGCTCCATCAAGCACTGACCTACCGTCACAACCTGCCCGACCACACGGCATGGGTTAACTACGTCCGTAGCCATGACGACATCGGCTGGACGTTTGCCGATGAGGACGCATGGCAGTTCGGTATTCACGGCTACGACCACCGACAATTCCTCAACCGCTTCTTCGTCAACCATTTTGACGGCAGCTTCGCGCGCGGCGTCCCCTTCCAATACAATCCAAGCACAGGCGACTGCCGTGTCAGCGGTACAGCAGCAGCTTTGGTCGGCTTGGCGCAAAACGATCCATATGCCGTTGAGCGCATTAAACTTTTGTACAGCATTGCTTTGAGTACCGGCGGCCTACCGCTGATTTACCTAGGCGACGAAGTCGGTACGCTCAATGACGATGATTGGTCGCAAGACAGCAATAAGAGCGATGACAGCCGCTGGGTACACCGTCCTCGTTACAATGAGGAGTTGTACAACCAACGCCATGACAGCTCGACCACTGCCGGTCAAATCTTCCAAGGTTTACGCCATATGATTTCCATCCGCCAAAGCAATCCGCGCTTTGACGGCGGCAGGTTGGTTACCTTCAATACCAACAACAAACACATCATCGGCTATATGCGCAACAACGCGCTTTTGGCATTCGGCAACTTCAGCGAACATGCGCAAACCATTAGTGCGCACACCCTGCAGGCCATGCCGTTTAAAGCGCACGATTTGATCAGCGGTCAAACCGTTTCTCTGAATCAGGATTTGGTCCTGCAACCCTATCAAGTCATGTGGCTTGAAATTGCATAAGCTGAATTTTTTATACATCATTCAAGGCCGTCTGAACAAATCAGCATTCAGACGGCCTTTTAAGGCATTAAGATGTATTTTGTATTTTGGGTAGTTTCGCTTAGAATGCATGCTTTAATACCAAATGACACACTTAAAGTCAGGAGTAAAAATCCATGTTGAAAAAATTCGTACTCGGTACCATCGTTGCAGTAGTTTTGGCTGCTTGCGGCGGAGAAGGCAGCAACTCAGCTTCTTCTGCTCCAGCACAATCCGGTTCGGCCGCCGGCTCACTGATTGAGCGTATCAACAACAAAGGTACCATCACTGTCGGTACGGAAGGCACTTACGCACCATTCACCTACCACGACAAAGACGGCAAATTAACCGGCTACGATGTCGAAGTAACCCGCGCAGTTGCCGACAAACTGGGCATCAAAGTTGAATTTAAAGAAACACAATGGGACTCCATGATGGCAGGTTTGAAAGCCGGCCGTTTTGACGTGGTTGCCAACCAAGTCGGCCTGACCAGCCCTGAGCGTCAAGCGACTTTTGATAAATCCGAGCCTTACAGCTGGAGCGGTGCCGTATTGGTTGCCCGTAAAGACAGCAACATCAAATCTATCAACGACATCAAAGGCGTGAAAACCGCACAATCCCTGACCAGTAACTATGGCGAAAAAGCCAAAGCTGCAGGCGCAGATTTGGTGGCTGTTGATGGTTTGGCGCAATCGTTGACCCTGATTGAACAAAAACGTGCCGACGCAACCCTGAACGACGAATTGGCGGTATTGGATTACCTGAAGAAAAACCCAAATGCCGGTGTAAAAATCGTTTGGTCTGCCCCGGCTGACGAAAAAGTCGGCTCCGGCTTGATTGTCAATAAAGGCAATGATGAAGCATTGGCTAAATTCAGCACAGCCATGACTGAACTGAAAGCCGACGGCACGCTGAAAAAACTGGGTGAACAATTCTTCGGAAAAGACATCAGTGTTAAATAATTTCCTTGCCTCTCTGCCGTTTATGACGGAAACACGTGCTGATATGCTCATCAGCGCGTTTTGGCCCATGGTTAAAGCCGGCTTCGCAGTGTCTTTGCCTTTGGCGATCGCTTCTTTCGTTATCGGCATGATTATTGCCGTAGCCGTTGCTTTGGTGCGAATCATGCCCTCCGGCGGCATTTTCCAAAAATGCTTGCTGAAGCTGGTGGAATTTTATATTTCCGTCATTCGCGGTACGCCGCTTTTGGTGCAGTTGGTCATCGTATTCTATGGTTTGCCTTCCGTCGGCATCTATATCGATCCGATTCCTGCCGCTATCATCGGCTTTTCGCTCAACGTCGGCGCATACGCTTCCGAAACCATACGCGCGGCAATTTTGTCCGTACCTAAAGGCCAATGGGAAGCAGGTTTCTCTATCGGTATGACCTATATGCAGACTTTCCGCCGCATTGTCGCACCGCAGGCATTCCGCGTTGCCGTACCACCTTTAAGCAACGAGTTTATCGGCCTGTTCAAAAACACCTCGCTTGCCGCAGTGGTAACGGTAACCGAGCTTTTCCGTGTTGCCCAAGAGACAGCAAACCGTACTTATGACTTTTTGCCCGTTTATATCGAAGCCGCATTGGTTTATTGGTGTTTCTGCAAAGTGCTGTTTTTGATTCAGGCGCGTTTGGAAAAACGTTTCGACCGCTATGTCGCCAAATAAGGAGTTGTCATGATTAAAATCCGCAATATCCATAAGACCTTTGGCGAAAATACCATTTTGCGCGGCATCGATTTGGATGTCGGCAAAGGACAGGTGGTTGTTATCCTAGGCCCGTCCGGCTCAGGTAAAACCACGTTTTTGCGCTGTTTAAATGCTTTGGAAATGCCAGAACAAGGTCAGATCGAGTTTGACAACGCGCAGCCGTTAAGCATCGATTTTTCCAAAAAACCAAGCAAACACGATATTTTGGCACTGCGCCGCAAGTCCGGCATGGTGTTTCAACAATACAACCTCTTTCCGCACAAAACTGCGTTGGAAAATGTTATGGAAGGGCCGGTTGCCGTACAAGGTAAGCCTGTCGCCAAAGCGCGTGAAGAGGCTGTCAAATTGCTTAAAAAAGTCGGTTTGGGCGATAAAATTGACCTCTACCCCTACCAGCTTTCCGGCGGTCAACAGCAGCGTGTCGGCATTGCCCGAGCATTGGCGATTCAGCCTGAACTGATGCTGTTTGACGAGCCGACTTCCGCGCTTGACCCTGAATTGGTGCAAGATGTTTTGGATACCATGAAGGAGTTGGCACAAGAAGGCTGGACCATGGTTGTCGTTACGCATGAAATCAAATTTGCCTTGGAAGTGGCAACCACCGTTGTCGTGATGGACGGCGGCGTTATTGTCGAACAAGGCAGCCCGCAAGATTTGTTCAATCATCCCAAACATGAGCGGACACAAAAATTCCTGCGCCAAATCCGTGCGGACAATGGCGATCTTCAAATTTAATTGAAACGACAGACAATTTGAAAGCCTTTCCGACCGTCATTTCATAAAGGCCGTCTGAATAAGTGAAATAGAAATCGTTGATTTCGTTTTCATACTTGTTCAGACGGCCTTTTATATGTCTTTTCAGGTAAAATAACGCCTTTCGTTTTACACCCTCTTGCCTGCCATCATGATAGAAATCAAAAAACTCACCCTGCAACGCGGTTTGAAAGTCCTGCTCGATAAAGCCGATGCCGTAATCAACCCCGGCCAACGCGTTGGTTTAATCGGTAAAAACGGTACGGGCAAATCCAGCCTGTTTGCGCTGATAAAAGGTGAAATCACACAAGATGGCGGCGAAATTCTTATTCCCAAAACATGGCGTCTGGCTTCTGTCTCTCAAGAAACGCCTGATTTAGATATTTCCGCTTTAGACTACGTTTTGCAAGGCGATGCCGAATTGCAGGCTTTTCAGACGGCCTTGACCCATGCAGAAGCGCAAAACGACGGCATGAGGCAAGCCGAATATCACGCCAAACTTGAAGAAATCGATGCCTATACCGCGCCGGCACGCGCCGCCAAACTGCTTAACGGCTTAGGTTTTGCGCAAGAAGAACATACCCGCCCCGTCAAATCCTTCTCCGGCGGCTGGCGTATGCGCCTCAACCTTGCCCAAGCGCTGATTTGTCGTGCCGATTTGTTGCTTTTGGACGAACCGACCAACCATTTGGATTTAGAAACCGTGTTGTGGCTGGAAAACCATCTCGCTTCCCTGCCCTGTACGCAAATCATCATCTCCCATGACCGCGACTTCTTGAATGCCACCACAACACAAACCATCGAACTGTCGCAACAAAAACTGACCCAATACGGCGGCAATTACGATTTCTATCAAGCCGAACGCGCCCAACGTCTGGCGCAACAACAAGCCGCCTACGTCAAACAGCAGGCGCAAATCAAACATCTGCAATCCTTTATCGACCGTTTCAAAGCCAAAGCCACAAAGGCCGTACAAGCCCAAAGCCGCATGAAGGCATTAGCCAAACTTGAGCGCATCGCCCCTGCGCATTTGGATAGCGAGTTTTCCTTTGAGTTTGCCAATCCGACCCACCTGCCCAATCCATTGTTAAAACTCGACCATGCCGACTTGGGCTATGGCAACAATACCGTTTTGCACGATATCACCTTGTCTCTGGAAAGCGGCGCACGTTACGGCCTGTTGGGCGTTAACGGCAGCGGTAAATCCACATTTATCAAAGCATTGGCAGGAAAAATCGATTTACTTTCCGGCAGCATCGTCCGCTCCGAAAAGCTCAATATCGGCTATTTTGCCCAGCACCAACTGGATACCTTACGTGCAGACCAAAGTCCGGTTTGGCATATCCAACAGCTTTCGCCCGAAGTCCGCGAACAGGAAATCCGCAACTTTTTAGGTGGTTTCAACTTTGTCGGCGATATGGCGGTTCAAAAGACCGAGCCTTTTTCGGGCGGTGAAAAAGCGCGGCTCGCCCTTGCCATGATTATCTGGCAAAAACCTAATCTGCTGCTGCTTGACGAACCGACCAACCACCTAGACTTGGATATGCGCCACGCCCTGACACTTGCCCTGCAAAGTTTCCAAGGCGCATTGATTGTTGTTTCGCACGACCGCAGCCTGCTTGAAGCGACTACCGACAGCTTCCTCCTTATCGACAAAGGCCGTCTGAACAACTTTGACGGCGATTTGAACGACTACCGTCAATGGCGGTTGGCACAAGAAAACGCTGCAACGGCCCCCGCCGCATCTGCACAAAGCCAAAGCCGCAAGGACACCAAGCGTATCGAGGCACAAATTCGTCAGGAAAAAGCCAAACGCAGCAAACCGATTCAGCAAAAAATCGACAAAGCCGAAAAAGAAATCGCACGATTGACTGATATTCAGACGGCCTGTGAAGCATTTTTGGCACAAGAATCTGCTTATTCAGAAGAAAATAAACCCAAATTGCAAGAGACACTCGCACAATTAACAGAAACTAAAGTAAAATTAACGCAACTGGAAGAAAACTGGCTGCAATGGCAGGAAGAGCTTGAGCAAATCCAAGTTGATGTCGAAGCCGAGTTTTCCCAATAAAAATAGAGCCATCAGGCCGTCTGAAAAAAAACACAATACGGAAAAACATGACTTCAACCATCAAACAAGCCGGATACTTCCTCGTATCCTCTTTCGTCTTGGGCATTTCTCTTCACGCAGCCGCCGCAGTTTATTCCTGCGGCAACGGCAGCTATACTTCCGAACCCAAATCCTCCTGCGCACAGGCCGAATTGCCTAAAATCAGCGGCCATCAAGGCAGCGGTTACCACCTCAACATCCGCAGCCTCAATGCCTCTGATGAACGCGCAAGTGCAAAGCCTAAGAAAAAGGCACGCGCGGAAAAATCCGATAAACAAGAGAAAAAAGCCGACAAACCGAGCAAAAACAAGAACGGTAAAAAAGCTAAAAAACAGCAGCCCATGCCGTCTGAACAAGAATAAAATGCTCAACTGCAACGAATCAGCCCTACCTGAATCATGAAAAAATATCTGCTTACCCTATCCCTGCTGCCGCTTGCTGTTTTCAACAGCCAAGCCCACGCCGCAAAAATCTACACCTGCGAAGTCAACGGCTCGATTGTCTATACCTCGCGCCCAAGCGGAAACTGCCAAGCCGTCAACGACTTGCCGATTGTCGGCAAATACAGCAGCAGCCGATACGATGCCCCGGTTAGCGATGCGCCTACACTCAATGCGCCGACATCACAAACTGCTCCGGCAAAAAGCAAAAATACAGCGGCAAAATCCAACAATAAGGCAACACCCAAACCTGCCCCTGTCCGCACCGCTTCTGAAACAGCTCCTCCTCCGGTTCCAAAATCCTCCGGCGTCAACAGTCGCCGTTCTATTTTGGAAACCGAGTTATCCAATGAACGCGCGGCTTTGGCCGATGCCAAAAAGCAACTGAGCCAAGCACGGACAGCCAAAGGCGGCAGCGTCAATCAACAGGCCATCAGCACATTGCAAGGTGCGGTTTTGGATAGGGAGAAAAATATTCAAGCCCTCCAGCGCGAACTGGGCAGAATGTAAGTCCAAATCAATCAAAACATCAGGCCGTCTGAACAGGTGGAAACGAAATCCAAAATTTTCGTCACGCCGAACAGACGGCCTGAATCCTAAAATGATTACGCCCGTTTCAATTTCTTGTGCCTAGTAAATACGGTATAATTTGCCCTTTACGCACATTACCTCCGGTCTTTTCAGACGGCCTTTATCTCATGACTGCAAAATCTTCTAAAACCCAAACAAAAAAACGCGTCTCTACCAAACCGGCAGCCAAACCGACCACACGCAAATCCACTAAAGCACAAACTCAAGCCGACAATAAAGTCTCCCAACGCCTGAAAGCCGCCAAAGAGCTGCAAAAAAACGAAGAAAAAAAAGCGCGTCCCGAGCATGTCGTCAACTTGATTAATGATGCTTTATGGCTGTTTGGCTTGGTTATCACCATTTATCTGGCCATTTCCCTGGCCAGCTTCAGCATGGACGATCCTGCATGGTCGCGCAGCGTTCCCAAAAGCAATGATGTTGCCAACCTCGGCGGCCTCTTTGGCTCCTATCTTTCCGATGTTGGATATTATCTGTTCGGCTTATCGTTTTGGTGGTGGATAGCCGCCTCTTGCGTTTTCCTCTACAAAAATTTCCGCCCCATGAAAAAGCAGGAAAACCACAAGCCCTACAATCATGGCGTAGCCGCTTTGGCATTGTTTCTCCTGCTGGTGTGCAGCCCGATTATCGAACACTTCCTGTTTGACAACGCATTAAGCGAATCCCTTCCCGTTGGCGCCGGCGGCTTGGTCGGCTTACTTGCGGGCTCAGGCTTGGCTTGGCTGTTGGGCAAATCAGGCAGCCTGTTGATTATGCTGGTGATGTTGCTGTTGTCCATTTCCCTGCTGGCTCAGGTGTCATGGTTGGAAGTCATGGCCAAATCCGGCAGCCATATGGGCGGCCTGTTTGGCAGCCTAATGAAAAAACTGTCTCAATTCCAAAATAAAAAAGAAGATGTCCACTCCGAAGCTTTGGAAACCCAAAATACGCGCCGCATGGTTAAAGAGGCCAAAACCATTACCGCCACCCCGGTTGCTCCGTTGGCAGGCAGCAGCAGCAACCGCAAAACCGTTGCCGTATCCGTTGCGCCGCCCCCTAAAATCCAAACTTCCCTGTTTGACGATACCGAGCCTAAAAACAACGGCGAATACCACAAACCCAACATGAACCTGTTGCGTATGCCGTCTAAAGAACCGGTTGCCGTCAATCCGGATGAATTGCAACAGACCGCAGAATTAATTGAAGCCAAACTGGCTGAATTTGGCATTGGCGTACAGGTTGTTTCCGCCACTTCCGGCCCTGTGATTACCCGCTACGAAATCGAACCGGCACAAGGTGTCAAAGGCAGCCAAATTGTCGCCCTGTCCAAAGATTTGGCGCGCTCAATGTCTCTGCAAGCGGTACGTATCGTAGAAACCATTGCCGGTAAAAACACCATGGGCATCGAATTACCCAATGAGAAACGCCAAGACGTGATGTTGAGTGAGATCCTCTCTTCTCCCGTGTTTACCGATGCCAAGTCCAAACTGACCGTTGCTTTGGGTAAAGATATTGCAGGTACGCCCATTGTCGGCGACTTGGCAAAAATGCCTCATCTTTTGGTCGCAGGTATGACCGGATCGGGTAAATCCGTCGGCGTGAACGGCATGATTATGTCCATGCTCTTCAAAGCCTCGCCCGACGAAGTCCGCTTCATTATGATTGACCCGAAAATGCTGGAATTGAGCATTTACGACGGCATTCCACACCTGCTCTGCCCGGTTGTAACCGATATGCGCGAGGCAGGGCAAGCGTTAAACTGGTGCGTTGCCGAAATGGAAAAACGCTATCGCCTGCTTTCCCATGCCGGCGTGCGCAATCTGGACGGCTTCAACCAAAAAGTCGAACAGGCCAAAGCGGCAGGCAAGCCATTACTCAATCCGTTCAGCTTAAATCCCGATGATCCCGAGCCTCTGGAAAAACTGCCGTTGATTGTAGTCGTTATCGATGAGTTGGCTGACTTGATGATGACCGAACGCAAATCCGTCGAGCAGCAAATCGCACGCCTTGCCCAAAAAGCGCGTGCAGCAGGCATACACATGATTGTCGCCACCCAACGCCCAAGCGTTGATGTGGTTACCGGCCTGATTAAAGCCAACATTCCGACACGCATGGCCTTTACCGTACAAAGCAAAATCGACAGCCGCACCATTCTTGACCAAATGGGTGCGGACGAATTACTCAAATACGGCGACTCATTATTCCTGCAACCGGGTAGCGCAGAACCGACACGCCTGCAAGGTGCGTTTGTTTCCGATGATGAAGTGCATCAGGTCGTCAATTTCGTCAAAGAACAGGCTCCAACCAATTATGTGGAAGGTCTGCTCAGTGGCGAAGCGGCCATCGAAACCACCAATATTGTCAATCCGAATGCAAACAGCGATGAGCTATTCGATCAAGCCGTTGCCTTCGTATTGGAAAGCCGGAAAACTTCCATCTCCGCACTGCAACGCCAATTACGCATCGGCTACAACCGTGCCGCCAATTTGGTAGATGCGCTTGAAAATGCCGGAGTTCTCTCTCCGGCAGACATCAACGGCAGCCGACGGATTCTGGCTCAAAAAGACCAGCTGTAAAAAACAACAATATCGAAACGCAAAGGCCGTCTGAAAAGAATTCCCCACTTTTCAGACGGCCTTTTTATGTTATTCATGAAACATTGTGTTATACTAAGCAGCTAAATTTTGACCTTATGCACGCTTCCGAAATTCTTCGGAATACTGAGCAGAAGGATAACCGTTTAAACACAACAAATTTAAGGGCTTACGATGAGCGTAACTGTTGAAACTTTAGAAAATCTGGAACGCAAAGTAGTATTGTCTCTGCCTTGGTCCAAAATCAACGCAGAAACTGAGAAAAAACTGAAACAAACCCAACGCCGCGCAAAAATTGACGGCTTCCGTCCGGGTAAAGCACCGTTCAAAATGATTGCCCAAATATACGGCGCAAGCGCACAAAACGACGTTATCAACGAATTGGTACAACGCGAATTCTACGAAGTTGCCGTTGCCCAAGAATTGAAAGTTGCCGGTTACCCACGCTTTGAAGGCGTTGAAGAACAAGACGATCAAGAGTCTTTCAAAGTTGCCGCTATTTTTGAAGTTTTCCCTGAAGTAACTATTGGTGACCTGTCTGCCCAAGAAGTAGAAAAAGTTACTGCAACCGTTGGCGATGCCGAAGTTGACCAAACTGTAGAAATTCTGCGTAAACAACGCACCCGCTTCAACCATGTTGACCGCGAAGCCCAAAACGGCGACCGCGTCATCATCGACTTTGAAGGCAAAATCGACGGCGAACCTTTCGCTGGCGGCGCGTCTAAAAACTACGCTTTCGTATTGGGCGCAGGTCAAATGTTGCCTGAATTCGAAGCCGGTGTTGTCGGCATGAAAGCCGGTGAAAGCAAAGATGTTACCGTAAACTTCCCTGAAGACTACCACGGTAAAGATGTTGCCGGTAAATCTGCCGTATTCACCATCACTCTGAACAACGTTTCTGAAGCTACTTTGCCTGAAGTTAACGCTGACTTTGCTAAAGCTCTGGGTATTGAAGACGGCGACGTTGCCAAAATGCGTGAAGAAGTGAAGAAAAACGTCGGCCGCGAAGTTGAACGTCGCATCGGTGAACAAACCAAAGAATCTGTCATGAACGCCCTGCTCAAAGCGACTGACTTGCAAGTTCCTGTTGCTTTGGTCAACGAAGAAGCGGCCCGCTTGGCAAACGAAATGAAACAAAACTTCGTTAACCAAGGTATGGCTGACGCTGCCAACTTGGATCTGCCTTTGGATATGTTCAAAGAACAAGCAGAACGCCGCGTTGCCTTGGGTCTGATTTTGGCTAAATTGGTTGAAGAAAACAAACTTGAGCCAACTGAAGACCAAATCAAAGCCGTTGTTGCCAACTTCGCAGAAAGCTACGAAGATCCTCAAGAAGTTATCGACTGGTACTACGCAGAGCCTTCCCGCCTGCAAGGCCCGACTTCTTTGGCAGTAGAAAGCAACGTTGTTGATTTCGTTCTGAGCAAAGCTAAAGTAACCGAAAAAGCGCTGTCTTTTGACGAAGTAATGGGCGCACAAGCTTAATTGCTCCAAGGCCGTCTGAAACAGACAATCAAAAGCACCGAAGCGCTTTAAATGCTTTGGTGCTTTTCCAACATTAACAGGAGACAAAAATGTCCTTCGATTTCAATAATTACCTTGTCCCTACCGTTATCGAACAAAGCGGTCGCGGCGAGCGCGCATTCGACATCTACTCACGCCTTTTGAAAGAGCGCATCGTTTTCTTGATCGGCCCGGTGACAGACGAATCTGCCAACTTGGTTGTTGCGCAATTACTGTTCTTGGAAAGTGAAAACCCTGATAAAGATATCTTCTTCTATATCAACTCTCCGGGCGGTTCGGTTACTGCCGGTATGTCGATTTACGACACCATGAACTTCATCAAGCCTCATGTTTCTACTTTATGCTTGGGCCAAGCGGCAAGCATGGGAGCATTCCTGTTGTCCGCAGGCGAAAAAGGCAAACGCTTTGCCCTGCCAAACAGCCGCATCATGATTCACCAACCGCTCATCAGCGGCGGCTTGGCCGGTCAGGCTTCCGATATTGAAATTCACGCTAAAGAGCTGCTGAAAATCAAAGAGAAACTGAACCGCTTACTCGCCAAACATTGTGATCGCGATTTGGCCGACTTGGAACGCGATACCGACCGCGACAATTATATGTCTGCCGATGAAGCTAAAGAATATGGTTTGATTGACCAAGTTTTGGAAAACCGCGCCTCTCTGCAAGCCTAATCTTTATAGTTTTTAAATCAAAAGGCCGTCTGAAAAATATATATTCAGACGGCCTTTCTTCAATCTTACTTCGCGTTGTCTTTATTATTCACTTGAACCGGATACAGCAAAATCAAAGGATTGGCTTTCACTTGACTCCAGAAACTCTTCAGCAGATTACGCATACTGCCCAAACGCGTGCCTCGAGAACGGAGCGCAACGGCCAAAGCTAAAGAAAAGCTGACCACCAGATTCACCATACCGATTGCCAATACACTTGCCAAGCCAAGCATAAAAGTGAATATATCTGCATGACCGCTAATCGCGGCATAACCCAAATTTGCCGAAGAAAACGCCACATGGCGAATATCCAGCGGCAAGCCGAAAAGATGGCCGAAATAGCCGGTCATCCCCAAAAGCATACCGAAAATAAAATTGCCCATAAGCGAGCCGTAATGCTTATGAATATAAGCGGCCAAACGGCGGCGCGGCTGCGGACGCATGATTTTTCGTAAAAACGGATTAAACGGCAGGCGCTGACGCAGGTTCAGATAATCAGAACGGTTGTCAAAGAAGCCGGCAATAATCCCCGAGCAAAACAACCATACACCGGCAATAGCGGCATACCATAAGGTCGGCTGAGTAAAAATCTCAATAGATTTAAGCTGGTAGGCTGTAACCGCCTCATTCAACAAAGGCTGGCCATGCGTGTAAGCATAGCCCCAAGCGATCCCCGCCGCCAACAATACGGCAATCGATACATTGCCAAACACGGCAACACTTTGCGAACGACACACGTCAATCAGCAGTTTTGCCAATTTGTTGTCCACTGCTTTGCTGCCTTCATTTGAGTCCACCTGCTCGGCAAAGCTCGCCGCCGTCATAGCAGGCTGTTTGGTCGCAACGGTACAGTGCAGCATATGAATCAGCATAAAGCCTAAGCCGTAGTTAAGCCCGGCAAGGAATGAAGTAGTAAACTCGCCGAATCCCAAAGACGCAATATGGATTTTATTCAATGCCATCAAAGCAATAATTACACCGCCACCTGCTGCAGAATAAAACATTTTGAAATATTCACTACGGTTGCGCGTAATGTAATGCTCACCATGATGGCTTTTGTTTTCCGTAATACTGCGTGCCAGCATTCGGATACTGCTTTTACGCAAGTGGCTGGTGCTGTATTGCTCCACCGCCGCATAAATCATCGCATTCATCAGATTGATGGTTAAGCGGGTGCGGCTGCCGGTTTCAATTTGAATATTGGTCAACAGTTTCAGACGGCTGATAGTTTGCTGCAAACGCTCCAGCAAGTGCGCCACTTTCACTGATGAGCCAGACCCTGCTCCTGTACCACGACGACGCAGATACTCAATTTGCTTGTCGCACTGGTCAAACATGACCTCCAAGTGCGCCGTGTCGTAAGTTTCTTCACTGTGGCGATAGTGTTCTACCAATTTTGCAATTTCACGTTGTAAGGCAACAAATGCCGAATCTGCCTCCAACAAACGGGGGGCAATCCGTATTAAATCCGGCTCAATCGCTTCGGAAGCAATCCAAATAGACAGCATTTCTACTGCACGCAAACGGGCATCTGCCAACTGTCGGCTGGCCGTCTGAAGCAAAGTAGGATCCGCCTTACCCTGCAACAACTCATACATACTCAACCATTGGCGCAAACTCAAAGTTTGCAACCATTTATCATCGTTTTTCGAATGAAAAAGATATAAAAATACTTCGCGCAGATTGGAAAAGTCTTTATAAGACGGGCTGAAACGTTCGTAAATCCGTATGCCCATCTCCCGAGTAAAACTATGGCGCGAGAAAATACCCAGCTTAATCAGCGCAGGATAGATGTGAACTTTGGACAGCCAGGCATAGAAGCGCAGGCTGAATTGACGGCATAAAGCATCGTCTTGTTTTAAAGTAGATAAAATCAAATCGAAACGTTCGGAAGCCTGTTTTTTGCCTCCTCTGCGCAAAAATTTGATTAATGCATTGAGAATAAGAACAAAGTCGGTATCATTTAAGCGCTCCGACAAAATAATGTGAAGATTTTGATTAGTCAGTTTTTGCATTGTAGTATTATTACACAAAATGAGATATTTAGCAAGAACCTCGGCAAACAGGTCAGATTATATCGCATTCTTTGTCAACCTATAGAACAAGATTTTCAATTAATATTCTCTAGAATTCAATGAATAATCAAATTACATAACAAATATATGATGTGAATCAATAACTAAGAAAGGCCGTCTGAATTCTTTCAGACGGCCTTTTACAACAACATACTACATTGTTTTAACCTTATGCAAACAAGAGCTTACCATCCTCTTCTTTAACATGGATTGTGCTATCAGGTGCATATTTACCTTCAAGTAATGCTTTTGCCAGCGTATTTTCGATTTCTGACTGGATGGCGCGTTTGAGCGGACGGGCACCATACACAGGATCAAAACCGGCTTCGGCAATCAGATCCAAGGCAGCATCATCGACTTTCAGATGCAGATGTTGTGCTTCCAAACGTTTCTCCAAACCTTTAAGCTGGATTTTCGCAATGCTGCGGATATTGGCCTGATCCAAACCATGGAACACGACTACTTCGTCAATACGGTTGATCATTTCAGGACGGAAATGTTCTTTCACATCCTCCATCACAACTTCTTTCACCGCTTCGTAGTCCTGAGTACCCATTTGTTGGATATGTTGGCTACCGATGTTGGAAGTCATGACGATAACAGTATTTTTAAAGTCCACAGTGCGGCCTTGTCCATCGGTCAGGCGACCGTCATCCAATACTTGCAACAGGATGTTGAACACGTCTGGATGGGCTTTTTCCACTTCATCCAAAAGAATCACACTGTATGGTTTGCGGCGGACTTGCTCAGTCAGGTAACCGCCTTCTTCGTAGCCGACATAGCCCGGAGGCGCGCCGATTAAGCGGGCAACAGCATGTTTTTCCATGTATTCGGACATATCGATACGAATCAAATGATCTTCGCTGTCGAACAGGAAACCTGCCAATGCCTTACACAATTCGGTCTTACCCACACCAGTCGGGCCTAAGAACAGGAAGCTGCCATAAGGTTTATTCGGATCGGCCAAACCGGAACGGCTGCGGCGGATAGCGTCGGACACGGCACGCACGGCTTCGTCTTGACCAACCACGCGGCGGTGCAATACTTCTTCCATCTTCAGCAGCTTATCGCGTTCACCTTCCATCATTTTGGACACAGGGATACCGGTCATACGGGAAACGATTTCGGCCACTTCGTCCGCACCAACTTCGGTACGGAAGAGTTTGTTTTGTTTTTTGCCGTCGGGGTTACTTTCCGCAGCTTGCAACTGTGCGCCCAATTTAGGCAACTCACCGTATTCGAGTTCGGACGCACGGGCAAAATCGCCTTGACGTTTGGCCTGCTCGATTTTGACTTTGATGTCGTCCATCTGTTTTTTGATGTCGGCGGTGCTGGAAGAGGCGGCTTTTTCTGCTTTCCAGATTTCGTCCAAATCGGCGTATTCTTTTTGCAAGCCGTCGATTTCTTCGTCTATCAATTCCAGACGTTTCTTGCTGGCATCATCGCTTTCTTTGGCAACGTGCATTTTCTCCATTTTGAGCTGGATAATGCGACGGTCAAGTTTATCCATTTGCTCAGGTTTGCTGTCCAACTCCATTTTGATGCGGCTGGCTGCTTCATCGATCAAATCAATCGCTTTATCAGGCAGGAAGCGGTCGGTAATATAACGGTCGCTCAACTCCGCTGCGGCAACGATAGCAGGGTCGGTAATATCGATACCGTGGTGGATTTCATAACGCTCTTGCAAACCGCGTAAAATAGCGATGGTATCCTCCACGCTTGGCTCGCCAACCAATACTTTTTGGAAACGGCGTTCGAGTGCCGCGTCTTTTTCGATGTATTGACGGTATTCATCCAAAGTGGTCGCACCGATACAGTGCAATTCGCCGCGCGCCAAAGCCGGTTTCAACATATTGCCCGCATCCATTGCGCCGTCGGTTTTGCCCGCGCCGACCAAAGTATGGATTTCATCAATGAAAATCAGAGTGTTACCGTCATCTTTAGCCAAGTCGTTCAACACGCCTTTCAAGCGTTCTTCAAATTCGCCACGGTATTTCGCGCCGGCAATCAAAGCCGCCAAATCCAAAACCAGCAGGCGTTTGTTACGCAGGGATTCAGGCACTTCGCCGTTAACAATACGTTGCGCCAAACCTTCAACAATAGCGGTTTTACCCACACCAGGCTCACCAATCAGCACAGGGTTGTTTTTGGTACGGCGTTGCAATACCTGAATTGCACGACGAATTTCATCATCACGACCAATAACAGGGTCGAGCTTGCCGTCTCGGGCGCGTTGAGTCAGGTCGAGTGTGTATTTTTTCAAAGCATCGCGTTGGTCTTCGGCATTCGCATCGTTCACGTTTTGTCCTCCTCGTACCGCATCGATCGCGGCATTGATATTTTGTTCGGTCGCACCGGCTTCTTTCAGGATTTTGCCGGTCGCATCGTTCTGTTGTACCAAGGCAAGCAGGAAAAGTTCGCTGGCGATATAGGCATCGCCGCGTTTGGTTGCAGCCTTATCCATCAGGTTTAACACAGCTTGCAGCTCACGGCTAGGCATAATGTCGCCACCTTGACCGGATACTTTTGGCAAGCTGCTCAAATGTTGCTGCAAACGTTGTTTTACTTGAGGCACATTCACACCTGCATGAGCAAGTAACGCAGCGGCACCACTGTTTTGATCGTCAAGCAACGCTTTTAAGATAAAGCCGGCCTCAAGGTAGCTGCTGTCCGCAACCAAAGCCAAACTTTGACCTTCTTGCAAAGCTTGCTGAAATTTGGCAGTCAATTTATCAAATCTCATTTTAAGTTCCTCTTCAAATATATTCTGTTAGAGCCTATATAAGCGCAAATGTGGATAACTCAATAGCTATTTACTCCATTAACCAAAAATTTTTATTACCTTATTGTTTTATAAAGTTTTATTTTTATAATTTTATGTGTATAACTTTATTATCCAGTTACCCTTTACTCAAAAGGCCGTCTGAAAAATCAAGAATAATCAGGTATAATCGGCACCATATTTATTTTCAGACGGCCTTTGTGCCGAAGGATACTTTCATGAGCAAAAAACGAGTTTTAACAGGCGTTACCACAACAGGTATTCCACACTTGGGCAACTATGTCGGTGCCATCCGCCCGGCTATCCGCGCAGCACAAGATTCCAATACCGAATCATTCCTCTTTTTGGCCGACTATCACGGCATCATCAAATGTCATGAGCCAGAAATGATTCATCAATCTACTCAAGCTGTTGCCGCCACATGGCTCGCCTGCGGACTCAACCCTGAACAGACCACTTTCTACCGTCAAAGCGATATTCCCGAAGTAATGGAGTTGAACTGGATTCTGACCTGTATCACCGCAAAAGGCCTGATGAACCGCGCCCACGCTTATAAAGCCGCAGTACAGGCAAATACCGAAAACGGTCAGGAAGATCCGGATCATGGCGTGGAAATGGGCCTGTACAGCTACCCTATCCTCATGACTGCCGACATTCTTATGTTCAATGCCCATGAAGTACCGGTCGGTCGCGACCAAATCCAACACGTTGAAATGGCTCGCGATATTGCCGGCCGCTTCAACCACCGCTTCCAAGAACTCTTCACCCTGCCAGAAGTGAAAATCGACGAAAATGTCGAACTCTTGGTCGGCTTGGACGGACGCAAAATGTCCAAATCCTACGGCAACACCATTCCGCTTTGGGAAAACGACAAGAAGACCCAAAAATCGGTTAACAAAATCATCACCAATATGAAAGAACCCGGCGAGCCGAAACAGACTGATGAAAGTCCTCTGTTTGAAATCTACAAAGCCTTCTCCACGCCGTCTGAAACTGCCGAGTTCACGCAAATGCTGGCCGAAGGCCTTGCTTGGGGTGAGGCTAAGAAACTCTTGGGTACAAAAATCAATGCCGAACTCGCAGAACCCCGCGAGCGTTACAATGAGTTAACAGCCAAACCCTCTCAAATTGAAGACATTTTGCAGGCCGGCGCACAAAAAGCGCGTAAAGAAGCACGCGAATTGTTGGATAAAGTACGCGATGCAGTAGGTATTCGTCCGTTGAAATAATAATAGTAAGGCCGTCTGAATATTTCAGACGGCCATAATATCGTTTATCATTTGAAATATAATCGTTTTCTAGGGTTTCTCATATGAAAAAAACCTTCCCCCTTATCTTACTCAGCCTGTCTTTGGCTGCCTGCGGCGGTAAATCTGAAGATACTGTAGCCAATGATGCTGCTTCAGGCAAAGCACCCAAGCCTACCTTCAAAGTTAAATATATCGATGAACAAGCCATATCCGGTTTGGATTTGGGTACAGCACAAGAAGGCGAAACCAAAGAAGGCAAAAAACAACGTACCTACCCGATTAACGGCATAGAGGGTGGTGTCATTAATCTGATTGGCAAGCACCCTACCGACTTAGAAGTCATCAGCGGCCAATGCATGGAAAAAAATGAAAAAGGTGTTCCAGCCGGCTGGTCAGCCAACGGCGTCTGCCACACTGCCTTTGCAAAAATGGTGGACAATATTGCCCAAGACGGCAGCAAGCTGACTGACTATTTGATTTCACACGCTGCTTTACAGCCTTATACCGAAGGCAAAAGCGGTTATGCTGCCGTCCAAAACGGCCGCTATATTTTAGAAATTGACAGCGAAGGCATGTTCTATTTCCGCCGCCGTCATTACTAAACCCCTGACCATCCTATTTTCCCCCTGACACAAGGACTGAATCATGGCCCAAGTTACTTTCCAAGGCTCACCTATTTCTACAAACGGCAATTTGCCTGCCATCGGCCAGGTTGCACCTGATTTCACATTGGTAGCAGCAGACCTATCTGAGAAATCATTGGCTGACTTTGCAGGCAAACGCAAAGTGCTGAATATTTTCCCCAGCATTGACACCGGCGTATGCGCCCAGTCCGTCCGCACTTTCAACAAACATGCCTCGTCTTTGGATAATACCGTTATTTTGTGCATTTCTGCCGATTTACCGTTTGCACAAGCCCGTTTCTGCGGCGCAGAAGGTTTGGAAAATGTAGTGACACTTTCCACATTCCGCAGCAGCTTTTCTAACGATTACGGTGTTACACTGACAGAAAGCCCATTACGCGGCCTGACTGCCCGCGCAGTGGTGGTTTTGAACGAGCAAAACCAAGTTCTCCACGCTGAGTTGGTTTCTGAAATTGCAAATGAGCCTGACTACGAAGCGGCTTTGGCTGTTTTGTAATTAACCAAATAAAATTAGGCCGTCTGAAAATTTTCAGACGGCCTGAGACCTTTAGCTTATCTTCAAAATAAAAACGGTAGCTTAAAAGCTACCGTTTTCTGTTTCAAGCCTTATACAGATTTATCTGTTTTGTCTGCTTCTACTGACTCAGTATTCTGAACCTCATTTTGCTCAACAGGTTCAACAGCTTCAGCAACAGGTGCTTCAGGCTCTTCTACTTTGTCATCGCGGACATTGTGGCTGTAATCCTTAGGTGGACTAGGCTGTTTACCGGCCATAATTTCCAAAACTTGGTCTCGATCGATGGTTTCCCAATCCATCAGTGCCTTGCACATGGTTTCCATCTTATCGCGATTTTCATCCAAGATTTTGTAAGCCACTTGGTATTGCTCATCCAAAATACGGCGGATTTCCGCATCGATATCTTGTTGGGTTTTCTCGGAAATATTTTGAGAACGGGTTACGCTGCGACCCAAGAATACCTCACCTTCGTTCTCAGCATAAACCATCACACCCATTTTGTCGCTCATACCATAACGCGTTACCATCTCGCGTGCCATTTGAGTTGCACGCTCGAAGTCGTTAGATGCGCCGGTAGAAATACGGCCAATAAAAATATCTTCAGCAATACGGCCACCAAACAAGATTGAGAGCTGGCTCAGCATTTGGTCTTTGTACATACTGATGCGGTCACGCTCAGGCAGTTGCCAAGTCAAACCCAATGCACGGCCACGAGGCATAATGGTTACCTTGTGAACCGGATCGGTAAACGGCAGGCTTTCCGCTACGATTGCATGACCGGCCTCATGATAGGCTGTCGCACGTTTTTCATCTTCGTGCATTACCATACTGCGACGCTCCGGACCCATGTAGATTTTGTCTTTAGCATCTTCAAAGTCGCTTTGATCGACTTTAACTTTATTACGACGACCGGCAAACAAAGCTGCTTCATTGACCAAGTTTGCCAAATCCGCACCTGAAAAACCAGGTGTACCGCGAGCTAAAGAAGTTAAATCTACGGATGCATCCAAAGGTACTTTTTTAGCGTGTACTTTCAAGATTTGCTCACGGCCACGGATATCAGGCAATGGAACAACGACTTGACGGTCAAAACGGCCCGGACGCTGCAACGCAGGGTCAAGTACATCAGGGCGGTTGGTTGCTGCAATCACAATAACGGTTTGATTACTTTCAAAACCATCCATTTCAACCAATAATTGGTTTAATGTTTGCTCACGCTCATCATTGCCACCGCCCAAACCGGCACCGCGCTGACGGCCGACAGCATCAATTTCATCGATAAAGATGATACATGGCGCGTTTTTCTTGGCCTGCTCGAACATATCGCGGACACGGCTCGCGCCGACACCGACAAACATTTCTACGAAGTCAGAACCTGAAATACTGAAGAATGGCACACCGGCCTCACCAGCAATCGCTTTGGCCAGTAATGTTTTACCTGTACCAGGGCTACCGGCCAACAAAATACCGCGCGGTACGCGACCACCCAGGCTTTGGTAACGGTTAGGCGATTTCAGGTAATCCACGATTTCTTGTACTTCTTCTTTTGCCTCATCACAACCGGCAACATCAGCAAAAGTCACTTTATTGGAATCTTTGTCCAACAAACGTGCACGGCTCTTACCAAAAGAGAATGCGCCGCCTTTACCGCCACCGCCGCTTTGCATGCGCATGAAGTAGAACCATGCACCAATCAACAACAAAACAGGCAGCAGGCTGTAAAACAGACTGGCCAGCATGCTTGGTTTTTCTTCCGGAGTCACTTTGACGCGTACTTTGTTGTCCAACAGTGTTTTAACCAAGTTGTCATCCAAAGGCGCATTGGTATAGAAGGCAGTTTTATCGGTGCGCTCACCTTTAATCAGATAGCCGCTGACAACAGATCCTTCAATATTGACATTGGATACTTCGCCACTATTAACTTGCTGAATAAATTGAGAATATTCGATTTGCTGTTTATCTTCCTGCTTATCGCTGAGCGCATTGAATGCTGCTAAAAGCATAGCACCACCCACTACCCAGACTAATATGTTTTTAATGGTATTCCCCACTGAACAGGCTCCATGGTTACAAAATAAATAAAATCAAGGGAAAGAATTTTAAAGCACCCACCCTACATTGTCAGCGTTTATTTTTACCTAATAGGTAAATCTCACTGGAACGATTGCGGGAAGCATCCGGCTTTCGAGTTTGTACACTGGCAAAAATTTCGCGCATAGCCGCCGTATACTCCTGATAACCCGCACCTTGAAACACCTTCACTAAAAAACTGCCTCCGGTTTTCAAATGTTGGGAGGCAAAATCTAAAGCCAGTTCACACAAATAAAAACTGCGTGCCTGGTCTGTTACGGCATTGCCTGACATATTGGGTGCCATATCGCAGATTACAAGGTCTAACGGACGATTATCCAATAAGGCTTCAAACTGCTCCAAAACAGCATCTTCCCTAAAGTCGCCCTGGATAAACGACACACCATCAATCGCATCCATCGGTAAAATATCCAAAGCGAACACTGCCCCTGTTTTACCGACCAGCTTGGCCGCTACCTGTGACCAACTTCCCGGCGCGCTACCCAAATCCGCCAAAACCGTACCTGGCTTGATTAATTTATCTTTTTGATTGATTTCCAATAATTTATAAGCCGCTCTGGCACGATATCCGTCCTTTTGTGCCATATGGACATAATGATCGTTGACGTGCTCATGCAGCCATGCTTTTGAAGATTTTGAGCGTACAGCCATCTTGATTTGAAATGCTTAAGTTAAAATCAGCATTGTACGTTATTTCCCCCGTAAATGTTCTAAATCGCGTACAATATAGCCATTATTCTTTTTAATTGGATACTTATTAATATGAGCGACAACAAATTAAGCACCAAAGAAATTTTGGCATTGAAAGCCCAAGCACACCACCTTCATCCCGTTGTTATTGTTGGCCAACAAGGTTTGACCGACTCCGTCATTAAAGAAACCGACGCCGCATTGACAGCACACGAATTGATTAAAGTCCGTGTTTTTGGCGATGACCGTGCAGAACGTATTGAAATTTGCAATACCCTGTGTGAAACACTGGGTGCTCAACTGGTGCAACATATTGGCAAATTACTTGTTTTGTGGCGTAAAAAACCGGACGATAAATAATTTAAAGTGAATAAACAGCAGAAGTATTTTCTCAACCCACTTTATCACATGCCTCTGTTGTATTTATGCAGCATAAGACAAATTATTCCATTATTCTAAGTATAAAAATACAAATACGGTTGCCTGTTTTTGTAAATAACCTCAAAATTACAAAATCATAACGGCCGCACCCTGTCGGCCGATTATTTTATTCTTAATCCTTCACAAAATATAAAAGCAAACCGATGAATGCTCAACAATATGAAGAATCTTTTCTTCTGGCAGAAAAATTAATCACTCAAGACCCACCTGACTTTGCACGGGCCATCCCATTGCTCTGCGAAGCAGCAGAAGCCGGGCATGTTGAGGCTGCATTTCAGCTGGCAGGATGCCTGATCGAACACCACGAAAATGCACAAGATTTGGCAATTGCAGTTGAATATTTAAAGCAAGCTGCAAGAGCTGGTCATCCATACGCCCGCTATAATCTTCTCCAATTACAAGAAAATAATGGAATAGAAGTAGAAAAGCTCATCGCAGCCTATCAAGAGCTTGCCGAAGAAGGATTGGCTCCTGCCCAACTGCGCCTGATGCGTTTATATGCAGACAATGGCAATGACCAAGAAGCAGTCAAATGGGCACTGAAAGCTGCCGAACAACAAAATCCTCAGGCACAATACTTCTTAGCCCAGCATTACCAATATTCCAGCTCTCCTGATTTGGAATATTCCCATAAACTTTATCAGCAATCCGCTGCACAGGGATTTATTGCGGCACACTGGCAACTCGGCCTTCAATACAAATTGGGGCAAGGTGTTGCACAAAACCCTGAAAAAGCAATCGAACATTTGCGTATTGCCGCTGATTACGACATTGTTCCAGCGCAAACTTCTCTTGCAGAACTCTTAGCCGTATCAAATCCTGCTGAAGCATTGGAATGGTTTGAAAAAGCTGCCGAACAAGGTGACAGCAATGCGCATGTAGCACTTGCCGAAATCTATCTTCTGGGTAAAAACACCGAACGAGACCCTCAAAAGGCCTATCAGCATGCTAAATTGGCTGCAGATCAAAATGACCCGGAAGGATTGCGTCTTTTAGGCGATATCCATCGCTACGGATTGGGACGAGCAGTTGATGCAGACACCGCGCGTCAATATTATCAACGCTCGGCTGATTTAGGTAATCTTGTCGCTTACCAAAAACTTCTGTCTGACAGCGCATTGAATAACCAGCAAAACTATCAGCTGACGAAAGAAATCGCCCTCCAACGTCAGGAAGCTGAACGTCTTTACAAGCTGGCATTTGCAGCGCACTATGGCTTAAAACGCCAACAAAATTATGCTGAAGCACTGGAGCTATACCTTCAGTCTGCAGAACGAGGACACAGTAAATCACAAACCAATCTTGGCATGATGTATTACAGCGGACAAGGTGTACCTGTCGATTATGCCCAAGCGGCGAAATGGTTTGAGGCAGCAGCCAAACAAAGGGATACAATGGCTCAATATAATCTTGCCTGTCTGTATTACCACGGCCTGGGTGTAGAGAAAGACATCAATAATGCATGTTTTTGGCTGCAAGAAGCCATCCAACATGGACATGAGCAGCAAGATGTTCTCAAAGAGCTTTTAGCTCAATGGAAGCAATTTGCTCAAAAATCCTCTGCAGTTTAAAGGCCGTCTGAAATTCTCAGACTACTAACAAATGACATGCCAGCTATTCAACCAGCCTGTGCATGTCATTTTTTAATTTTCCCTTCCTCAATCATCGTCCTCTTAAAATTTCACTCTTTCTTAACCTCTTCCAAAATCTTCAGACGGCCCATTCGCTTGTAAAAAATAACACGGTCTGAATTTTCTTTTTCAAACTCAAAGTTTAAATTTAATTTTCGATTTTAGACAAATTTTGAAAATTAATTTTCGTATTTGATTTTTTTCATCCAAACAACAGAGACTTTTACCGTGTCTGTTTAATATTCTAATTTTAAAACCATCATAAGGGCACTTTTAAAAATTATCAATTCAACCTCTACCCTCCTATTAATATCAACAGCGCGATTTGCCAGTTTGCCCAATTACTGATAGCATTTGCAGGTTAGCCAGTTTGCAAAAAATTTTAATTTTTCAGAATTTTCATTGCCTCATATAACGTATTGAAAATATTTAAATAATTAAAATTTTTTCGAATTTGACTCTTGGAATTTTCGTTTATAAGCCGTATTTATTCACAAACGAAAATATCGGAGTAATACTCCGTCATTGAAAAACACTCAACACAAGGATAGATATTATGTCCACCCAATTACACGATGTTGACCCAATTGAAACCAAAGAATGGTTAGACGCGTTAAGCTCTGTTTTAGAATATGAAGGCAGCGAACGCGCCCAGTATCTGCTGGAAAGTTTGGTCAAATACAGCCGTGACAAAGGCATCCGTATGCCTCATGGCACCACTACTCCATACTTGAACACCGTTTCCGTTGAAGACGAAAAAGGCATCCCCGGCGACCAAAACATCGAACACCGTATCCGTGCATTCGTTCGTTGGAACGCTGCCGCTATCGTTTTGCGCGCAGGTAAAAAAGATTTGGAATTGGGTGGACACATTGCATCTTTCCAATCAGCCGCCACTATGTACGAAGTCGGCTTCAACCACTTCTGGAAAGCTAAAGGTGAAGGCGAAGAAGGCGATTTGGTATTCTTCCAAGGCCACGTTGCCCCTGGTATCTACGCACGCGCTTTCGTTGAAGGCCGTCTGACTGAAGACCAATTGAACAACTTCCGTCAAGAAGTTGCCGGTCATGGTCTGCCTTCCTATCCTCACCCTCACCTGTTGCCTGACTTCTGGCAATTCCCAACCGTATCTATGGGTCTTGGCCCATTGATGGCGATTTACCAAGCCCGTTTCCTGAAATACTTGGAATCTCGCGGCCTGGCTAAAACCAAAGGCCGTAAAGTATGGGTATTCTGTGGCGACGGCGAAATGGATGAACCTGAAAGCCAAGGTGCTATTGCTCTGGCTTCACGCGAAGGCTTGGATAACCTGGTATTCGTCATCAACTGTAACCTGCAACGTTTGGACGGTCCAGTACGCGGTAACGGCAAAATCATTCAAGAGCTGGAAGGCAACTTTGCCGGCGCCGGCTGGAATGTTGTGAAAGTCATCTGGGGTCGTCGTTGGGACCGCCTCTTGGCAAAAGACAAAGATGGCATCCTGCGCAAACGTATGGAAGAGTGCTTGGACGGTGACTACCAAACTTACAAATCCAAAGACGGTGCATACGTTCGCGAACACTTCTTCAATACGCCTGAACTGAAAGCATTGGTCGCCGATATGACTGATGAACAAATTTGGGCATTGAACCGCGGCGGCCATGATCCTCAAAAAGTGTACAACGCTTACGACCGCGCAGTGAACCACGCTGACGGCAAACCTACTGTCATTTTGGCTAAAACCATTAAAGGTTACGGCATGGGCGCATCCGGCGAAGGTCAAAACGTTGCCCACCAAGCCAAGAAAATGGACAAAGCTTCTCTGAAACAATTCCGTGATCGCTTTGACATTCCTGTTACCGACGAGCAAATCGACAGTGGCAACCTGCCTTACCTGACTTTTGCTCCCGACAGCGAAGAATACAAATACCTGCATGCACGCCGTGAAGCTTTGGGTGGCTACCTGCCTCAACGCAAACCTACCCAAGAAGTTCTGGAAGTGCCTGAGTTGTCAGCATTTGAGACTCAACTGAAATCCAGCGGTGACCGTGAATTCTCAACCACCATGGCTTTCGTCCGCATCCTGTCTACTTTGCTGAAAGACAAAAAAATCGGCAAACGCGTGGTGCCTATCGTTCCAGATGAAAGCCGTACGTTCGGTATGGAAGGTATGTTCCGTCAATACGGTATTTGGAACCCTAAAGGCCAACAATACACTCCTCAAGATAAAGACCAACTGATGTTCTATAAAGAGTCTGTTGACGGTCAAATCTTGCAAGAAGGTATTAACGAACCAGGTGCCATGGCTGACTGGATTGCTGCTGCGACCAGCTACGCAAACAACGACTTTGCCATGATTCCTTTCTACATCTACTACTCTATGTTTGGCTTCCAACGCGTTGGTGACTTGGCATGGGCAGCAGGCGATATGCATGCACGCGGTTTTCTGCTGGGTGGTACAGCCGGCCGTACAACACTGAATGGCGAAGGTTTGCAACACGAAGACGGCCACAGCCACATTCAAGCAGACTTGATTCCAAACTGTGTAACTTACGATCCGACATTCCAATATGAAGTAGCCGTTATCGTACACGATGGCTTGCGCCGCATGTATGTTAACCACGAAGATGTGTTCTACTACATCACCCTGATGAATGAAAACTACACCCATCCGGACATGCCTGAAGGCGTAGAACAAGACATCCTGAAAGGTATGTACTTGCTGAAAGCCGGCGGCAAAGGCGATAAAAAAGTCCAATTGATGGGTTCCGGTACCATCCTGCAAGAAGTAATTGCCGGTGCCGAATTGTTGAAAGCCGACTTCGGCGTAGAAGCAGACATTTGGTCTTGCCCATCTTTCAACCTGTTGCATCGCGACGCTATCGAAGCAGAACGTTTCAACCGCCTGAATCCTTTGGAAACTGCAAAAGTACCGTTTGTTACTTCTCAACTTCAAGGTCATGACGGTCCGGTTATTGCCGCTACCGACTACATCCGCAGCTATGCCGACCGTATCCGCGCCTACATCCCTAACGACTACCACGTCTTGGGTACCGATGGCTTCGGTCGTTCCGACAGCCGTGCCAACCTTCGTAGCTTCTTCGAAGTTGACCGCTACAACGTTGCCGTTGCTGCATTGAGCGCTCTGGCCGAACAGGGCAAAGTCAGCAAAGAAACCGTTCAACAAGCCATTGAAAAATATGGTATCAAAGCCGATGCAGCTCCTAGCTGGAAACGCTAATTGATGTTTCAGACGGCCTGTTTGCTTCATGCCAACATTAGGCCGTCTGAAAACCGAATGCTTGAAAGGTTTGAACAGACAAACTGTACCGATGCCGTGTGAAACAGTTTTCAGACGGCATCAAACTGAAAATATTAAAGGAACTCAAATGAGTATCGTAGAAATCAAAGTCCCTGATATCGGCGGTCATGAAAACGTCGACATCATCGCCGTAGAAGTCAAAGTAGGCGACACTATTGCCGTTGACGACACCCTGATTACATTGGAAACCGACAAAGCCACTATGGATGTACCTGCTGATGCAGCCGGCGTCGTGAAAGAAGTTAAAGTTAAAGTTGGCGATAAAATCTCTGAAGGCGGCGTTATTCTGACCGTTGAAACCAGTGCTGCCGCTACTGATGCCGCTCCTGCCCCTGCAGCAGAAGCTCCTGCTGCTCCAGCTGCTGCGCCTGCCGCAGCCCCTGCAGGCGGTGCAACTGTAAAAGTTGTTGTACCTGATATCGGCGGTCACTCTGACGTAGACGTTATTGCCGTTGAAATTAAAGTTGGCGACACTGTTGCCGTTGATGACACCCTGATTACTTTGGAAACCGACAAAGCCACTATGGACGTACCATGTACAGAAGCCGGTGTGGTTAAAGCCGTATTTGTAAAAGTTGGCGACAAAGTATCTGAAGGTTCTGCCATTATCGAAGTAGAAACCGCCGGTTCCGCCGCAGCTGCTCCTGTCGCTCAAGCTGCCGCATCTGCACCAGCCGCTGCTCCAGCTCCTGCTGCCGCTCTCGCACCAGCCGCTGCACCTGCACCTTCTGCACCTGCAGCTGCCAAAATCGACGAAGCTGCATTTGCCAAAGCTCATGCCGGTCCTTCCGCACGCAAACTGGCACGCGAATTGGGCGTAGATCTGGGTCAAGTCAAAGGTACCGGTCTGAAAGGCCGTATCATGGGCGAAGACGTTAAAGCCTTCGTTAAATCCGTTATGCAAAGCGGTGTAGGCAAACCTGCCGCTGCCTCTTTGGGCGGTGGTCTGGACTTGTTGCCATGGCCTAAAGTTGACTTCTCTAAATTCGGCAGCGTCGAAGTTAAAGAACTGTCTCGCATTAAGAAAATCTCCGGTCAAAACCTGTCTCGCAACTGGGTTGTGATTCCTCACGTTACCGTACACGAAGAAGCGGACATGACCGAATTGGAAGAATTCCGCAAACAACTGAACAAAGAATGGGAACGTGAAGGCGTGAAATTGTCCCCATTGGCGTTCATCATTAAAGCCTCTGTTGCTGCGCTGAAAGCCTTCCCTGAATTCAATGCCTCTTTGGATGGCGACAACTTGGTGCTGAAAAACTACTTCAACATCGGTTTCGCAGCAGACACGCCAAACGGCTTGGTTGTTCCAGTAATCAAAGACGTAGATCAAAAAGGCTTGAAACAAATCAGCCAAGAGCTGACCGAATTGTCTAAAAAAGCCCGCGAAGGCAAGCTCAAACCACAAGAAATGCAAGGCGCATGCTTTACTATTTCCAGCTTGGGCGGTATCGGCGGTACAGGTTTCACACCAATCGTGAATGCTCCTGAAGTTGCTATCTTGGGCGTGTGCAAATCCCAAATCAAACCGGTTTGGAACGGCAAAGAATTTGCTCCTCGCCTGATGTGCCCGTTGAGCCTGTCCTTTGACCACCGTGTCATCGACGGTGCCGCCGGTATGCGCTTCACCGTATTCCTGGCTAACCTGTTGAAAGACTTCCGCCGCATTACCCTGTAATCCGAGCATTTTCAGACGGCCTATATAGAAAGGCCGTCTGAAAAAAGAAGTCCGAACATCATTCAGAAAGATTAGACATGAGCTTAGTTGAATTGAAAGTGCCCGACATTGGCGGTCACGAAAATGTAGATATTATTGCGGTTGAAGTAAATGTGGGCGATACCATTGCTGTGGACGATACCCTGATTACTTTGGAAACCGATAAAGCCACTATGGACGTACCTGCCGAAGTTGCAGGCGTAGTCAAAGAAGTAAAAGTTAAAGTGGGCGACAAAATCTCTGAAGGCGGTTTGATTGTTGTCGTTGAGGCCGAAGGTGCAGCTGCTGCCCCTAAAGCCGAAGCGCCTGCCGCTCCTGTACAAGAAGCACCTAAAGCAGCCCCTCCTGCTCCTCAAGCTGCTCAATTTGGCGGTTCTGCCGATGCCGAATACGACGTAGTTGTATTGGGTGGCGGCCCTGGCGGTTATTCTGCTGCATTTGCCGCTGCTGACGAAGGCTTGAAAGTTGCCATCGTTGAACGTTACAAAACTTTGGGCGGCGTTTGCTTGAACGTCGGCTGTATCCCTTCCAAAGCCCTGTTGCACAACGCTGCCGTTATCGATGAAGTACGTCACTTGGCTGCCAACGGTATCAAATACCCTGAGCCTGAACTCGATATCGACATGCTGCGTGGCTACAAAGACGGCGTGGTTTCCCGCCTGACCACCGGCTTGGCCGGTATGGCGAAAGGCCGTAAAGTGGACGTTATCCAAGGTGATGGCCAATTCTTGGATCCTCACCACTTGGAAGTGTCGCTAACTACTGGCGACGTGTACGAGCAAGCGACTCCTACCGGCGAGAAAAAAATCGTTGCCTTCAAAAACTGTATCATTGCAGCAGGTAGCCGCGTAACCAAACTACCTTTCATTCCTGAAGATCCACGCATCATCGATTCCAGCGGTGCACTGGCTCTGAAAGAAGTACCAGGCAAACTGTTGATCATCGGCGGCGGGATTATCGGTCTCGAAATGGGTACGGTTTACAGCACGCTGGGTTCTCGCCTCGACGTCGTTGAAATGATGGACGGCCTGATGCAAGGCGCAGACCGCGACTTGGTTAAAGTATGGCAAAAACAAAACGAATACCGTTTTGACAACATCATGATCAACACCAAAACTGTTGCTGTCGAGCCTAAAGAAGACGGTGTTTACGTTACCTTCGAAGGTGCAAATGCGCCTAAAGAGCCACAACGTTACGATGCCGTACTGGTTGCCGCCGGTCGTGCGCCTAACGGCAAACTGATCAGCGCTGAAAAAGCAGGCGTTGCCGTAACCGACCGCGGCTTTATCGAAGTCGACAAACAAATGCGTACCAACGTGCCGCACATCTACGCTATCGGCGATATCGTCGGTCAGCCTATGCTGGCACACAAAGCCGTTCACGAAGGCCACGTTGCCGCTGAAAACTGTGCCGGCCACAAAGCCTACTTCGACGCACGCGTTATTCCGGGCGTTGCCTACACTTCTCCTGAAGTGGCATGGGTTGGCGAAACCGAGTTGTCTGCCAAAGCTTCCGGCCGCAAAATTACCAAAGCCAACTTCCCATGGGCTGCTTCCGGCCGTGCGATTGCCAACGGTTGCGACAATGGTTTCACCAAGCTGATTTTTGATGCTGAAACCGGCCGCATCATCGGCGGCGGTATCGTTGGTCCTAACGGCGGCGATATGATCGGCGAAGTCTGCTTGGCGATTGAAATGGGCTGTGATGCAGCCGATATCGGTAAAACCATCCACCCACACCCAACCCTGGGCGAATCCATCGGTATGGCTGCGGAAGTGGCATTAGGCGTATGTACCGACCTACCTGCTCAGAAAAAGAAATAAGTTCACTCAAATAAAATTTGAACGAACTTGATGGAACAAAGGCCGTCTGAATGTTTCAGACGGCCTTTTCTCAAATAAGGAGAATTAATATGAAAAAAATCGAAGCCATTATCAAACCTTTCAAACTCGACGATGTGCGCGAAGTCTTGACCGAAATCGGCATTACCGGCATGACTGTCAGCGAAGTCAAAGGTTTCGGCCGCCAAAAAGGCCATACGGAAATTTATCGCGGCGCGGAATACGCAGTCGATTTTCTGCCTAAAGTAAAAATCGAATTAGTATTGGCTGACGATAAAGTCGATCAGGCTGTGGATGCCATTTTAGAAACCGCGCATTCCGGCAAAATCGGTGACGGTAAAATCTTTATTTATCCGGTTGAAGAAGCCATCCGTATTCGTACCGGAGAACGCTCAGAAGCAGCACTTTAATAGAAATCGTAAAACACAGGATATAAATGCCGTCTGAAAAAAGTCATGACTTGTTTTAATCAAGACTTATTTCTCAGACGGCATTATTTTAATAACAACAACCATCCATTTTCTAAAGTCTATCCAAATAAACCAGTTACCGAAAACCTCACGCCATCAAGTATGGAGGAATTCAAGGCAATGCTTCACCTGACCTTCGTGAACAACTTTACCGTATCAAATAACTCTTTCCAAAGCAGGGCTAACCCCAATCCCATACTTGCAAAACCTCAATGCCCTCCTTTTAAAATCAAATTCCTCGTATTTGTTTCCTATTCTTATTGTTGTCTAACTTTTCAGACGACCCCTTTCTTTATCCAAACTCCGTTATAATGACGGCTTTAAAATTAATTTATCCAAAGACAGTCTTATCATGAAACACATCCACATTATCGGTATCGGCGGCACATTTATGGGCGGCGTAGCGGCTATTGCCAAAGAAGCAGGTTTTAAAGTCAGCGGTTGCGACGCAAAGATGTATCCGCCGATGAGTACCCAGCTTGAAGCCTTGGGCATAGACGTACACGAAGGTTTTGATGCCGCTCAATTGGACAAATTTAAAGCCGATATTTACGTTATCGGTAATGTTGCCAAACGCGGCATGGATGTGATTGAAGCCATTTTGAACAAAGGCCTGCCTTATACTTCCGGCCCGCAATGGCTGGCTGAAAACGTATTGCACCAGCACTGGGTACTCGGCGTAGCCGGAACACACGGCAAAACGACCACAGCCTCCATGCTGGCCTGGGTCTTAGAATATGCCGGACTCGCGCCGGGCTTCCTAATTGGCGGCGTACCGGAAAACTTCAGCGTTTCCGCCCGTCTGCCGCAAACTCCGCACCAAGACCCGAACAGCAAATCGCCGTTTTTCGTTATCGAAGCCGATGAATACGATACTGCCTTTTTCGACAAACGCTCCAAATTCGTACACTACCGTCCGCGTACCGCCATTTTGAACAATTTAGAATTCGACCACGCCGACATTTTTGCCGATTTGGGCGCCATTCAAACCCAATTCCATCATTTGGTACGCACCGTGCCGTCTGAAGGCTTAATCGTCTGCAACGGCCAGCAGCAAAGCCTGCAAGATACTCTGGATAAAGGCTGCTGGACGCCCGTAGAAAAATTTGGTACCGAACAAGGCTGGCAGGTTGGTACCGTCCATGCCGACGGCTCGTTCGACGTACGCCATCACGGCGAAACAGTCGGACACGTCGCGTGGGAACTGATGGGCGAACACAACCGTATGAACGCCCTCGCCGTTATCTCCGCTGCACGTCATGCCGGCGTCGATATTCAGACGGCCTGCGAAGCTTTAAGTGCATTTAAAAACGTCAAACGCCGTATGGAAATCAAAGGCACGGTAAACGGCATCACTGTTTACGATGACTTTGCCCACCACCCGACCGCCATCGAAACCACTATCGAAGGTCTGCGCCAGCGCGTCGGTAACGCACGCATCCTCGCCGTCCTCGAGCCGCGTTCCAACACCATGAAACTCGGCACCATGAAAGCCGCTCTACCCGCAAGTTTAAATGATGCAGACCAAGTATTCTGCTACGCCGGCGGCGTGGACTGGGATGTTGCCGAAGCCCTCGCGCCTTTAGGCAGCAAGCTGCACGTCGGCAAAGACTTCGATGCCTTTGTTGCCGAAATCGTGAAAAATGCCGAAGCAGGCGATCATATTTTGGTCATGAGCAACGGCGGTTTCGGCGGAATACACGGAAAGCTGTTAGAAGCATTGAAATAATGCCTTCCCCAATAACTAAGGCCGTCTGAAAAGTTTTCAGACGGCCTTTTATCATGTACCAATTTAAAATCTATATTTACGAAAAATGTTTTGGTAATACCCAAATAACACTCATCTATTATTTACCCGTACATACTTGCTCAAGACCATTTTTCCATTATGCATTGCCAACCCACTCAAAAATCTGATAATAATGCAGACAACATCTAAGCCGTGCATATATCATGAAACACAAAATAGCCTTTAAGCCCATAGTTCTCAGTATTGCGCTTTCTATCCTTCTGATTACAACAGTTGTATTTTTTGCTCGTCATCACAATTCTATCCTAAGTATTAATACCGATTTCCTACAACAAAAAATTACCGAACCCAAAGGACCATCACCGCAAATCGTACAATCTGCGCGCAACCAAATCGGCAAAACCCTTCGTTACGACCCAGCTTACACGAAGCTCACTTATCCGATGGGAGATGTGCCGATATCAAAAGGCGTTTGCACAGACGTCATTATCCGTGCCTTGCGCGACCAAAATATAGATTTGCAAGATCTTGTTCATCAAGACATGAGCCGCAACTTTTCCGTCTATCCGAAACGCTGGGGTTTGAAACAACCTGATACCAATATTGACCACCGCCGCGTACCTAACCTAATGACTTATTTCACGCGTCAAGGCTGGGCAGTTCAAGATACAAACTATCAAGCTGGCGATATTGTAACTTGGGAACTGAAAGGCAACCGTCCCCATATCGGTATCGTCTCCGATCGAAAAATCGGAGACAGGCCCCTGATTATCCATAATATCGGTTCAGGAACCCGTGAAGACGATGTCCTCTACCGCTACACCATTACCGGACATTTCAGACTTCCCGTTCAATAAATCCTGGTGCTAAGCTCTAAATACCTAGTTTTGCATCTGAAAAGCCATAGAGCAATAAAAAAGGCCGTCTGAAACAGTTTCAGATGGCCTTTTACTTACCTAACCCTCTTTATTTAACCGCAACCGCCGCATTTGCCGCAGCCGCTGCTGCAGTCGCGTTTTTTCGGTTTGAACACGAATTTTCGCAAAAGGAAGAATACGCAGGCGAGCATAATCAAGCCGACGATAATATATTGAGTCATGACGATAGTATCCTTGAAGAAATTTGGTAAACCACGAATGCGGCAAAATAAGCCATCAGGAACAAATAGCCTGTAATCATAAGCATATTTTTCGTGGATTTGGTTTCGCGTTTAATTACGGCCAAAGTTGCGGCACACATCGGAGCATACACATACCAAGCCAAGAAGGCAAAGGCAGTCGGCAAGCCCCAGTTGTTGTGTATGATAGGAATCAGTGCGTTTTGTACTGCATCTTCAGACGATGCGCTGACGGCGTAAACAGTACCCAAAGCGGCAACGACCACTTCGCGCGCGGCAATACCCGGAATCATGGCGATACACATTTCCCAAGTAAAGCCTAAAGGTGCAAAAAACGGCTGAATAGCATGACCAAGCGTACCTGCCAAGCTGTAATCGATGGCGGCACCGGTTGCGCCTTCAGGCGGTTGCGGCCAGCTTACCAAGCCCCACAGAACCACGGCCAACGCAAAAATGATGGTACCCGCGCGTTTCAGGAAGGCTTTTACCCTATCCCACAAGCTGGTCATGATGTGTTTGAAGTTAGGCGTACGGAAAGTCGGCAATTCCATCAAAAGTGGGAATTGTTGCACATTGCCTTTCATCCGCGCCAAGCGTTTCATGATATACGCTGCCAATGCGGCCGACAGAATGCCTACGATATAAAGAATAAACAATGTCAGGCCTTGCAGGTTGAAAATCCCACCCACTGTACGGTCAGGAATAACAGCGGCGATAATCAGCGCATACACTGGCAAACGTGCGGAACAAGTCAGCAACGGCGCAACCGCGATGGTAACAAGGCGTTCGCGCGGGTCGTTAATGGTACGCGCCGACATCACGGCAGGAACGGCACAGGCAAAGCTGGACAAAAGGGGAATAAACGAACGGCCGGACAAACCGCTTTTTGCCATGATGTTATCCAGCAGGAAGGCTGCACGCGGCAGATAGCCTGAGTCTTCCAATAGCAGGATAAAGGCAAACAAAATCGTAATCTGAGGCAGGAACACCAACACGCTGCCCAAACCGGCAATGACGCCGTTGACCAGCAAATCGTTGAGGATGCCCGGTTCCATGTTCGCGCCTATCCATTCTCCCAGTGCGGTAAAACCGCCTTCAATGGCGTCCATAATCGGTGCTGCCCAAGTGTATACCGCTTGGAACACCATAAACAGGATCACCAGCAGCATAATCATGCCCCAGACGGGGTGCAGCACGATGTCGTCGAGTTTTTTGTGCCATGCGGGCAGCGTCATCTGGGTGCGTACCACTTGTGCCAAAATCGATTCGACTTCTTGATAAAGTTTGTCGCTATCCAGCGCATCGAGCGTGCGTTCGGCAGAGGTGGGGTTTGCGGGGAAAGAGCGTTTGCGCGGCAGCTTCGCCACGGCTTCGCGTACAGCCTGTACGCCCGACGCGCTCACTGCAACTGTTTCCAAAACAGGTGCATCCAACAACTCGCTCAGTTTGGCCGCGTCGATATTCAAGCCCCTTTTGCGGGCCACGTCGCTCAAATTCAGCGACACCACCATAGGCAGTCCCAGCGTTTTCAGTTCCAAAATCATGCGCAGGGTCATACGCAGGTTGGTCGCGTCGGCAACGGCAATAATGGCATCGGGCGGAATGCCCATCTTGCCTACCATTACATCTTTCGCCACCGCTTCGTCGGGGCTGGTCGTGCGTAGGCTGTATGTGCCCGGCAGGTCGATAATGCGGACGGCCTCGTCGTCGAGGAAGGCGCCCTCGCGCTTATCGACAGTTACGCCCGGATAATTGGCAACCTTGGCATGTGAGCCGGTCAAACCGTTAAACAAAACGGTTTTGCCGCAGTTTGGCGCGCCAATCAAGGCAAAATAGCTTAGTTCCATCATTTTTCCTTATTCTTTCAGACGGCCTTAAACGGCCTCAACGATACGACACATAATCTTCCCGGCCTCTTCCAAACGCAGGGAAAATTGAGATTGGTTACCCAAACGTACCGCAAACGGGCCTCTCCCAAAACCACCCACTGCAATCACTTGCAACGGCATTCCGCTGGAAAAACCCAAATCTGCAAGGCGACGGGTTACCAAGGTATCCAAATCACCAAAAACAGGATTGGAAACGATGGAATCAATATGTACGACTGCGCCTTTTTTCAGGCGCGACAAAGGAATGGTAGACATAAGCCTCTCTTTTCATTTGTTTTAAAAAATCAGATTATTAGAAATGTGAGAAGTGCTGACGAATGTGTGGCACATTTGAAAGATTGGTTATGAATGGCTATTTGCCCCTTCTTTCGATAAGTGCGGTTTGTTTTGAATACTGTGTTTCCGTTAATGATAAGGTATATCAATATAAAAATCAAATGTAACAAGATAAACTAAAAAGGCTGAAATCCTTTTATCATTAGAATTTCAGCCTTTTTATGCACTCAACAAACTAAAGGCCGTCTGAAAACTTTCAGACGGCCTTCAAAATAAAAAACCGAATCAAATCGGTTTTTTATTCCCATTCAGGGAAAGACTCTAAATTACAGAGCGTCTTTCAATGCTTTACCGGCACGGAATTTAGGAGTTTTAGCGGCAGCAATAGTCAAAGGCTCGCCAGTTTTAGGGTTGCGGCCTTGACGTTCGGCACGCTCGCCGACGTAGAAAGTACCGAAACCGACCAGAGTAACAGTGTCGCCGTTTTTCAACGCGTTGGTTACGGCATTAGTAGTAGCATCCAAAGCTTTTTGCGCAGCAGATTTGGAAATGCCGGCTTCTTGAGCAATTGCTTCGATCAATTCAGACTTGTTCACAATTAGTCCCTTCCTATCGTAAAAAATGATGAAATGCCCGAATACTCGGGGCTTAAGCACTTTTAAAGCACATACGCACTTTATAGCAATTCTCAAATTATCATGTCAAGTAAAAGATGTGGAATTGCCCTATTTTTGTGGCATTCAGGGCAAAACCACATTTTTTGCAACATCAGACGGCCAACTTAATGCTTGGTTGCTTTTGTTCTTGACTTCGTCTTAGAAGTTTGCGGGGTCTCGGCAACCGCCAATTCAGCCGCCCATTGCTCAGGCTGAGTTTCCAAGCCCAAAGCCAACACTTCATCAATCCATTTGACCGGATGAATGGTCAGACCGGTTTTGACATTTTCAGGGATTTCTTCCAAATCTTTGACGTTGTCTTTTGGAATCAATACATGCTTGATCCCGCCGCGCAAAGCAGCCAGCAGTTTTTCTTTCAAACCGCCGATAGGCAAAACTTCGCCACGCAAAGTGATTTCGCCGGTCATCGCCACGTCTGCACGCACCGGAATTTTGGTGAAGGCAGAAACCATCGCCAAAGTCATGGCGATACCTGCGCTCGGACCGTCTTTTGGCGTCGCACCTTCAGGCACATGGACGTGAATATCTTTCTTCTCGTAAAAATCAGGAGCCAAACCCACTGATTCAGCACGAGAACGGACAACCGACCATGCGGCCGATACCGATTCTTTCATCACATCGCCCAGTTGGCCGGTGCATTGAATCGTACCTTTGCCCGGCAAAGCTACTGCCTCAACAGTCAACAACTCGCCACCGACTTCGGTCCAAGCCAAACCGGTTACCTGACCGATGCGGTTTTCGCTTTCGGCCACACCATAGTCGAAACGGCGCACGCCCAGATAGTCATGCAGATTTTTCTCAGTAACTTTAATCGCTTTAGGCTTGGCCTTGCTTACTGTTTTGGATTTGGACGCTTTTTTCTTGTCCTCATTCAAAGTAACCTGCATTACCACTTTGCGGCAGATTTTGGCAATTTCGCGATCCAACGAGCGGACACCGGCCTCACGGGTGTAGTAACGGATAATATCGCGCACGGCACTTTCATCAACCACCAGCTCACCCTCTTTCACACCATTACGCTTCATTTGTTTCGGCACAAGGTATTGCATGGCAATATTGATTTTTTCATCTTCCGTATAACCGGACAGACGGATAATTTCCATACGGTCAAGCAGCGGAGTCGGGATATTCAAGCTGTTTGAAGTGGCAATAAACATCACATCGCTCAAATCATAATCGACTTCGGCATAATGGTCAGCGAACTTGTTGTTTTGCTCAGGATCCAGCACCTCAAGCAAAGCACTGGCAGGATCACCACGGAAATCGCTGCCCATCTTGTCGATTTCATCAAGCAGGAACAATGGGTTTTTCACACCCGCTTTCGCCATATTTTGCAAGATTTTGCCCGGCATAGAGCCGATATAGGTACGGCGGTGGCCGCGGATTTCGCTTTCATCACGCACGCCGCCCAACGCCATACGCACATATTGACGGCCTGTGGCTTTGGCAATCGACTCACCCAAGGAAGTTTTACCCACCCCCGGAGGGCCAACCAGACATAAAATCGGGCCTTTGAGCTTGTCCATACGTTTTTGAACGGCCAAATATTCCAAAATGCGCTCTTTAACTTTTTCCAAACCATAGTGGTCGGCATTCAAAATCAAATCAGCCTTGGCAATATCTTTGCTGACACGGGATTTTTTCTTCCACGGCAACTCAAGCAAAGTATCGATGTAGTTGCGCACGACGGTAGATTCCGCAGACATCGGCGGCATCATTTTCAGTTTTTTCAATTCAGACAGACATTTTTCTTCAGCCTCTTTGCTCATGCCTGCTTCTTTGATTTTGTTTTCCAGCGCATCCAGCTCGTCGCGCTCGTCTTCTTCGCCCAATTCTTTCTGAATCGCTTTTACTTGCTCATTCAAGTAATACTCACGTTGGGATTTTTCCATTTGACGTTTCACACGGCCACGGATGCGTTTCTCGACCTGCATGATATCGAGTTCGGCTTCCAACTGCGCCAGCAGAAATTCCAAACGGTCAACAATGCCGGCAGTCTCCAGTACATATTGACGCTGCTCTAATTTCAGCTGCAAATGCGCGGCAATAGTATCGGCAAGACGGCTGTTGTCATCGATACTGCTGATGGTACTGATAACTTCGGCAGGGATTTTTTTGTTCAATTTCGCATATTGCTCAAATTGAGTCAGCAAGGTACGGCGCAAGGCTTCAATTTCGGGATTGTCCTTGTCGCTGTTTTCATCAATCGCCTCCACATGGGATAAAAACAGTCCGCCTGTTTCGTCAACCGTCAATGCGCGCGCACGACGGATACCTTCTACCAACACTTTAACGGTGCCGTCAGGCAGCTTCAAAACCTGCAAAACTTGGGCAACCGTACCAGTTTGGTGCAAATCTTCAGCTTTAGGGTCTTCTGTATTAGGGTCAAGCTGGGCCAACAGGAAAACCGGATCATCATTAGCCATTGCCGCCTCAAGGGCTGCAATCGATTTAGGACGACCGACGAACAGCGGCAATACCATATGCGGATACACCACGACATCGCGTAAAGGCAAGGTAGCCAGCGCACTGTATTCCTCGAAATATTTGTCTTTTGTCGGCATAGTTAGAAATCTCAATCATTGTTAAATCAGAATGTAGCTCAAAATTGGGCTGAAGCGCTCCATTTCAAGACTTGAAAACAGCTTATCCGCACCTATTTTCTAAAACATCATTTTTAATAGCCCGATATGGACGTTTACGATAAAATATATCGGATTTTGGGCCGTCTGAAAACTTTTCAGACGGCCCTGGCTAACCAAAAAAGGTAGTAAACCATGACAGACTCAACCGAAAAAAAATCATTAATTGAATTCCCTTGCACCTTTCCTGTAAAAGTCATGGGCGTGGTTCATCCGGAATTTGAATCCGCCATCTTGGAAACCGTGCGCAAACACGCTCCCGATACCGAGCCGCACCACATTACTACGCGCCCAAGCAGCAAAGGCAACTATACCGGCGCGACTGTCCATGTAAATGTTGAAAATCAAGAGCAGCTCGACAATATCTACCGCGACCTGACTTCACACGAATTGGTAAAAGTGGTGCTGTAATGAAAATCGTGCACAAAGGCTTGGTCGATTACCTGCCGACTTTCGAAGCCATGAAGGCATTTAATGCCTCGCGTGACGAAAATACCGAAGACGAATTATGGGTGGTCGAACATCCGCCCGTATTCACTCAAGGCTTGGCCGGTAAGCCCGAACACCTCCTCATCCGCGACGATATTCCCGTTGTCCAAATTGACAGAGGAGGTCAAATTACCTACCACGGTCCTGGCCAATTGGTCGTTTATACGATGATCAATTTCAAACGCCGTAAGACCAGTGTGCGCCATATCGTTTCCGCACTTGAAAACAGCATCATCGCCACCTTGGCAGAATACGGCATCGAAGCAGCCGCCGACCCCAAACGTCCCGGCGTTTATGTCGGCGAGCGTAAAATCGCTTCCCTGGGCCTGCGTATCAAAGACGGCTCCGTTTACCACGGCTTGGCGCTTAACGTGAACATGGATTTAAGTCCGTTTACCCATATCAACCCCTGCGGTTATGCCGGTATGGAAATGACCCAAATTGCCGACTTTGTCTCTCCGGCACCCGGCTTGGCAGAAGTTTCAGACAAACTGACCAAGCATTTACAGAAAGAGCTGGCATAAGGCCGTCTGAAAATATTCGACCCCAACACCATCTTTTAACTGCCCCTCTGAACCCACAAGCCCTTAGTTCATAAAGACTACAATAAGCTTTTCAGACGGCCTTTATAACGACAGAAAGAACACATCACCATGAGTGAAGAAGTAAAAAACGACCCAAAACGCGGCATCAAACTGAAAGGCGCAGATAAAACTGCACGCATTCCGATTAAAGTTGTTCCATTGGAACAAAAATTGAAAAAGCCCGAATGGATCCGCGCCAAATTACCGGGCAAGAAATTCTTTGAAATCAAAAACATTCTTCGCGAACAAAAAATGCATACCGTGTGCGAAGAAGCATCTTGTCCAAATATCAGCGAATGCTTTACCAAGGGTACGGCCACATTCATGATTATGGGCGATATTTGTACCCGACGCTGCCCATTCTGTGACGTTGGCCATGGCCGCCCCAACATGTTGGATCCTGACGAGCCTAAACACTTGGCCGAATCCGTCAAGTCCATGAACCTGCGCTATGTCGTGATCACTTCCGTCGACCGTGACGACCTGCGTGATGGCGGCGCACAACATTTCGCCGACTGCATCAAAGCCATCCGCGAAACCAGCCCGAATACCAAAATCGAAATCCTTGTTCCCGATTTCCGCGGCCGTCTGGACATCGCACTGGAAATCTTGGCAGAAACACCGCCCGATGTGATGAACCACAACTTGGAAACCCATCCAAGCCTGTATAAAAAAGCCCGTCCGGGTGCCAACTACCAACACTCCCTCGAGCTTCTGCGCCGCTACAAAGAAATGATGCCACATATCCCGACCAAATCCGGCATCATGGTCGGCTTGGGCGAAACAGACGAGGACGTGCGCGAAATCATGCGCGATATGCGTGCCAACAATATCGAAATGATTACCATCGGCCAATATCTGCAACCTTCAGACGGCCACCTGCCCGTCTTGCGCTATGTAACGCCCGACCAATTCAAAGTTTTTGAAAAAGAAGCATATGAATTGGGCTTTACCAATGCCGCCATCGGCGCAATGGTTCGCTCCAGCTACCATGCAGACGAGCAAGCAGCAGAAGCTTTGCGTGAAACCCACGGCGGGTGTAGCCACCACTAAGACGTAGTAAATAGTTAATACCTTGATAAAACAGCCTTTTCCTATCAATAGCCCAAAACTTTGTTTGAGTGCCGGCTATTGATAGGAAAAGGCTGTTTTATCAAGGTATCAGCATTTTATCTATACTCGATGAACCTATCATTATAAACAAGTGTGTCTACAAAACAATAATTTCCCATCAAAGGCTTCTTAAAAATGCCTTCTCCTAACGATAAAGAAATGTCCAAAATGATTAATATGTTGATTCACTAGTTTATTCGTGTAAAATAAAAAGCCATCTGCACCAGTCTTCGGACTATCCTCTCTATTCTAATAGGACAACCTAATGAAACCGATGACCGTATTATTGACTGCAACCCTGCTTTCAATTTCCAGCATAAGTGCTTGTAGTAATTCGGAGAACAGTATGAGTATTCAACAAGAGACAGAAGCCAAATTTCATTTAAATCCTCAGCCTAAACAGGCATACCGCCTCAAAATTAAAATTAATGATGCTCCAGGCCCCTTAAAACTCATGGGAAAGATGGGTGTTGGCTATAAAGCTGAGGATTGTACATACATTATCAATAAAATTGAAGGAGCTCCCGCCCATCCTGAAAAAAATGTACAGTTTGATATCCATCAAATCAATGAGTTTGAATATGAATCCATTGTATATGCAGATGCTGTTTTAAATGAAGACTACTTTGGCGACGGAGTTTGTCATTGGAACCCTGAAGGATTTGGTTTTTCACTATCAGCAACGGGTAAACCGGAAGAAACTAGATTCAATTTTAGCGATATATTGGAAAAGCTACTGAGTAAAAAAACACTGACACAATATTACTGGAAATGGACATATCCCTTTTCAAAAAAAGAAGATGGTACTCTTTATACTGATTCTGTTCATTATGGCATAGTGTCACCTGAACTGTATGATGCAGAAAAACATAAAGAAATGTTCAGTATTACTGTCTCTCTGGAGGAAATTCAACCATGAGTAAAATTACTAGACAACAACATGCCGATTTGGCTGTAGATGCTTATATCACACGCTCCGTTACCAAAGGAAATGAAACTATTAGAATCGGAGGTAATGAATATAAAGTGGCTGCTGTATGGAATAATCCGAAAACTGGATATTATGGTGCTGTATATCAAGATGTCCGTACCAATGACTTTATCGCTGCCCATAGAGGAACCGCGATCAGTCTTAAGGATTTGAGTGATGGGTATACAGACTTAAAAATGGTTACCCGAAGTATGAATAATCAATCAGCCGATGCAGAAAAACTAACACGCATGGCTATTTCAAAAGCAGAAGAATTTCATAGTAAAAACCCATATCTACCCAAACCTTCTGTTACTCATACCGGACACTCACTCGGTGGGACACACGTTCAAATTCAAACATACCGCTTTGGCCATGAAGGAGTAACCTTTAATGCATATGGCGCTGTCCGTATGCATGGTGTACGACAGGGTAATGGTGATGTGATCAATTACGTTAAAGCCGCAGATGCCGTCTCTTCTGCTAATCCGCATTACGGCAAAGTTATCATTCTAGCCGAACAAGACGACCTTGCCCCATTAAAAAAATCTGGCTATAACAATAAAAGCAATACGTCTGCTTACCATGCGGTGACTGCAGCAGCAAGATCATATAAAGCTCACTCATCTGATCATTTTGTGGGTAAAGATTCGATCCTTTCTGAACATAATTACACTCGTGCTCGCCAACTAGCGGAAGCAAATAAATTTATGATTTCAGACTATCGAGGTGATGTAGCTACCGCAAAAACTTTATTTGCTGCAGCCAGTTTTGCGAATGCCAATCTTTTCGAAAAAATGAAAATCATACGTAACATGACAGAAAAATTTGATAGAGATCAGGAAAAGATTAAGGAGTTTATTAATAGTGCGCCTACTCCAAAATCTATATTCGATAGTCGGTCAATGCATCTTATGCAAGATAAGGGTAAACATCCTCATAGCGATAAAACTATTTATGCTGATGCAAATAAACTTGATCTTAGCAAACCTTTAGCTTCAAATGCTTCCTCTAAAGAATTCCGTGAATACGGTTTTGCAGCATTATTAGCAGACGACAAAACAATGCAACATTCGCTAGACAGTCTACTTGCTTCCAACATTAATCGAGGTTTACAACAAAATACGGAAAAAATGTTTCAGGAGCAGGAAAGTATGAGATTGGCTGAAGAGCAATCAAGGGCTTCAGGTATATCCCGAAGCTAAGGAAAGCATATGGATCTGGACCAAAAAATTGATTATCTGACTGATAATATTATTGCTTTAGCTGGGCAAACAGAAAAGCGGGCAAAAAATGCTGAACTATTAATTTCACAAGCATTCCAAGAATTGAATACAGCAACTACCGATTTGAACCGCTCAGCAGATACAATTAAGCAAACAGCCGCAGAAGAAGTACATCGTGGTTTAAATCAGTCAGTAGATAAATTTACCGAAAGGATGGAGACAAGTGGAAGATGGTTGCTCGAAAATTCTCGTGAAATTGAAAAACAGCAGCAGCAATCAGCTAAAAATTTAAAATATTTGGTAATAGCATCAATCACTCTATTTTGCCTAACTGCTCTATTATGTTTAGGTACAATAGTTTATTCTATTCAACTGGCTAATACCCAGATAAAACGTATAGAATGGGTTGAGGAAATTAATAAAGCTATTGATAATGGTAAACTGATGCGATGTGGAGAGGATGGAGGTATTTGCACCAGAATAAAAGGTAAGTCAATCCGATTGGATCAATAAGTCTATGCCTGGGCAAAAACTCTACCCAACAGCTGAGATCCAAATACAGGATTTCAGCTGTTTTTGTTCCAAATCTCCCCTTTATTTCCCCTTTTCCTCCTTGAATATTCGATAATTGGACATTCGGATCACCTTCTAGGCTACTTAGTCTGAAAAATCAGTAGGCTATTTTTCAGACGACCTTTATTTGGTCAAAATTACTATACAAGATTTTTTTAGATTTTCAAAAAATAAACCTTAGTCAGGCTCTAAAGAAAACTAAAAATTCAATCCACCGATATTTATAATGAATTGAGAAAAAAATGGGATTTATCCTTTTCCTCCTAATGGGTCTATGCTTAGTTGCAGCTGTCATTGCCTTTATCAGGCTTGCTGGATTCTACTCTAAGAAGCAGCTTGAAAAACAAGTTATTTTCTATGGTGTATTACTATCCATATTCCTACAGACCTTTATTTTTTTGAAATACGTCCGCATAAAAGAATATTGGGCATTTGATCCACTATTTACACAAATGAATTATCTATTTTTTAAACCATTTGTGCTTTCAATAGTTATCGTTCCTCTTGAGTTTGAGAAACTGTCCAAATTAAGCAAAATCGTCCTATCCGGCGTGATATGCGGTGCTGCTTTTTACTACTTGGCGTTCCCACCTTTCATGACATTACTGTATTTCATTATTGCTGTGGCTTTGGCTTTTACAAAAACTCAATATGCTCAATTTTTAAATAAGATTATTCTGATAAGCATCGTATCTTCATTAATACTGTCGTTCGTTACCATGCCGTTGCTTGAAAACGTATTGGAAGCCTTAAGTATCAGACGATATTATTAAAAACAAACCATAAATTTCAAAATTGCATAATTTGAAATTCAGTAACTTAGATTTCAATTAATCTATTAATAACTATACATTTTTCCGTATCAAGGCCGTCTGAAATATAATGATTGAGCCAATCTTAAGTAATACAAAAAAGCGGCTAAACAGGATAAACACTGTTTGCCGCTTTTTGATTTATTTCTTTATTTTACTTCTTCAACAATTTTGCCGCTTCAATCGCATAGTAAGTTAAAATACCATCAGCACCGGCGCGTTTGAATGCCAACAGGCTTTCCAAAATGGTTTTTTCGCCATCCAGCCAACCGTTTTGAATGGCAGCCTGAAGCATGGCATATTCGCCGGAAACTTGGTAAGCATAAGTCGGTACGCCGAACTCGTCTTTAACTCGGCGGACAACATCCAGATACGGCAGACCCGGTTTTACCATTACCATGTCTGCGCCCTCTTGAATATCCAATGCTACTTCGTGCAAGGCTTCGTTAGTGTTTGCAGGATCCATTTGGTAGGTTTTCTTGTCTGCCTTACCCAAATTGCCGGAGCTGCCGACAGCATCGCGGAACGGGCCGTAGAATGCTGAAGCATATTTTGCCGAATACGCCATGATGCGCGCATGGATATGTCCGGCATCTTCTAAGGCTTCGCGGATGGCAAGAATACGTCCGTCCATCATGTCGGATGGGGCAATGACTTGTGCGCCTGCATCGGCATGACACAAAGCCTGTTTTACCAAAACTTCAATGGTTTCATCGTTGAGGACATAGCCATTTTCATCGGTTAAACCGTCTTGGCCGTGAATGGTATAGGGATCCAAGGCAACGTCGGTCATGATACCCAGCTCTGGGAATTTCTCGCGCAGGGTTCGTACCACTGTCGGCACCAAGCCTTCAGGGTTATAAGCTTCCTCCGCAAACTCGGTTTTGTTTTGCGTTACCACAGGAAACAAAGCCAGCATAGGAATGCCGAGCTTCAGTGCTTCTTCAGCGGTAAACAACAATTTGTCCAAACTTTGGCGTTTGACACCCGGCATGGATGGGACTGCCTCTTCCTGATTCTGGCCTTCCAATACAAAAACTGGATAGATTAAATCATCTGCCGTCAAAGTATGCTCGCGCATCAGACGACGTGAAAAATCGTCTTTACGCATACGGCGCATACGGGTGTTTGAGACATAACGCGGAGGGAAATTCATAACAATTGCCTTTCAATAATGAAGTCTTAAAATCAGTCTTCGACTTGACGTATGGCTTTGACCGAACGTTTGATTTCGCTGAGCGTACCGGTTTTATAACTATTACGTTCCTGCTCGGTCATGCCGTTTTGATCCAATTTGGCGATATTTTTCAATGCCTCGGCATATTGGCCGTCTGAAAGTTTTTCCTGTTTGATGCGCCAACGGTTGTTCACTTCGGAAGCCGTCCATAAGCCTACTTTGTTGTAGTAGAACAAAATGCTTGCCGCCAGCGTCTTCATATCGCTGTCGGGTTTGGCACTGCCGATACTGCGGCCGATACGGTTGTTTCGCTGATCGACTGCCTGGTCGGCAAGGTAACGGCTGAAGTAGTCGTCTTTACCTTCTCGCAACTCCATATCCGTCAGGCGCGCATTACCTGCTTTTTCGGCAATAATGCTGTCGAATTTAGAAGCAATCGCCGCCTGCCATAATGCTTGGCGTACGGCATTGACCTGTGTTCCCCTGCTGTCGCCGTTTGCTTTGTCGTCCAAACCTGTACGCTCGGCAAAGCGTGTGGCATTACTGGTCATATTGATTAAGCCTTCGTCTTCCATGCCGATAACTTGGGCGGCTACGGGATGGTTAAGCGCAAATTGTGCCATTTTACTGCGGCGGCTTTGATCTTCCTGATACGATTGGCAACCGGACAATACCAGCATGCCGAAAACGGCGTATTGAATGTGTTTTTTAATATGTTTCATGATGTAACTATCGATATTATTGTGTGAGTTCAACTTCTTTGTTTAACATAGAAACGCCCGTAAGCGCAAAATAATTCCCATACGGCCAAATCGGCGCATGAATGGCTATTTTATAATAAAAATAAGGCCGTCTGAAAATTTTCAGACGGCATAAGTATTTTTAACCTACCAAGCTTCGAATTTGCGGCCAATAAAACAGACAGGCTATCGAGCAAATAGCAATACTGATACCAGCTGCATTAATGCTGCTGATTTTTTCTTTAAACATTGCCGCACCAATCAGCGTACCCAAAACAATCACGCCAATATTCATACCGGCAAAAACCAAAGTCGGATTATCCTTCATGATTTGGTGTGCCGAAATGTAGGTAACAATATTCAAAAAATTCAGGCAGCCTAAAATCATACCGCCCAAGATGCCCTCTTTGGTCCATTTGCTTCCTTTGGCAAACAGGTAGCCAAACATCAAGATACCAGCCAAACAAAACGCCACCAGCAAATTACCGGCAAACGCGGTACCGCTTTTCGCCACTTGTTTGAACAAAATATCGATGACGCCGTAGCCGCACCAAACGCCCAAAAGCAGCATCACTTGCGTACTGAGGCCGCCGGATTTCTTGCCGCCATCGCTTTTCCAAAGTAAGAAAAACAGTGCCGTAAATGCCAATACCAAACCAATCAGACGGTCTTCAGTCAACTGCTCATGGAAAAGCATGAATGAAGCGACAATCGGCAGAAACAGCGATAAGCGTTGTGCTGCGTCTGATTTGACGATACCTGCCGCATCTACCGATTTGCCCATAATGACAAACACGGTTGGCAGCAAAATACCCAAGGCCGCAAAAAGCCACCACGTCGGTAAAAATACCTGCGGATTGCTCAAATCAGGCTTTAACACCAGCATGGTCAAAGTGACGGCAACGATATAGTTCACCGCCACCGCCTGCTCGATATTGATTTTTTGCTTGCGCGCCACTTTCAGCAATACGGACACCAACACGCTGCAAACGATACTTGCCAATAAATATGCCATGCTTTAAAACCATCCTTGAGTGGAGACGGGCTTATCTTCATTCAGTTTAATCAGTCCGATGACTACACGGTAAATAAACCAAATGGCAGTTACCAACAAAATCAGCCAACCAATTAAGATCAGTGTAGTAAAAGTTCCCAAAACCGTACCCACTAAAGACACCCAAAATGTCTTAATCAAATAATCGATATGACTGGCGTAAATACTGCCTTGAGCCTCATCGCGTTTAACATACGCCATAATCACACCGACAACGGGGGTAAACAAAATCAATAAGCCCACAGCATATGTAACATAAGCAATAAAAACATAGTTTTTTACGTCAGAGCTGGGCGTGTTGACCACATTTGTCGCTGTATCATTGAAGCTGTTGTCTTTAACTTCCTGACGTTCGTACTGCATAGCCGCATCATAAGCCAAACGTTTTTCCGGATGAGACAATACTTCAAACGCCTGTCCGATGGCTTTGAAACGCTCCGCATCTTTCTGAATATCCGGATTGGTCACCAATTTGCCATAAGCCTCGCGGATAAGGTTGATATCAGCATCCTGAGACACACCCAAGATTTCGTATAAATTCACTTGTTCCATCTATATTCCCCTCCTTTACGCGTCCACTGCAACATGAACATCTTGCGGATTAAGCGTCCGCAGGTTTTCAGGCTTCATGCCTACGATAAACCCACGTTTTCCGCCATTGATAAAAATCTCGTCTAAAACCCAAATGCTTTCTTCCACATAAACCGGCAACGCGGTTTTCATACCGAACGGAGACGTCCCACCGACCAAATATCCTGTCCATTTCGCTGCCTGATCCGCCGTTGCCGGCTCGATGTGTTTCAAGCCCAGTTCGCGCGCCAGATTGCGGGTGGAAATATGTTTGTCGCCATGCATTAAAACAACCAAGCCTTTTTTATGCTCATCCTGCAAGACAATCGTTTTGATGACTTGATGCTCGGGCTTGCCCGTACATTCGGCAAAACGCGCTGTACCGCCATGTTCTTCATACGCATAAACATAAGGGACAAAATCGATTTTCTTACTGCGTAAAAAGCGCACTGCCTGCGTAACCGGATATTCTGCTTTACTCATGGGTTGTTTTCTGCCATCCTTTTCAGACGGCCCCTCTTAAATGTGGAACGTAAACAGTCGCAATGTTACCATACCTTCTTTTTGAAATCAGGAGACAACATGGACATCCGCTATCTTGGTGCAAGCAAACGCTATTCAGAAGCCGTCGTAGCCAACGGCTTGGTTTTCCTCTCCGGCATGGTTCCGGAAAATCCTGAAGCCGATGCCAAAGCGCAGACTGAAAATGTTTTGGCGCAAATCGATTCGTGGCTCGCGCAATGCCAATCCGATAAAGCCCATATTTTAGAAGCCACCATCTATCTGCCCGATATGAACGACTACGCCGCCATGAACGAAGCCTGGGATGCATGGACAGCCCCTGAACGCGCTCCGGCCCGCGCCTGCGTGGAAGCGAAACTGGCTTCGCCCGACTGGAAGGTTGAAATCAAAATCACCGCCCTTCAAATCAAATAAAACACAATCCTCAGGCCGTCTGAAAACGCAGCTTCAACCAAGTAAGCGCAGTTTTTCAGACGGCCTTTATTCTTTTGCGGTACAATACCGCCCTTAAATTTTTCTATTATTTCAAAGCACAAACAGCCATGTCCAAAAAAACCAAGCAAGAATTAGAAAACAACAAACTCAGCAAACGCCTGCGCCACGCCGTCGGCGATGCCATTAACGATTTCAACATGATCGAACCGGGCGACAAAATCATGGTCTGCCTTTCCGGCGGCAAAGACAGCTACGCCCTTTTAGACATTCTGCGCCAGCTTCAAGCCAGTGCGCCGATTGATTTTGAACTGGTCGCCGTCAATCTCGACCAAAAACAGCCGGGCTTCCCTGAAGAAGTATTGCCGACCTATCTCGAAAGCATCGGCGTTCCCTACAAAATCGTTGAAGAAGACACCTACTCCACCGTTAAACGCGTATTGGACGAAGGCAAAACGACTTGTTCGCTGTGCAGCCGCCTGCGCCGCGGCATCCTCTACCGCACCGCAAAAGAATTGGGCTGCACCAAAATCGCCTTGGGACACCACCGCGACGACATCCTCGCTACCATGTTCCTGAATATGTTTTACGGCGGCAAACTCAAAGCCATGCCGCCCAAGCTAGTGAGCGACAATGGCGAACACATTGTCATCCGTCCTCTGGCGTATGTCAAAGAGAAGGACTTGATCAAATACGCCGAGCTGAAGCAATTCCCAATTATTCCATGCAACCTCTGTGGCTCTCAGCCCAACCTGCAACGCCAAGTCATCGGCGACATGCTGCGCGATTGGGACAAACGCTTCCCCGGCCGTATCGAATCGATGTTCTCCGCCCTGCAAAACGTTGTTCCATCGCATTTGGCCGATACCGAACTCTTTGACTTTGTCGGCTTGGAACGCGGTCAGAGCCTGAAACATGGTGGCGACTTAGCGTTTGACAGCGAAAAAATGCCGGAACGTTTCTCCGACGGTAGCGAAGAAGACGAAAGCGAAATCAAAATCGAGCCGCAAAAAGCCGAACGCAAAGTCATCAATATTCTGGCAAACAAACCTAAAACCTGCGGTTTATAATTCCATTTAATTTTCAGACGGCCTTTCGGTAGCTATTTACCGAAAGGCCGTCTGAATATTCATATTTAAAATTTTTCTATTCTTTTTTATCTATTCTTTCCCTGACAAACCGTGCAGCAACAATCCCAATACGTCTTGCGGCAGCTTTTGCGGCGCGGCGGCATAAAGCGCGGTCAGTTGAGGATGGCGCATCAATATATCCGCCTGACGGATGAACAGGTCGATGAGTTCCACCGGCAAATCGGGCTGAATCAGGCGGCGTTGTTGCAGGGTGTGGAAGAAACCGCGCATAAAGGCGTATTTTTCTTCGTTCAATTCGTGGAAAAACCGCTCCAGCTCTAAATCGGTATTCTCTTCGATGTCGCGCAGGAAAACGGCGGAATAAAGCTCTTCAAATGATTGTTTTTGCAGGGAAAACACAGCCTCGGCAGCTTCGCGCAAGCTGCATTGCCGTTTAAGCAGATTTTCAAATTCGGCACGGACGTAGTTTTTCTGCTCGGTAACGATTGCCTGCAAGAGTGCGTTTTTACCGCTGTAATATTTGTAAAAAGTGACGCGGCTGACGGCGGCCTCGGTGCAGATTCCGCCCACGGATACGGCGGAAAAACCGTGTTCGCGGAACAGGCGGCGGGCGGTGTCGGCGATGGTTTGTTGTTTGCTGGCAGTCATGACGATAAGAAGATTTTGATTTTGTTCATAAAGGTTTTTCATTAAAGTTATCCGCAAGTCGGATGCTTATCATATTTCCCCACGGCGGCAATGGCAATATGGCGGCTTTCAGACGACCTCTTTCCTTATCCCTCCGCTCCGCCCTACGAATGAGGGCTATCGGATGCTTAGCAGGCCAAATTCATGAAGATTACAGAATCTGCCTCCTCCAACCTTCTCCCCAAAATAGGAGAGGGATTTTTTTTGGTCGATTCACAAGATAAGAGGGAAGTAAAGTGAATGATAAACACTTGCATTCCTGTTTCTTATTTCTTATACTTTACATTAATAGTTTATTTTATGTAAATGTGTAAACACAAATATTTGCATACTGACGGAGCAATTGGATTACCTGATGTTCAATCCACCCCGTCGTATGCCGTCTGAAAGGATAAGGAAATGCAGAAACACACCCTCCGCCGCCTCCCCCTATTGATTGCCGCCGCTTTCGCCTCCGAATGGATTTATGCCGCCGATGCGGTACAAGATGCGGAACAAGTGCAGTTGGAAGAAGTCGTCGTCACCGGCGAACGCACCAACCGCAGCGGCTTTGAAACTGCCACGTCCAACCGCGTTTTCACCACGCCGAATATCGACCGCAGCGGCCACAATCTTTCCGCAACCGACCTACTCAAACAGACCGTGAACACGGTGGACTTGGGCAGCGGTAACGATTTACCGACCGTGCGCGGCGTGGACGGCTCCGGCCCCGCCGTCGGCGCGGTGGCGTTTTTTGCGGGCACGCGGCCGCGCCTGAACCTGTCCATAGACGGCCGCTCCGCCACTTACAATGAATACGCCTTCGGCACGCAGTCGCTGTGGGATATGCAGCAAGTGGAAGTCTTGCGCGGGCCGCAAAGCCATGTGCGCGGGCAGAACGCGGTGGCGGGCGCGGTGGTGATGCGATCCAAAGACCCGACCGACGAATGGGAAGGCGCGCTGCGCTTGGGTTTGGGCAACCAGAAAACGCGCAACATCGCCGGCGTAGTGTCCGGTCCGATTGTGAAAAACAACCTTGCCTTCCGCTTGAGCGCGGAACGGCAGCAGCGCGAAAGCTATGAGCCGTTCGTGTCCTATGAGCCGACCGGCAACCCGCGCCGCGTGGAAAACAACAACGTGCGCTTCAAACTCCTGCTCACGCCCGAAAACCATCCCGATTTTTACAGCCGCCTGACACTGAACCATATCCGTTCGTGCGCTCCGCAAAACGAAATCATGGGCAACACCGCCAGCCGCCGTTTTTTAAAAGAAAAACCCGTGTTCGTAACCGGCTCGACATCAGGCATCTGGGACGTATCGTGGCAGCTTAACGACTATCTAAAACTGGAAAACAAACTGGTTTACGGCCGCTACCACAACGAGCGGCTGCACCTGCCGATGACCGTCAGCCCGCAAGGCGTACCCGCCGAACTCAAAGGCCGCGAACTGCAATGGGAGCCGGTATTGCATTTTTCAAACAAAGGCCGTCTGAAAGGCCTTGCCGGGCTGCACTACTTCCGCAGCAAACAAGACGAATGGGTGGATATCCGCAGCGTCGGCGGCCGCAATACCTTTGACGACCGCAACAGCGTGCGCGCCCTGTTTGCCGAAACCACATACAGCCCCAGCGAAAAATGGGACATCACGGCCGCCGCCCGCATTGAAAAAGAAACGCACAAACGAAGCGGCGGTAGCGGCGCACTGCACCTTGATTTAGACAAAGGCCAGACCGTGTTCCTGCCCAAAATCGATATCGCCTTCAAACCCACTGACCAATGGGTCAGCGGCATCAAAGCCGCGCGCGGCTACAACCCCGGCGGCGCGGGCATCACCTTCGGCCGCCCCGTCGTAACCTACACTTATGAACCCGAATATGTGAACAACTACGAGTGGTACACCCGCTGGCGCAGCGCAGACCGCCGCCTGCAACTCTCCGGCAACCTGTTTCTGAACCACTACCGCGACATGCAGCTCCCCTTCTATCTTGGCACCAACTCCGTCGTCATCCGCAACGCCAAAAAAGTTCATACCTACGGCGCGGAACTCGCCGCCGACTGGCAGGCGACCGACAGCCTGAAACTCACCACCGGACTGGGACTGCTCAACACCAAAATCAAAAGCTATCCCGACAGCGGCATCGAAGGCAACAAACTCGGCCGCGCGCCCAAATACACCGCCAACATCGGCGTGAAATACCTGAACGACAAAGGCTGGGAAGCCGGCGGCGACGTGCGCTTCTACGGCGGCTACTACTCCGCTGCCGACAATGCCGAATCAGGCAAAATCAGCGCATACAACCAAGTCAACCTCTACACCGCCTACAACTTCAAACAAGGCCGCGTCTCGCTCTACGCCGACAACGTGTTCAACCGCCGCCAACCCATATTCATTTCCAGCGCCGACCGCCAAGACGCGCTCTACCAACGCCCCAGAAGCGTAGGCGTGAGCGCGGAATGGAAGTTTTAAATGAAGCTGAAATGATGGAGGCCGTCTGAAAAAACATAGGTTGGACATTTATGCCCGACCTACCGTTTATTCCTCCAAAACACCCAAAGGAATCCCATGCACTACTTCACCCCCGCCAAAACCCTGCCCGAAGGCACCATCTACCTGACCGACCTGACCCACGTCGCCGACTTCACCGACTGGCTGGCCGAATTCGAAACCCTGTTAAGCCAAAACTGCCGCTTCGCCACCGTCTGCACCCCGATGCGGCGGCAGGTGAGCGATGAACAGCGCATTGCCGATCGCAAAACCTACATCGAATGGATAAAGGCACATCGGCCGCAACTGTCCGAACGCTGCGCCGCCATGCTCCTTATCGAACCCAACGTGGCGCAGCTGGCGTTCTTCCGCGAACAATCGTCCAAACTCGGCCCCGCGCTGGGCGTGAACTACATCGTCGAAGCAGATGAAACAACCGCCCTGTTTCGCGCAGAAGAAGCATTGAAGGCCGTCTGAAAAGATACTAAACCTATTTAAATACAAATCAAGTATTGCCACCCAATATGTTCAGACGGCCTTGTCCCTTTATTTGCCTCATCTTCAAAAGAATCATGTGATGTCCGACAATCAGACTTCTCCAAACTCACGCGACTGGCTGCTGCTTATCGGCGGCAGCACTTACAAATTCACGCTAACCGGTTTTTATCTGGTCGCGCTGGTCGCTATTTTGAAAAATCACGGTTACAGCCTGAACCAACTGAGCTGGATTCATTTAATCGGCAGTATCGAAGCAGCGAAGGTATTGTTTGCCGCACTGATGGAGCGGCGGCCGGCGGGGCGGTTCGGGCGGTTTCGCAGCTGGCTGCTGGCGGCGACGCTGGGGCTTTCGGCAGTGTTCGGGCTGATGGCCTGTACCGACATAACGCAGAACTTCGCGCTGCTTTTGACCTGCTGCGTACTGCTCTCGGCGATGTCGGCGGTGTACGGCTGCGCGATGCTGGGTTTGTCGTGCATCGTCCTGCCGCACCGCGAACGCGGTTTCGGCGGCGTGATTCAGACGATGGCGGCGCGCGGTGGCAAGATGATCGGCGGTGCGCTGGTATTGTGGCTGTATCAGGAATACGGACAGACGGCGGCGGCCGGCTTTATGCTGGCGTTCAGCTTGCTGATGCTGCTGCAACTCTTGTACTACCGCGAGTCGGACAGCCCGACGGCGCAAGGCGGTTTGACGGCGTTAGCGAGGCGGCTGATTTCCTTTTGGCGGCAGCCTGAAACGGGCTGGCGGTGGCTGGTTTTGCTGTTTGCCGTTGCCGCACCATATGCGTTTATGGCGGCAACCTTTGTGCCCAAACTGGCAGATTTGGGCTTCAACCCGAAGCAGACGGGCGGGATTTTGGCGGTAGGTATTCCTGTTGCCTGCCTGATTGTAACGCCGCTGTCGGGCTGGTTTGCGCGCAATTATCCGCGCCGCAAACTCGTGTTCCTACTCTACGTGCTGCAACTGCCGCTTTTGGTGTCCATGACTGCCATCGATACGCTCGCCCGCGTCCACTCTTGGCTGCCCCCCGCGCAAATCATCGCCCTGAGCCTGAGCTACACGCTGCTGCTGCCGGTGATACTGGCGTTGGTGATGGACAAATCCGACCGCGCCACCGCCGTACTCGACAGCAGCCTGCAATTTTCCGTCGTCCTGCTCGGCAGTTACGCGGCCGGTTTTGCCGCCCTACGGCTGGCAAAGTCTATTGGTTATACAGATGCGTATTGGGTTGCAGTGTACTTGGCCGTATTGGTAGGCCTGCTTTTATATTTGAATAGAAATTTATTCAATCATTCGGATCGTGATTCACAATAATTCGCTTAGATATTTATTCATCGATTTTAATTGAGCGCGCCTCCGGATAATTTTTCATTTTATTGCACAATCTCTCATGAAAATATAACAAAACGTGCCCATAATACTGCCGTTATTACACTCTTAAATTCAAAAGGAACCTCATGACTGCTGTTCTCATCGTTCTCGGCTTGATCGCCATTGTTGTCGGTATTTTAGGCACTATTTATCCTGCCTTGCCCGGATTGGGTTTGATGTTTGGTGGTGCATGGCTGTTGGGTTATGCCGGCGATTATCAAGTGTTTGGCTCGGGTACGCTGACATTTTTGGCCATCGTTGCCGTATTCGGTACTGCGATGGACTATGTGGCGGGTGCGTTGGGTGCAAAATATACCGGCGCAAGTAAAACCGCGGTTTGGGGTGCATTTATCGGCGGCATCGTCGGCGCATTCTTCTCCATTCCCGGCTTGTTGCTCGGCCCGTTGACCGGTGCGGCCATCGGCGAATTTATCGCACGCAAAGACACTTGGCAGGCAGGCAAAGTCGGTATCGGTACGTTTATCGGCTTCATCATCGGCACAGTAGCCAAAATCGGCTGTGCCTTGACCATTGCACTGACCATCCTGTTTGTTTGGTTGGCCTCGTTGTTCTAAGACAAAACATTAAAGGCCGTCTGAATTTCAAGCATTCAGACGGCCTTTTTATTTCGCTATTTATTTACCGCAACAGGCTTTGTATTTTTTACCGCTGCCACAAGGGCAAGGATCGTTGCGCCCCACTTTTTCGCCTTCACGGCGTACGGTTTGAGGTTTATTGATGATGGACTGCCAATACCAGTAAATATCAAGCAGGACATGCGGCAAATCAGATTCCAGCTGGGTCAACTCTTTTTCATTCAGATGTAAAATAACTTCGCCGTTTTCCTCTTCGTCGTAGATGCCCCCCAAAGCCATGATCGGATAGAACAAATCTTCAAACTCTTCCTGATCGACTGCTTCAAACCAATCGGTAGGCACAATATCCAATGCGTAAAGGTAGGCGTTACACCAAGTGTAAAAATCCGGATTGCCGGCTTCATCTTCATAAAACCACAAATCAGGCAGAATTTTTTCGTTGAGCTTCATGCGCATATCGGCGGCCATTGCCATCACCAAACGCTCGATTTCAGTGCGCTCTTTGGCATCAAACAAAGATTCTTCACCTAAAATCTCAGGCAGCCAGTTGGTCGGATTCAAAGCATCCGGACCGCTCAATAAAGCCATCATAAAACCTTGAACTTCATCACAACGCATGGTGTTGTGGGCTTCGGATTTGGCATCCAACAATTCCATCAAGCGGCTGCGTGCCGCTTCATCAAAAGTCAGTATTTGCATTTTTGTTCCTTAAAATAAAATCGTATTATTGTTTTCAGACGGCCTGAGCATGGATACGCTGCCGCATTTGTTCAAACAGACAAACCGTTGCTGCCATCGCGACATTCAGGGATTCGGTTTGCCCCAACATGGGAATTTTGACACAGGCATCGGCCTTCTCTTTTACCCTTTCGCTCACGCCGCTGCCTTCGTTGCCAAATACCCAAGCACAAGGTTGACTGAGGTTCATTTCATACAAACCGATATTGCGCCCGCCCAAGGCGGTTGCCCAAATTTGATGCTGATACGTTTCTATCCAAGCGGATAATTCCACTCGGCTGAAAATAGACAGCAGAAAATGCGCGCCCATCCCCGCTCGTAACACTTTAGGCGACCAGATATCCACGGAATCATTGCCGCACACAATTTGCTTGACTCCTGCCGCCGCCGCGCTGCGCAAAATTGTGCCTGCATTACCGGGGTCTTGTACCCGCTCCAATACCACACAATCGCCGTCTGAAGGTAAACCTGCCTGCTGCGGAATATCAATCCAAGTCATCACATCATCGGCATCGGTCAGGCTGGTGATTTTAGACAGTGCTTCGTTACCAACCCAAGTAATCAATCCCTCATCCAACTGCGCCGTCATGTCTTGAATTTCAGGATGTTGCTGTTTCTTTTCAGGCAGATAAACCTGTTTGGGCGTACCGCCGCTTTGCAAATAAGTTTGCAGCAGATGTACGCCTTCCAATACGGTTTCACCGCTTTCACGCCTTGCTTTGGCCTGCGTCAGCAGACGGAATAAATGTTTGAGCTGTTCGTTTTGAGCAGAGGTAATCAATTTCATGGAGCGCATTATAACTGTTTTGACTTCGTTGAAGCTATGCTTTCAGACGGCCTGACGGTTTTGCTACGAAAATAAAAAACCCTTGCAATGAAGCAAGGGTTTCACATAATTTCATTTTTTACTGTACAACAGTCTGCTGCTCATGTTGCTGCTCGGTACGGACAGTCGGACGGTTTTCAAGTTTACCGTCTTTTGCCGCATTCGGCACAACAGTCTCGCCAGGCTCTGAAGCTGCTTTATCACTAGGTGTACCGCTCACTGGAATGATATTTTGGGCAGGCTGAGTAATAGACTTCTCTGCAACCGGCAGAGTGTCACGAGAAGTTTGCGGCGTAAACTGCCATGCCGTCACAGCAATGGCACACACGCTGGCAACGGCTGCGAAGAATTTGAAGAAGCCGCTATTGGCCGCTTCACGCTGAGCATATTTTTCCTGTTTGCCTTCAGCTTCGGCTTGAGGCACTGTAAATGCTTTGCTTTGCATGCTTTCATCAGCCACCTTTACCGCCGCGCCCTGACGGATACAGTCGCCGATAATGTGGTACTCATGCCAAGCGCGCATGGCTTCTTCGTCTGCCAATACGGCATCCAGCATCTCATCAGTCAATGCTTCACCGTCCATCAATGCAGACACATACTCCAATGCTTTATTTGTTTTTTCGTTCATTTTTATTACCACCTTTGATCTTCAGAAGTATCCAACAGCGGCCGCAAATCTTTTGCAATCAGTTCACGCGCTCTGAAAATACGCGAACGTACAGTACCTATCGGACAATCCACTACCCGAGCTATTTCTTCATAAGACAAGCCATCCATTTCCCTAAGCGTAATGGCTTGACGCATATCGTCTGGCAGTTGCGCAATGCTTGCTTCGACGGTCTGCAAGATTTCCCGATTCATCATTTCAGCTTCCGGCGTATGGTAATCCGCAATCTGATCGGTTAAATCAAGAACATCTCCCTCCTCATTGGCTGCTTCCGAGCTGACAAAAAACTGGCGACCCGAAGTGGTCAGAAAATTCTTTGCCGTATTGATACCGATACGGTACAGCCACGTATAAAATGCACTCTCACCTCGAAAATTAACCAGCGCACGATAAGCCCTAATCATTGCCTCTTGGGTTACATCGTGCACTTCATGCTCATCCTGAATAAAACGGGAAATCAGTCTGTTTAGCCGACGCTGATACTTGGACATCAGCATCTCGAATGCCTTATGGTCACCTTTCTGCGCGCGCTCCACCAAAACTTGATCTATTTGGCGATCGTTCATACCCAACCTTTAATCGTTTTACTGCTTTAAACCAAAAAATAGTAAAGCGTGCTGTGCACAATAAAGACAGCATCGCTTTGAAATAGTTCCACAAGATTACATTTAATCGCAAAAGTTTATTCGTGCAGATGCTCTAACATAAGCTGTATTGCTTATTATATATACACTTAGCACAAGTAGTTAAATTACTAATACTTACTAAATTTACAGTTAGTCTCTTTGCTTTTCTGCTATATATTTGACCAACTTTTCATGAACAGGCAGATAGCCTTCCCCTATTTGAACATCGCTTCCCACCCGAAGATTAACAACAGCAAGGCACTTGTTGCCCATACTTAGGATAATTGGCCAATATTTACGGACGAGTGGCACAATATGACACTCTTGCAATAGTTTTTCGACTGATTTTTCCCTCTGTCCCGACTGAATCACATCACTTTTGGCCACACTTCTAAGTACCGCCGGCTTCTCCAACTCCTCTTCCGACAAACCTCCCTTAAACGGTAATAAAACAAAACCATTTTCGAGCAAAATATCTTTCAGACGGCCTTGAACTTCCCTGCCATTACACCAAGGCAGTTTTTGAAACTCACTTTCCTGACAAACAAACAGCTTGTCCCGATATGCGACCAGTTCCCCATCTGGCAAATTCAACTGCGCCTGATCAGCGGTTTCCAATACTCGGGCAAAATCGACAATACTGTGATAAGAAGGCAATGATTCCGTTTGCTTTCGCAAAAAATACCAAAGCAGCCGACGACGCAAAAGCGGCGTACATTGTCGCCACAGACTGATGCTGAATATTCCGTTTGGACTGATGCGCTGGTATTCAGACTCAATCAATTCATCTAAAAGCTGCAAATCTTCCTGCAATAATCGAACATTGGCACAAATTTGCTGCTCAAAATTCGGAATACGCTGCTGCCATTGCGGTAAAGCCTGATTTCTCATCCAATTGCGTAAATAGCCGGAGTCTTCATTACTTTCGTCTTCGACAAAAGACAGCCCCCACTGTTGCGCATACTCAGCCAGTTCCTGACGGAAAAATGCCAAAAGCGGCCGCCAAATTTGAATCTCTTCATTTAAATCACGCCATACCGGCATGGCCGCCATACCGCGCAATCCGCCACCGCGCACAGCCGACAGCATAAATGTTTCGATTTGATCATTGCGGTGATGTGCCAAAACAATAATTTTCTTCAGGCCGTCTGAAAATGCCTGATATCGGGCAGCCCTAGCCGCCGCTTCCAAACCTTTTTCTTGTTTTTCCACATTGACACGGCACACCCGCAAGGCAACATTCAGACGCTGACAATAATCCTGACAAAATTTTGCCCAACTGTCGGCATTGGTGCTTAAACCATGATGAACATGGACGGCACGCAAATCAAAACGGCGGAATTCGCGCATCCGGTGCAAAAGATGCAATAGGACGACAGAATCCAATCCGCCACTCAAGCCAACTTCAAAAACAGTATAGCTCGGCAAATCAGGAAAAGCTGCTTGAAAACTTTTAAATAGGGGATCAGGGGATACTTGCGACATTTCAGACGGCCTGAAATTGTGAATTACTCAAAAATAGAACACAAAAAAAGCAAGCAGCGACGGCATCTGCTTGCTTCTTCAACAGTCAAACTTATTTATCGGTAAATTTACCGTAAGCCATGATGCGGTCGAAACGGCGGGAAAGCAAGTCAGGCATAGTCATGCTTTGCGCTTCGCTTAATTGCTGTTCCAAAACGGTTTTGACGTTTTTCATCGTGGTTTCAAAATCACGGTGTGCGCCGCCCAAAGGCTCATCAATTACTTTATCGATGACATCCAACTCTTGCAGGCGTTTGGCGGTAATACCCAATGCTTGCGCGGCATCCGCTGCTTTTTCAGCGGTTTTCCAAAGAATAGAGGCGCAACCTTCGGGAGAAATCACCGAATAAGTCGAATATTGCAGCATATTGACGTAGTCACCGACAGCCACTGCCAACGCACCACCCGAACCGCCTTCGCCAATGATGGTGCACAATACCGGCACATGCAGGCGGGTCAGTTCGTACAAATTACGGCCGATGGCTTCAGACTGGCCGCGTTCTTCTGCACCAATGCCCGGATACGCACCCGGGGTATCGACAAAGGTCATGACCGGAATATTGAATTTTTCGGCAGTCTGCATCAAGCGCAGCGCTTTACGGTAACCCTCTGGACGCGGCATACCGAAATTTCGGCGGATTTTTTCTTTGGTATCGCGACCTTTCTGATGGCCGATAACCATCACGCTTTGGCCGTTGAAACGAGCCAAACCGCCGACAATGGCATGATCGTCAGAATAATGGCGATCGCCGTGCAACTCTTCAAAATCAGTAAAAATACCGTTGATGTAGTCTAAAGTATAAGGACGTTGCGGATGACGGGACACTTGTGAAATTTGAGCCGGAGTCAGCTTGCTGAAAATCGACTTGGTCAACTCGCTGCTTTTCTTTTGCAGTCTGGCAATCTCGTCGGAAATATCAACGGCAGATTCGTCTTGTACGAATCGCAACTCGTCGATTTTATTGGTTAATTCGGCGATGGGTTGTTCGAAGTCCAAAAAAACGGGTTTCATAAAACAAAGCTCTCGGTAACGGTTGCTGACATGATACGCTAATCAGACGTATTTGACAGCATTTCTCAAAGGGAAACTGCCATCTTTTGCAATAAAAAATCTTTCAGACGGCCTTTAACAAAGAAATAGTATATCTGCACTAAACGAATGAAGTGCCGTATCTTATGATAAACTTCAATTCAGTTCAATCATTTCAAACAGGCTATGAAAAACGATCATGACAATTCGTCCATGCGCTTGGACAAATGGCTGTGGGCCGCGCGCTTTTTCAAGACCCGCGCGCTGGCACAAAAACATATTGAGCTGGGCAGGGTTTTGGTAAACGGCTCGAAGGTGAAAAACAGCAAAAATATTTCTGCCGGCGACACCATCGACATGACTTTGAACTCCCTACCCTATAAATTCAAAGTTGCCGCGCTCAATCATCAACGCCGCCCGGCACCGGAAGCGCGTTTACTCTACGAAGAAGACATGAAAACGGCTGCCGAACGCGAAGCTCAAAAACAGCTCGACCAGGCCAGCCGCATCAGTGCCGCTTATCCGGACGGACGCCCAACCAAACGCGACCGCCGTCAGCTTGACCGTATGAAGCGCGATAGCTGGTAAAGCGTTTCATCCATTGTTTCAGACGGCTCCATATCCATGCCGTCTGAAAACCAAAAACAGGCAGGACATCCTGCCTGTTTTTATTTGTGATGATTAAAATTTATATTCTAACTGACCACGGATAACGTTTACGTCCTGCTTATCCGTGCCGACGGTAGGCGTAACCTGTTTGCCGGCCAAATAGAAGCCTTTGAGTTTCCAGTTTTTCCAAGGGATATAGGTCGCACCGATTTGCACGCCTTGGACGTTTTTGCTGTAATCCTCAACAGAAGAGACACCGGACAATGAACCGACACGGCGGTAGTTCAAGAATACATCGTAAGAATTGCGGACGTTCCAGTCGGCTGATTTATAGCGCACTTCCGTGAACACGCCATCATTTTTGATTTTTTGGCCGGCATCATTATAGGCTTTGATATTGGACTTGCTGACTGCAGCCATCCAATGCCAATCGTCATTAAACTTGATGTCCGTACCGATTTCTCCGAAGACCGCATTTTTCTTCGCACCGCGTACATCGATGTCTTTCATGTAGCTGACGGTTGCGCCGACGTTGATATTCTCATTCACAGGCAACATGCTTTGAACCGCGGCAAAATGTCTGCGGCGGCCGCCAATGCCCCATGCGTTGTCGTTCAGATTGCCAGTACGGCGGCCCGCATAGATTTTGGTAGGCAGGGTTTTATTGTCGAAGAAGATTTCGCCGCCGGTTACTTCGGTATCCCATACGCGACCGTATGAAGAGAACGCGCCAAATTTACCGACACGCGCTTTAATGTTGTTGTACAAAGTACCTTCGGCATACAGTTTATTCACCGGCACATCATGATCACCGTTGAACTTACCGGTTTCCAAATCAATATTCGGCTCGATTTGCGCAACCAATTTCCAATCTTTATACAGTTTTGCGCGTAACCAAAACTCTGCATTAAAATTGGTATTGGTGTCTTCAGGCGTCGGATTGATGCTGCTGTTGTTGGCATTGATGTCTTTGGTATCCGCACGTACGCGCAAGCCACCATTCACAGTCAACAAATCATTGAAAATGCTGATTTTATCGTCATCTTTGCGAATAATACTGCCAGAATTGACATAATCGTTGGTGGTGGCCAAAGCCACCGCATCACGTCCGCCATCAGCATTTTCTGCTAAAGAATAAGACGATGAAGCCAATAAAATACAGGTTGCAATCAGTTTGGTTTGAAATTTCATGCCGACTCTCCAAAAGAAGATATTGAAAGTGAAGTATTCGATAAAGCGTACAAAATTATGAATTTTGTATAAATTATTCATTTTATTTACTAATTATTTTTATCGTATGTAAATTAGTGTAATCAGTCAAGCAGATTTAAACGCTTTATCCTCTTTCAGACGGCCTCTTGATTCAGGTCAAACGGAAGCCTGCTCATCAGGCTCTTCAAACTGCCATTTCAAGGCATCGGCCAATGCCGTCCTGCGTTTTTGATGGCATCCCACAGCCTGACACAATTCCTCCGCATTTCCCCAAAACACAAAACGTTCACGCGCGCGGGTAATGGCTGTGTAAAGCAAAGCCTTATCTAAACCTCGAGCCTCTTCTTCACTCTCCGTCGTTGCAGGCACTGACGGAGGTAACAGCCATACTTCCCGATATTCCGAACCTTGGCTCTTGTGCACAGTCATAGCAAAAGCCGATTCAAAATCCGGCAAACGGCTGATGGCAATTTTTTTGAATCCATCTTTCTCAGGAAAATAGGCAGACAAGCCATTCAACGATTCTTCATCTTTCATAATCAGCCCGATGTCGCCGTTAAACACTTCCAGCATGTAATCATTGTGCGTAATCATGATGATTTGTCCGGCAAACCAAGGCATTTCGCCCAAAACTTTTCCTTGTCGTTGCAGGTATTCTTGATAAGCCTGATTCAAATCATCCGCATCCTGCCGCCAAGCTGCCAATACCACCACATCGGCAGCATGACCATAGGCAAGTGCAACATTATTCTCTGTCACGGCCTGCCAATAATCCTGTTGCTTTTGATACAGTAAAGCAACCTGCTCTTTCAGACGGCCTGGTTTCATTTCCAATTCTTTGGGGAACTTGTCAAACTGTTCGACCGCAGTTTGCTTTTCCCCGGACACCACCGCCCTTGCCAAACAGCCGATACCGCTGTCTGCACCAAAACGGTGACTGAACGTCAATTTGGCATTGTTTTGTGATAAAGCCTGTGGCTGCCCTTTTATCTCAAAGCCATGATTGGGCAGGTACACTTCCAGCTTTTCAGCGGTTTCTTTATCCAAAGCCGTTGGACGCGACAATGCCGCCAATACGGCTCCTAACCCAACCGACGGCAACTGGTTTTCATCGCCAAGCAACACCAAACGACAACCGGTCGGCACGGCGCGCAATAAATCCAATACCAGCGGCAAATCCAACATCGAAGCCTCATCCACCACCAAAACATCCAATGCAAGCGGATATTCATGATTGAACGCAGGGCGCATTTGCGGCGGACGCAGTTTCAACAAACGATGGACAGTCTGCCCTTCCAAGTTTTCCAGATGCGCTTTGACGCTCGGAGACAAATCAAAACCGTCCAAAGCACGTTGCAAAGCCCGTGCCATATGCGCAGCCGCTTTGCCCGTCGGTGCCGCCAACGCGATACGGGGCAACTTCGTACTGTTATTACAAATCAGGCCCAAAAGCTTTGCGACGGTTGTCGTCTTACCCGTACCCGGCCCGCCGGTAATCAACATAAAGTTTTGCAGCAAGGCCAAAGCCGCAGCATCCCTCTGCTCTTTACTGTCTTTAGGATCAAACCAATCACTCAGGCTTTTTGAAGCCGCCATGAAATTCACTTCTTCCGCCTCGGCACTGGCCAGCCGTTTGATTTCGACAGCCAAATCATGCTCCAACTGCCACATCCGCCCTAAAAACAATTTCCTGCCTTGCAGGATAAGCGGTTTATCCGCATTGCCGACTAAATTCGGCAAATTGCTTAAGGCATCGACATCCGCTTTATCCAAGTAAATAAACGAATGCCCGTTTTGCAAGGCTGCAAACAGTCGAACCACATAAGGCTCAATAACGGATGCGCCCTGTACTTCGTGGCGGCGGAAAAACGCTATGGCCGCATCTGCGGCAGAGGAAAGGATAGAGTCGGTCGGGTTCATGGCTCAGGATTGATGGATACGGAAAAAGAAAGGCCGTCTGAAAAACAGTGTTTCCATAAATGAAAACCTATTTTTCAGACGGCCTCTATTATACCGTTCAAAGCATAAAATATTTGCCTGAAATAATAACCTTATTGCAGCACTTGCAGGCTGCCGTCTTTCATGGTCATTACCCTGTCGAAACGCTCAGCCAGCTCATCATCATGGGTCACTACAATCAGGCTGGTGTTCAATTCGCGTTTCAAATCCAGCATCATGTCCAGCACATTTTGCGCATTTTTACGGTCAAGGTTCCCCGTCGGTTCATCCGCCAACAGGCATTTCGGCTTATTAACCAAAGCACGGGCAATCGCCGCACGCTGACGCTCGCCGCCGGAAAGTTCGCTTGGACGGTGCAGCATACGCTTGTCCAAGCCGACCTTCTTCAGCATCTTGACAGCCTTCTCCTCGGCCATAGCCTTGGGCATTTTGCCGATTAAAAGCGGCATCATGACATTTTCCAACGCAGAAAACTCAGGCAATAGATGGTGGAACTGATACACAAAGCCCAAATAACGGTTGCGCAATTCGCCCAACTGTTTTTGGCTCAAACCGCCCAAATCCTGATCCATCAATATTACCTTGCCTTCAGACGGCATATCCAAGCCACCAAGAAGGTGCAGCAACGTAGATTTACCGCTGCCTGATGAACCGATAATACTCACGCTTTCCGCTTCGGCAACTTCAAAATCCAAATGATTCAACACTTGTACATTCAATGCGCCGTCATTATAGCTTTTGCCAACGCCGATACATTTCAAAATTGTCTTACTCATAACGTAAAGCCTCCGCGGGTTGGGTTTTCGCAGCACGCCAGCTCGGATACAGTGTGGCGATAAATGCCAAGCCAAGCGAAATGCAGGCAATAACGGCGACATCCTTCAAATTCACATCACTAGGCAGGTAATCGATGAAATAAACCTGTGAGTTAATCAAATGCACGCCAAACAGGTCTTCAAAAAATGCGACAATCTTACCGACATTCCAACCCAGCAATACACCGCATACGACACCAACAAGCGTACCAAAGAACCCCGCAAAAGCACCCTGCACCAAGAAAATCTTCATGACGCCGCCCGGAGATAAACCTAAAGTGCGCAAAATCGCAATATCGGCTTGTTTTTCCGTTACCGCCATTACTAAAGAAGAAACGAGGTTAAACGCAGCAACCGCGATAATCAGCGTCAAAATGATGAACATCATGCGTTTTTCCAACTCAACGGCTTCAAAATAGCTGCGGTTGTTAAACGTCCAGTCGCGCACCCATACTTCATCTTTTTTAGCATCGGGAATCAACTTGGCAATGAAAGATGGTGCATTCTGAGGATCAGCCAATCGTAAACGCAGCCCACCGACATTTTCTCCCAGACGATACAAGACTTGCGCATCCTTGATATGCGTCATGGCCAATGTGTTATCGACTTCATAAACACCTGTTTTTACCACACCGACCACATTAAACTGCTTCAATCGCGGCACTACGCCGGCAGGAGTGACATTACCCTCCGGCGTAATCACAGTAACCTTGCCGCCAATCTCCGTGCCCAATGCCTCAGCAAGCCCTTGACCCAAAATAATATCAAATTCGCCCGGCTTCAAATCGTCAAAACTGCCGGCCGGCATATCCTTGCCGTAATCAACGACATTTTTTTCTTCAGACGGCAAGATACCGCGTATCTGCACACCGCGCACTTCCCCGGCATTGGCAAGCAAAGCCTGATCGGAAACATAAGGTGCGCTGGCCAACACTTCCTTTTTGCCTTTTACAAATTCGCGCAAATTCTGCCAACCCGGCGCACTGCCGACATCGTAATAGCCGATTTCCGCATGAGGTGCGACGTTCAACAATTGACCGCGTATCTCTTTCTGAAATCCGTTCATTACTGATAGCACCACAATCAGCGCCGTTACGCCCAAGGCGATACCTACGATTGAAATCATGGTAATAAATGACATAAAGCCGTTGCGTTTTTTCGCACGCAGATAGCGCAGGCCTATCCAAGTTTCTAAAGAAGCCATTCAAAAATGCCTCATTCGTTTGTCAAAAAAGGCTTATTGTACCGTAAAACCGACAGGTCGTCCGATTGCCCGACTGATGTAGCATTCAGGGATAAAGTGTATGTAAAACCATGTATCTTCCCGTAAATTCCGCCGAAAAACTTGCACAATCAGCCAATCGCCCTTATTCTGAAGCTGTGACACACTTTGTCACCATCAAAAAGGAAATACACTAATGAACAGCAAAAAATTCTTGGCCCTCGTATCCGTAGCTGTAGGTTTGTCATTCAGCTTCAATGCATATGCCGCCAAAGAAATCAAAATCAGTTCAAATAATACCGCTTACTCCGACGCCGATGTTCAAAAACTGGCAGCTACTGCTGTCGGCATGGGCGTAAAAGAACCTGTCAGCCTCAACAGCGGAAACGGTGTTGTTACCGTATCCGGCAGCAGCGCAACCAAATGCGCATTTAAAGTCGGCAACGGTGATACGCCTCAAATTCAAGGCGTCAGCTGCAAATAATCTGATTTAATCAATAAAAAGGCCGTCTGAAAGACTTTCAGACGGCCTTTTTATATTGCCATTTAAGATTGGATATTTCTTCTATCGTAAACAGCCTGAGCCAAAGTACCGGCATCCACATATTCCATCTCGCCGCCCAAAGGGATTCCCCTCGCCAATCGGCTGACTTTATAAGGAAGATTTTTAAACAATTCCGCCAATACATACGCTGTCGCGTCGCCTTCGGCTGTGAAGTTGGTGGCAATAATAATTTCCTCAATATCACTCGCCTGCAAACGGGCAACCAGTTTATCTAACGCTACTGCTGAAATATCCATGCCCTGCGCCGGACTGACTTGTCCCATTAGAACAAAATACAGACCATCATGACAATTGGCCGCCTCCATACTGGAGACGTCCGCCGGCATATGCACAATCATCAAGCGGCTTTTCTCACGTTTTTCGTCGGCGCAAATTTCACACAAATCGCCTTCGCAAAATGTATTACACATCCGACAATGCTGCACCTGTCTCAAGGCAAATTGCAAAGCGTCCACCAACTCCTGCGCTTCTTCGCGTTTGTACTGTAAAAGCTGGTAAGCCATGCGTTGAGCGGATTTCGGGCCGACATTGGGCAATATTTTTAATGCATTAATCAAGCGGACAAAGGCATCAGGATTTTTACTCATGATTTCAGACGGCCTTTAAAAAGATAGCTAAAAATAAGAAAACAGCCGGAATTCATCCGGCTGCCCTACTCTAATATTCTGCTTATTCGGCAGCATTATTAACTTGTTGTGCACCTTGCGTACGATCGATTTTCTTATCCAAATACTGGAGTAAATTATCGAACACATTGGCAGAAAGCTGCTGAACCAAAGCCTGTTTGGCAGCCGGAATCTGTGAATCGGCATTTTCAGGAGCGGAAACGCTCTGAACTTCCATAATCACCGGCGCAGGCATACCTTCCAACAATGTATACGCAGGTTTGCCGCCGACAGGACGTGCTTTCAGCAAAGCCGCATAAGCCTCCGGAGACATGGTTTTACGTGCATCTTGCGCGCTCAATTGAGAAACAGGCGACCATTGAACATCGGCAGCTTTACCGGCTTTCAAAGCAGCCAAAGTTTCCTGGGCTTTTTTCTCTGCCAGTTTTGCGGCTTCAGAGCGCTGATATGCTGCACGGACAGTGTCTTTGACTTCCGCAAATGGTGCGATTTTCTCTTCGCGCACTTCTTTCGCACGAATGACCCAAACGGTTTCGTTGTTGATGGCAATGACTTCAGAATTGTGTTTTTTCTTCAGTACATCATCACTAAACGCGGCATTAATCAACGCTTCAGGCAAGCCGGCTTCTTTCGCGCCCGCTTTGGTCACCCATTCATCCAGGCTTTCTACTTTCAAACCTGAATTGGCAGCTGCTTTTGCCAAAGAAGATGGATCATTGAAGGTATCTTCACCCAGTTTTTCTTTAGCGGCATTAAAGGCAGAAGCCGCTTTTTTCAGTTTCAAGGCTGCTTCAATACGCGCTTTGGCTTGTTCCAAAGTCGGCTCAGCTTCGACATTCAAAACTTTAATGACGTGATAACCCAAAGACGATTTAACGGTATCGCTGACTTCGCCTTTGCCCAATGCAAATGCCGCTTTATCAAATTCAGGTCCAAAGCCACTGCCACCGCTTTTGCTCAGGTAGCCCAAATTGCCGCCTTTATTGCTGCTGGACAAATCTTTGGAGTACTTGGCTGCCAGCTCAGCAAAAGCATCTGGATGCGCTTTGAGCTCTGCAGCCATTTTGTCTACTTCGGCTTTAATTTCCGCATTGCTTGCTTCATCTCCGTTAGGCATGACCGGAATGAAAATATGCGCAATTTCGGCTCTTGGCGACAAATCTACACTTTTGCTGTCGTAAGCTTTTTGTACTTCTTCCGCACTGACGGTTTGCTTATCAGCCAAATCTTTGATGTTCAAAGCCACATATTCCAGCTTAACGGCTTGAGGAATCAAGTAATCTTTTTTATGCGCTTCATAATACTTTTGCAAAGCCGCATCATCTACTTTTACTTGTGCCGCAAATGCTTCAGGGCTGAAAGTAAATGACCGGATGGTACGTGTTGCTTGAGTCAGGTTAATCAACTGACGCGCTTGCGCATCGCTGACCAAAGCACCGTTTTGCACCAAATTCAACAGATTTTGCAATTGGAACTGTTCGCGGATATCTTCAACAAACTGATCCTCTGTCATTTTGCGCTGATCCAAATACTTCTTGAGCAAATCCTGACTAAATTTGCCGGAAGCATCATGGAAATTCGGATCATCCACGATAACTTGCTTGATTTGTTCCTGAGACACAGCAATGCCCATCAGCTTGGCACCCTGCTTCAGGTAAGCACGTTGCAATAAAGATTGGAATATAGCATCACGCGAAGGCGCATTATTGCCGGCAGCCTGCTCATTCTGTATCGCAATCTGTAAAGCATGCTCGCTGACCTTCTCATCCCCGACTTTGACAATGTAATCAGAACCCGGCGAAGACAAGTTATTGGCACCGAATCCGATAAAGGTCAGACCGATGATACCTAAAACAATCTGGGCGGGTGTTTTATATTTTTCAACAATATGGAACATATTTATCCGAAAGAAAAGTTTGGCGCGGCAGCCGGAAAATGCTGCCGCAAAAATCTTAAAATCCTGAAAACAGGCTCAAAGCGCGTATTGTAACGTATTTTTTCGAGGCTTGCTTTTTTCAGACGGCCTAAAAATCTAAAAATACCTTATCCGAAAATTTCCTGATACGCTTCTACTGAAAATCCGACATGAACCTGTCCTTCTTTGACCAATACAGGCCGCTTGATGATGCTGGGATTTTCCACCATTAAAGCAATCGCACCTTCTTTTGTGGCGGCAGATTCTTGCGCATCTTTATCCAACTTGCGCCAAGTCGTGCCTCTTTTATTGAGCAAAATTTCCAAAGCTACCTGCTCCATCCAGCCATCAATCAATTCGGCAGTCGGGGCGTTTTTCTTAAAATCTACAAACTCAAACTCAATGCCGTTTTCCGCCAACCAACTGCGCGCTTTTTTAACCGTATCGCAATTGGGAATACCGTATAGTTTTATCATCTTATTTATCCTTGGTTTTATTCATAAAATCACAAATTCAGGCCGTCTGAAATTTTTCAGACGGCCTGAATTGAATGCAGCTTATTTCTTAGCAGCTTTCTTCACTTTAATCTTCACGCTTTTGCCTTGAGCATTATTTTTACCCCCTGCTTTGACGGAAGCTGTTTTCGCCTGCACTTTTTTCTTGCTTACGGCTTTAGGTTTGCTTGGCTTGGCCGGCTTGGAGGCAGGTTTACTTTTCACCTTGCTCTTCTTTGCCTTCACAGGAGCGGCCAACGCTTCATCAATTTCTTTAGCCGAAAGTTTACGCTTACGCTTTTCGACAGGTTTGTCAGCAGCTATCGGCTTGCTCACAGGTTTTGCTTTTCTACTGCCACGTTTCTTACCGACCGAACCGCCGCTGACTAAGGTCAAATCAATCTTACTGGTATCCAAATCGGCACGAGCGACTTTCACAGTGACCGTATCGCCCATGTTGAAACGGACACCGCTGCGTTCGCCCTCAATCGCCATAATTTCAGGACGGAAGTTGAAATAATCTTCTCCCAAATCGCTGATATGTACCAAGCCATCGATATGAATATCGTCCAACGTTACAAAAATACCGAAGCTGGTCATGCCCGAAATCTTGCCACTAAAGACTTCGCCGACTTTGTCGCGCATATAATAAGTTTTCAGCCAGTTTTCCACATCGCGGCTGGCATCATCTGCTCGGCGCTCACAGAAAGAGGTATGCACGCCCAAAGCCTGCCAGGTTTTATTGGGTTGGTAAGTTTGTCCGTTCAACACAGCCTTGATGGCACGATGGACCGTCAAATCAGGATAACGGCGGATAGGCGAAGTAAAGTGTGTATATGCGCTATAAGCCAGACCAAAATGACCGTCGCAATGCGGCTCATAAACCGCCTGCTGCATAGAACGCAACATCATCACTTGCAACAGCTCCGCGTCCGGACGGTTTTTAAATTGCTCGGCAAGCGCAGCATAGTCTTTCGGCGTCGGATTATCGCCGCCCCCCAAACTCAGCCCCAGTAAACCAAGCTGCTCGCGTAAAGTAGCCAGTTTTTCAGGAGTCGGGCCCAAGTGATTGCGGAACAAAGCCGTATGTTTGTTTTTCAGCAAAAATTCTGCCGCGCAAACATTCGCTGCCAACATACATTCTTCAATCAGCTTGTGCGCATCGTTGCGGACGACGGGAACAATCTTGTCGATTTTACCGTTGTCATCAAAAATCATCTGAGTCTCAACGCTCTCAAACTCAACCGCGCCACGCTCAAAACGTTTTTTCTGTAAGATTTTAAATAACTGATACAGAGTATCAATTTGCTGCTTAAACGGATGATCCTGGCCGTCTGAAATCCAATCCCAAACTTGATTGTAAGTCAGTCGCGCATGAGAACGCATTACTGCCGGATAGAAACGGTATTCCTTGATATTGCCTGCATAGGTAATCACCATATCGCACACCATACACAGGCGTTCGACATCAGGATTGAGCGAGCAGATACCGTTGGACAACTTCTCCGGCAGCATCGGAATCACGCGGCGTGGGAAATACACGCTGGTACTGCGTTCCTGAGCATCTACATCAATTCCGTCATTAGGACGGACATAATGGCTGACATCGGCAATCGCTACCACCAAACGGTAATTGCGGCCGACTTTTTCAGCAAAAACCGCATCGTCAAAGTCCCGCGCAGTTTCGCCGTCAATGGTTACCAAAGGCAAATCGCGTAAATCCACGCGCCCTTTCAAGTCGGTTTTACGCACATGATCAGGAATTTTCTTCGCGGCTTTGACACATGCTTCGCTGAATTGATGAGGCAAATGGTGCTTGCGTACAGCGATTTCAATTTCCATACCGCTGTCGGCATAATCGCCCAACACTTCAATCAGCTTAGCCACTGCAGGACGATGCGCTTCAGGATACGTCTCAATTTCAGCCACAATCACTTGGCCGGATTGCGGTTTAAAGTTCGCCACACTTTCAGGCTCTAACACGATACTTTGGCTCAAACGCTTGTCTTCGGCCTCCAAAATAGCCACACCGCGATCCATATAAAAACGGCCGACCACTTTAGACTGCGCACGCTCCACCACATCCAAAACCGTACCTTCACGACGGCCTCTGCGGTCGATACCAGCAGGACGCACGGTAACAATATCCCCATGCATCACGCCACGCATCTGACGCTCATACAAAACAAAATCGCCCTCGCCTGTCGGCGTTAGCGGCACGGCAAAACCAAAGCCGTCTTTATGCGCCTCGACACGGCATTTAACCAATGCCAATTTTTCTGCCGCACACACCGCGCCACGTCTGTTAATCAACACCTGACCATCACGCGCCATCGCTTTCAGACGGCGTTCGAAGAATTCATATTCATCTTCTGCAATCGACAATTCATGTGCCAAAGCTTCGATTTTGGTCGGCACACCTTTTTGTTCCAATAATTCAATAACCCATTCGCGGCTGGGCAACGGATGAGCGTAACGTTGTTTCTCCCGCTCCAAATACGGGTCTTTTTCTCGTAAATTTAAAGATTTAGTATTTTTGTTCATTTTGATAGTTGACATTCTTTTTTTAAAATATATAATAGCTGCTTCTTCGCAGTTCAGGTAGTCAACTCTACCTTAAATTGAAGAATAAAGCAAAGCCCAGGTGGCGGAATTGGTAGACGCGCTAGCTTCAGGTGCTAGTGTCCTCACGGGCGTGGAAGTTCGAGTCTTCTCCTGGGCACCAAATAATTTGGTGCTTCTTTGCTTAAGAAAATTTAAATTGCCCAGGTGGCGGAATTGGTAGACGCGCTAGCTTCAGGTGCTAGTATCCTCACGGGTGTGGAAGTTCGAGTCTTCTCCTGGGCACCACTGATAAATCAATCAGTCAAGTTTTACATTATTCTGATAACAAGTCAGGATAATAGTCCACAGAGAGGTGGATGAGTGGTTTAAGTCGCACGCCTGGAAAGCGTGTATACGTGAATAACGTATCGAGGGTTCGAATCCCTTCCTCTCTGCCAGATACTAAAGACACCAGCTAACGGTGTCTTTTTTCATATCCGCCCTTCTTAAAAATATTACACCACACTTTTATTTCTATTACCCTCTAATCATAAACCTGCCACTCATTCTTATCTTATACTAAACCTTAATGATTAAAGGCTGTCTGAAAGTTTTCAGACGGCCTCTTTCTTAAAACCTACCAAATCCCAAACCATTGTTTATCAGACTGCTTTTTATTACCGTTCTGCTGCTCGTGGTTTTGACGGCGAAATTGCCAAGGCGCTTGCGGATTATCTTTTTTCCATAAACCTTTACGTTTTTCCTTGGCTTGTTTTTGTGCGGCCGAATAGTCAGTGTAGGCAGTTTTACTTTGTTGTTTTTTGGCATAACTTTCATAATGCCATGCGGCGCCATCCCGTATCTGCATTAAATTCAAGTTAATCGTGCCGACTGATACTTGGGCAACTTCGCGCTGGTAGCGATCGGCTTCAAACACGCGGACTTTGGCTTTTTTATTCAATGCAGCATCAATCAGATTGTCTCGTGATTGCGTACCATAAGCCTGATTGATTTCTGGTGCATCGATATGGGCCATACGGATTTTATGTTTCCTGCCGTCGCTATCGATAATGTGCATGGTATCGCCATCATGGATTTTGATGATTTTTCCGTTGTATGTGTAGGATTGTCGCGATGACTTTTGTTTTTGTTCCGGTTTAGGTTTAGGTTTAGCTTCGGCTTTGGTGTCAGATGTGGCTTTGACGACATTTTTTCCCAGCCATTCATTGACCTTTTCCAAACCGATATTGTCGCCTTGTGCCAATGTTGCAGCAACGCTTACCCCGGTACGAATCAACTCGGTATCGCGTGAGCTGTAACCAAGCGCGCCCAACACGGATAAAACAACGGGCAACCATTTTATAATTTTACTGATTTGCATATTTTGCCAAATTGAAGGCCGTCTGAAAGACCTGATGCACTTTCAGACGGCCTTTAAAATTGATTAATCTCCATTAATCCTGACAAGGCAAGATGACTTTTGCACCTTCTGCCGTACCCAAAACCAACACATCGGCGGCATCGCGGGCAAAAATACCGTTTTCGAGTACGCCGGTGATTTTGTTGATTTCGTCTTCCATTTTCAGGGCTTGGTCGATATTGAGGCCGTGAACATCGACGATTTGGTTGCCATAGAAAGTAGTATAGCCGACACGCAACTCAGGTTGTCCGCCCATGGCAAGCAGTTTGCGCGACACCAGCGAACGGGCATTTTCAACGACTTCGACCGGCAATGGGAATTTTCCCAAACGGGAAACGTATTTGCTTTCATCAGCGATACAGACAAATTTATCGGATGCGCTGGCCACGATTTTTTCGTTCAAATGCGCACCGCCGCCACCTTTAATCATTTGCAGCGCGTGGTTGACTTCATCTGCGCCGTCAACATAAACCGCCAAACCCATCACTTCATTCAGTGAAACTTCTGGAATCTCGTATTTTGCCAAAAGCTCGCTGGATTTTTTAGAAGTAGATACGGCACCCTTGATTTTCTTACCGCTTTTACCCAAAGCTTCGATAAAAAAGTTGATGGTAGAGCCGGTACCGATACCGATGTATTCGTTTTCAGGAACATATTCCACCGCTTTTTCGGCGGCAATGCGTTTAAGTTCGTCTTGAGTTGCCATATTGTCAGTCTTTCAGTTTGAATAATAAAGTAATTTTAAGCTCTTAGGCTTTAATCAGCAATACTGCCGCTTGTGCTTCAATGGCTTCCATACGTCCCAGATAGCCAAGTTTTTCGTTGGTTTTACCCTTGATGTTCACGCAGTTTTCAGGCAAACCCAAATCTGAGGCAATATTGGCGCGCATTGCCGGAATATGTGGCGCAAGTTTTGGCTTTTGCGCAATCACGGTCGTATCGACATTAACCACCTTCCAACCCAATGCCTGCACGCTTTGATAAGCCTCGCGCAACAGCACACGGCTGTCAGCATCTTTGAACTCGGCGGCAGTATCGGGAAAATGGCTGCCGATATCGCCCAAACCGGCCGCACCCAACAGAGCATCGGTAATCGCATGCAACAGCGCATCGGCATCTGAATGACCCAGCAAGCCTTTTTCAAACGGAATGTTTACGCCGCCGAGTATCAAATCTCGCCCTTCGACCAACTGATGGACATCGTAGCCCTGTCCGATACGGATATTCATGTTTGCTTCCTTAAATAATGGGTTTTGATTGTTCAGACGGCCTTGAGCAACAATCTGACAATGTATTCGTCTTGCGGCAGCGTCAATTTTAAATTACGCGTATCGCCCTGCACCAAGCGCGGCCGGATACCCAGTTTTTCAACTGCTGACGCTTCATCCGTAATCTCACTCAAATCATCAACCGATAAGGCGCGATTTAATAAGGCCGTCTGAAAAAGCTGCGGCGTTTGCGCCTGCCATAATCCTGCGCGTGCAACGGTTTCATCAATATGATGACTGCCGTCTGCCCGCTTGAGCGTATCGGCCACCGGTATGGCCAGAATACCGCCCTCATTGCTCTCTTCAGCCTCATCAAGCAAACGTGTTAATGCTTCAGCAGGCAAGCAACAGCGCGCGGCATCATGAACCAAGATATTGTCTTGTGCCTCGGCCAAACCTTGTTCTAATAAAGTAGATACGCCATTGCGTACCGTTTCGGCACGACTTGCGCCGCCTACTCGAAAGACGCGTACTTTCTCAGACAGGGCAGTCTGAAAAACCGAATCTTCCGGCGAAAGAATAACGGCAATTAAATCTATGCGGGGGTGTTGCTCAAAGATTTCTATGGTATGTTGCAATACGGTTTTACCATTGATTTCAACATATTGTTTTGGTTTTCCTGCACCAAATCGCGCTCCCACACCGGCAGCAGGAATCAAAGCGATATTGCGGCGTATCATGCTGACGCTCCGGCATTGGCCTCATCAGGCGTTTCAACCTTGCGCCATACACACGCTTCTCCCAAATCGTCCAAATATTTTTCATGTGCGGCCAGCTCGTCCGCATTGGCTTTGATGACTTTCAACTGCGACGTACGTTTGGTTTCCGCAATAACGGTTTGTTTGACTTCGCCCTCTTCTTCCGACTCGCCGCCCATCAGGTCGAACTGCTGACGCGTCATGGCAAGATAGACTTCACCCAAAAGCTCACAGTCGATTAACGCGCCGTGCAAGACCCGTTTGCTGCGGTCAACGGAAAAGCGGTTACACAACGCATCCAAGCTTGCCTTTTGTCCCGGAAACATTTCACGTGCCATAGCCAGCGTGTCGGTCACTTTACAACCCAGTTCCTCAATAGAAGGCAAGCCCATGCGGCGGAATTCCATATTCAGGAAGCCGACGTCAAACTTGGCATTATGGATAATCAGCTCTGCACCACGTATAAAGTCAGCAATCTGTTTACCCACTTGGGCAAACGGCGGCGCATTCTTCGCTTCCAATACTTCAATCGTCAAACCATGCACCTTCGCCGCTTCCTCCGGCATATCGCGTTCGGGGTGGACATATAAATGAAGGTTGGAGTCGGTCATTTGGCGGTTGATCATTTCCAAGCCGGCAAATTCGACCAGACGGTCGCCGTTTTCAGGATAAAGACCCGTAGTTTCCGTATCGAGGATAATCTGACGTTGGCTCATGGTTGGTAGTTTCTGCAATTATCAAAACGTCCTGAATCATACTGAAGGCCGTCTGAAATGTATAGTCAGCAAAACTTTAGCTGCTTTTGAAATACCTTTTTATAGCTGGATTTTTTCAGACGGCCTTTATTCTTTTTGCATTTAATGGCTATCTATTACTGCATTTTTAAGTAGAAAGCCCAATTTCTAAAAAAATTTTTTAAATTTAATTTCTTTAATAATTAATATCTTACTTATAAATTAAATAATAGGAACAATTATCATTTGCAAATTTAGAAAATCGCCGTATAATACAACCCATCGAAACAAAACAACCGCACAACAGAATGAAAGGAGAAGAAAATGCCCGAAAGTATTTTTAAGCAAGTCTCCCTTGACATTCTGAGACTGCACCAACAAGCCATCCGCTCTTTAATCGCCACCAAGTGTTGCGATGAGTGCGAAGTACACGACGCAGTATTCATTACTTTAGATGGCCGCTATTATGTTTGGCTCCCTTGCATGGGCAAATCGCCCCAATCAGAAACCGGCATCCTGCTGATTGAAGATGAAGACGGCAATACGCGTTTGAGCTGGGTTGCCGGTACACGCGAAGTCAAACAAAAAGACAGTCTGTACAACCGCGTTGTTTCCGCCCTGCAAAGAAAAATGCAGCGCACGAAAAACAAGTTTATCCAATCGGCAAACGCACGATTGCTTGAGCTAACGCCTCAGCAAGGCCGTCTGACGACAAACAGCAAAGATTTTTCGCTTTCACCACATGACTTGATGAAAGCACTTTATCCGGCAACACATCAAATAGGAGAATTTGCCCTGTAACAGTTTTTGGTAGTGGTTTGTGTTCCTTTTGCGCCCCTTAACATTTTAAAGGGGCGATTTTTTTGCCCCTACTTTTCAGACAGCCTCAAAACCGGTTTTCCAGTACAATAAAGGCCGTCTGAACATTTCCTACTTTTCAACCAACCATGCAACTGCTCAAATACATCCAATCGCAAGGCCTCGGCAGCCGCAAGCAATGCCAATGGCTGATAGACAATGACTGCATTGCCATTAACGGCGAAATTCATAATCGTGCCAAAGACAATATCGACCCGTCTCAAGTGCACACCCTGTCTGTTGACGGCGAAGAAATTGCCGCCGTCCCCATGCCCTATTTCTACATTCTGCTTCATAAACCTGCAGATTACGAAACTTCGCACAAACCCCAGCAATATCCAAGCATCTTCAGTCTGTTTCCCGACCACATGCGCAATATCGATATGCAGGCAGTCGGCCGCTTGGATGCAGACACAACCGGCATTATTCTTATTACCAACGACGGGCAATTTAACCATCGCGTTACCTCGCCCAAACACAAAGTTCCGAAGCTCTACCGTGTCACTTTGAAACATCCTGCCGACGATACCCTTTGCACTACGCTGAAAAACGGCGTTCTCCTGCATGACGATCATGAAACCGTCGCCGCAGTCGAAGCAGTATTAGCCGCCCCAACCACATTGATGATGACCATTACCGAGGGTAAATACCATCAGGTCAAACGCATGATTGCAGCCGCAGGCAACCGTGTCGAGCAGCTCCACCGTGAGAAATTCGGCGACTGGAATGTCGATGATTTGGCCGCGGGAGAATGGAAATTTATCCAAATCTAAAAAAGTTCTAAATTTTTTCGATAAATTTTTAAACAATATGGATTTTTTATTTATTTAAAATCAAACATCTAAATCTTATCATTTTTATTTAACAGAATTTAACACTGTAAAGACTGAACTATTGTATAATTCGCCTGTCTGAGTAACACTTGCTTCGAAAGAAGTGAGTAAGTGAGTAAGACGTTTTCCCCGTAATGTGTTTGGCCATCTATACTTTCCCCTTAGTATAGATGGTTTTTTTTATCTAAAATTTGGCAATCAAGCGGGCGTACTTTCAGACGGCCTTTCTCATCTAAAGAAGCCATCATTACTAAACCTCATCTCCCACTCATTACCTTGCCATTCCTCCTTTTCTCTTTCTCGTCTCTTCCGCATCAATCTGTACCATTCCAATTTCAGACAAATCGTTTTATAGAAAGAAAAACCATCGGCGACTATCCAAGCTAAGGTTACAGGATGTTATTAGACAACCTTAGAGAAATACCATCTTTGTTGCCGACATATTTGAAAGCACACCTTAGTGCTATCCAATCTCCTCACAACAACCCTTTCCCATATCCCACTTTTCAGACGGCCTTTATCGTTACGGCTCTTTCAATCATTCGTATCGCTTCAGACAAATTCTCTGTTTGCAGGTTTCAATACCAAGCAAACCAGAGAAACCCACTAAAAATTCTTCATTACATAGTTTTTTTAACTAATTTTCTTTTCAGACTTTAGTCAAGATTCGTTAAATCTTTGCGGTAAAATGTTGTCTTTATTTTAATGCATCTGAGTATTTATGTCTTCCAATCAACCCCGTCAAACCTGGTCCAACCGTTTGACTTACATCCTTACCGTTGCCGGCGCGACTGTCGGCTTTGGTGCAACTTGGCGTTTCCCGTATTTGGTCGGTGAAAACGGCGGCGGTGCATATGTGTTTCTGTTCTGTATCGCCATGCTGGTCATCGGTATTCCGATGATTTTGGTGGAAAACGTCATCGGCCGCCGTAAAGGCGTGAACGCGCTGGATGCGTTTGGCGGCACAATGAATGGCAAACCCGTTGCCAAAGTTTGGAAATTGGTCGGCTGGATGGGCCTGCTCGGCGCATTCGGCATCATGGCCTATTACATGGTGCTCGGCGGCTGGGTTATCAGCTACATCATCAATATCATCGGCGGCAATTTGGACATTTCCAGTCCGGTTTCCGGAGAAGTCACCAAAAGCTTCTTTACCGAACACATCGAAAACAGCCCTTGGGAAATTGCGTTTTACACCTTCCTATTTGTGGTTGTGAACCAATGGATCTTGGTCAAAGGCGTGATCGGTGGTATTGAAAAAGCGGCAAAATACCTGATGCCTTTGCTGTTTTTATTCCTGATTGCCATGGTTGTGCGCAACGTTACCCTGCCGGGCGCAATGGAAGGCATCATCTTCTATCTGAAGCCTGACTTCAGCAAAATTACAGCCGAACTGTTCGTCTTCGTTTTGGGCCAAGTATTCTTCGCCTTAAGCTTGGGTTTCGGCGTGATGATTACGTTATCCAGCTATCTGGATAAAAACGAAAATCTGGTTCAGACGGCCGTGATTACCGCGATTACCAACACTTTGATTGCCGTGTTGGCCGGCTTTATGATTTTCCCTTCCCTCTTCAGCTTTGGCGTCGCCCCTAACTCCGGCCCGACGCTGGTGTTCCAAAGCCTGCCGATCGTGTTTTCCAATATGTGGGCAGGCCCGGTGTTTGCAGTGATTTTCTTCTCACTGCTTCTGATTGCCGCGCTGACGACTTCTCTGACGATTTATGAAGTGTTGATTACGACGATTCAGGAGAAAACCAAAATCCGCCGTACCGCCGCGATTACGATTGTCTTGGCCGCCATCTTCATCTTCGGCAACATTCCGTCTATTTTGAGCTACGGCCCATGGAAAGATATTTCCGTGTTTGGTAAAAACATTTTTGATGCCTTTGACTATATCAGCGGCAATATCCTGTTTATGCTGACCGCGCTCGGCTCCGCGCTGTTTGTCGGTTTCGTGATGAAGGATGAAGCGAAGGACGAATTGCTCTATAAAGGCAACCATACGACGGTCAATATTTGGTTTGCTTATGTGAAATACCTCGTGCCGTTGGTGATTCTGCTGATTTTCATCAGCAACCTGTTCTGATAAGCAAGCATATAAAAAGGCCGTCTGAAATATTCAGACGGCCTTTATTAACTATGCTTTATTCTGCCCAGTTTTTCTTCTTACTGGTTTTACCGATACCGGGGTTGAAGCTGTTGGTCGGGTCAAGTTTTTTATAGAACTGTTTCAGTTCAGGCTTGGCTTCATACAGATGACCGACGTTGTGCTCGGCAGGATATTGCGCGCCGCGTTGGTCAAGCAGATGGAGCATTTCATGTTCCAAAGCCATGCAGTCGTTGCCTTTTTTAATGATGTAGTCCTGATGGAACACATGACACATAAAATGTCCGTAATACAATTTATGGATGATTTTATTGTCGATTTCAGGCGGCAGTGTTTCAAACCAATCACGATCATCACGGCGCAAGGCGATATCGAGTGCAACCAAATCCTCTACTTCATCATCATGTACAGAACGATAGCGGATCGCGGCAGAAGCCACAGCAAAGCGATGCAGCATGGCCGCCTGCGTTTCTTCGGCATTACATTCGAAGAATGCGCCGCCATGAGTTGCAAAATATTCCTTCAAGAAAGCACGCGCTTCTTCTACGCCCTCGCCACCCATTTTTAAAATTAGGTGATGTTCATATTTATCCCGATAGTTGCGCATAGATTTCGGCAAGTGATCAGGCAAAATTTTACTGATCAGTTGCATGAATTTATCAGAGAAGTGTTTTGGTAAGAAACTTATCTTTTTGCTGAATCTATCCACACGGGCTTTCAGATCAAACAGTTTCGGAAGTTGGTGGGTACCGAACGTCTTAATGATATAAAACGTATCTTTACCATAAACGGCAGCAATATCAAAAGCATGACGATGGATATACTCTCCGGAAATAGGCAGGTTTTTAAACTCGCTCAAAGCGGCACGACGAATATCGGTCAGCTCATTAATATCATTGGTGCCGATATAGAACACGGCAGTTTGCTTTTCTTGAGGGAACGTATCCAGACGCACGGCAAATACCATCAGCTTGCCCGCGCAGCCTGAAGCCTCGTAATGGCGTGCAGGGTCGGCATTAAAACGGGCGGCAGTCGGTTCATTCACTTGGCGGACATGATCGCAGTATGCATGGTCATGCCCTTTGCCGGCATCTTGCGTAATGTCTTTTCGCTGATAATGGAAACCTTGCAAGTTGGTCAAAATTTCTTCAGGGGTTTCGCCCAAATCAATGCCCAAATGGTTGACCAGCTCCAGCTTGTCCTCTTCGTTGATTTGCGCAAACAGGGCCATTTCCGTATAAGCCGGACCACGCTGTACCAATGCACCGCCGGAGTTATTACATACGCCACCCAATACAGATGCGCCGATACAGGACGAACCAATTACAGAGTGCGGCTCACGGCCTAAAGGTTTCAGCAGCAGCTCCAATTGATTCAGGGTAGAACCGGGCAGGCAGACAACCTGTTCGTTATTGTTAATCGGCTGAATGATGTTCAGACGCATGGTATTTACAATCACGATATCGCGGTCGTAATCATTGCCGTCAGGAGTCGAGCCGCCGGTCAGGCCGGTATTGGCGGCCTGCGTAATCACGATAACATCAGCCTCAACACACGCCTGCAAGATTTGCCACATTTCCAAAACCGTACCAGGACGGACAACTGCCAGCGCCTTACCTTCGCCAAAACGGTAGCCTTGACGGTATTGTTCAGTTTTTGCCGGGTCTGTGATGATATATTTTTCGCCGACGGTTTGCGTCAGCCGACTGATTAATTGTGTAGCATTCATTGCATACTCCTTGAGAGATTAATATATTTATTAAATTGCAAGTATTGTAGTAATCCGTTCCATCAAAGTAAAGGCAAAACCCGTTTTTTAAACTCATCTTTTAAATAAACAAAAGGCCGTCTGAAAATTTCAGACGGCCTTTTGTTTTAAGCTTGAATAATCAGATTATTCGGTTGCTTTCTCTTCGCGAGCAGGAGCTTCCAGCAAAGCTTTGATAGACAGGCGTACGCGGCCGCGATCGTCTACTTCCAATGCTTTCACGTTCACAACCTGACCTACTTGCAGGTAGTCGCTGACATTGCGTACGCGCTCGTGGGCGATTTGGCTGATGTGTACCAAACCGTCTTTGCCCGGCATTACGCTGACAATCGCGCCAACGTTGTTGTCGAGGATTTTAACCACAGTACCTTCGTACACTTTGCCCACTTCCACTTCGGCAGTGATTTCTTCGATGCGTTTTTTCGCTGCATCGCCTGCTTCTTGAGTAGTCGCAGCGATAGTGATGGTACCGTCTTCAGCGATATTGATTTCAGTACCGGTTTCGGCAGTAATCGAACGAATGGTTTCACCACCTTTACCAATAACATCACGGATTTTGTCTTGGTTGATTTTCATGGTGAACAAGCGTGGCGCGTGTGCTGACAGCTCTTGTGGACCTGCAACAGCGGCTTTCATCTGATCCAAGATGTGCAAACGTGCTTCTTTGGCTTGAGCCAAAGCGATTTGCATGATTTCTTTGGTAATACCTTGGATTTTGATGTCCATTTGCAGCGCGGTCACGCCTTCGGTTGTACCGGCTACTTTAAAGTCCATATCGCCCAAGTGGTCTTCATCGCCCAAAATATCGGTCAGAACGGCAAATTTGTTATTGTCCAAAATCAGACCCATGGCGATACCGGCAACGTGTGCTTTCAAAGGCACACCGGCAGACAACAGGCTCAAGCAGCCGCCGCAGACGGAAGCCATAGAGGAAGAGCCGTTGGATTCGGTAATTTCAGAAACCACGCGCATGGTGTAGCTGAAATCTTCAGGTTCTGGCAATACGGCCAACAATGCACGTTTAGCCAAACGGCCGTGACCGATTTCACGACGTTTTGGCGCTCCTACGCGACCCACTTCGCCGGTAGAGTATGGAGGGAAGTTGTAGTGCAGCATGAAGCGGTCGGTGTATTCGCCGGACAGCGCATCAATGATCTGCTCGTCGCGTGAAGTGCCCAAAGTTGCAACCGCCAAAGCTTGGGTTTCGCCACGGGTAAACAGTGCAGAACCGTGAGTGCGCGGCAATACGCCGGTTTGAATGTTCAACGGACGAACAGTGCGGGTGTCGCGACCGTCAATACGCGGTTGGCCGTCCAAAATTTGGCTGCGGACAACATCGGCTTCCAAGTGTTTGAAAATGCCTTTGATTTCGTTGGCTGCCAAAGTGTCGGTTTCTTCGGTAATCAACGCTTCTTTTACAGCACTCCAAGCTTCGTCCAATTTGGCAGAACGCGCTTGTTTTTGACGGATTTTGAACGCTTCTTTAATGGTTTCGCCGGCAATTTCGCGTACTTTTGCAACCAATTCTTCATTGGTTTCAGGTGCTTTCCAATCCCAAACTTCCGGGTTGACTTCGTCGGCAAACTCATTGATGGCGTTAATGGCCACTTGCATTTGATCGTGACCGTAAACAACCGCACCCAACATCACTTCTTCAGACAAGATGTCGGCTTCGGATTCCACCATCAACACGGCTTTAGAAGTACCGGCAACCACCAAGTCCAATTGTGATTTGGCCAATTCGGCTTTAGTCGGGTTCAAAACGTACACGCCGTTTACATAACCCACGCGTGCCGCACCAATCGGACCAGCAAACGGTACGCCGCTCAACACCAGCGCGGCAGATGCACCCAACATTGCAGGAATGTCAGAATCAATTTCAGGGTCAACAGACACCACCATCGCTACGATTTGGATGTCGTGGTAGAAACCTTCAGGGAACAAAGGACGGATCGGACGGTCGATCAGACGGCTGGTCAGAATTTCTTTTTCGCTTTGTTTGCCTTCGCGTTTGAAGAAACCGCCGGGGATTTTACCTGCTGCGTAAGTACGCTCGAGGTAATCGACAGTCAGAGGGAAGAAGTCTTGGCCTTCTTTCACTTCTTTGTTGGTAGTCACAGCAACCAAAACAACGGTGTCGCCCATAGATACTTTAACGGCAGCAGCGGCTTGGCGAGCGATTTCGCCGGTTTCCAAAGTAACGGTTTGATTACCGTATTGGAAGGTCTTAACGTGTTTATTGAACATCATTGTTCCTTTCAAAATACCGCACTGCTAAAACACTAATAATGCACACTAAAATCCGAATGTGCATAGTTAGGGTTTCAGACCGTGCGGCAGGTTATAAACAAGCTTTCAGACGGCCTTTAAGGCGCTGAAAACAACTCTCGATTATAAAGGCAACCATCCTTAAAATCCAGTATTTATACAATAAAAAGGCCGTCTGAAACATATCTCTTTCAGACGGCCTTTAAACTTAAAAATCAATCCTGAGTCAGCAAAGTCAATGCTTCCTGATATTTTTCGACTGTTTTTTGAATCACATCGGCAGGCACTTTAGGTGCAGGCGCTTTTTTATTCCAACCGCTTTGCTCCAGCCAGTCGCGGACAAATTGTTTGTCAAAAGACGGCGGATTGGTGCCGACTTTGTATTGGTCTGCAGGCCAAAAACGGCTGGAGTCAGGCGTTAATACTTCGTCCATCAAAGTCAGCGTACCTTCTTCATCCAAACCAAATTCAAACTTGGTATCGCAAATAATAATGCCGCGAGATTTGGCATATTCGGCCGCTTCTGTATACAGCTGAATCGCTTTGGTGCGCACTTCCGCCGCCAATTCTTTTCCGATAATGCGTTCGCATTCTTCAAAGCTGATGTTTTCATCATGATCGCCAACCTCGGCTTTGGTTGATGGCGTAAAAATCACTTCAGGCAGTTGTTGCGCTTCCTGCATACCTTCAGGTAGTTGAATCCCGCAAACAGAACCTGTTTTTTGATAATCTTTCCAACCGCTGCCTGCCAGATAACCGCGCACAATAGCCTCTACTTTCACCGGAGTGAGTTTTTTAGCCACAACGGCGCGTTTTTCTAAAACTTTGGCTTCGTTTTCAGGCAAAACGTCGTAAACCGTATGGCCGGTAAAGTGGTTAGGCATGACATGAGCCAGTTTTTTAAACCAAAAATTGGAAATCTGCGTCAGAATCTCCCCTTTACCCGGAATCGGGTCATCCAAAATCACATCAAATGCAGACAGGCGGTCGGAAGCAACCATCAACATTCGCTTATCGTCAATTTCGTATAAATCGCGTACTTTGCCGGAGTAGATTTTTTTCAAGCTGATTTCAGACATTTTGGGTATCTCTTTGGTAGACAGAAGAATGCAGTATTTTAGCCCAATTTGGAATTTTTCGTCAGATTGTTTACAAAATAAAGGCCGTCTGAAACCTTATATTTTGGTTTCAGATGGCCTTAACCGTTGATTTCAGAGAAGAACCCTGAAAATCACCATCCTATCAGATTACAGAAGCTTGAGTCTGATCTTGGATTTGGTTCACAGCAGACAGAGAGTAGTAGTCGCCGTGGCCGGTTACTTGGTAAGTGCTACCGTCAGCAAACTTGAAGTTTTCAACTTTGTGATCGTTACCGGTGAACCAGTCATCGATGGTGATGCTATCGTTAGTACCGACAGAAACAGTCAGGTTAGCACCAGATTTGCTCAGCAATACGTCGGAAGCTGCAACGCCTTTACCGAACAACAGGGTGTCATTACCACTTTCTTCACGGATAGTGTCGTGACCGTAACCTTTGTCGAAGAAGTAAGTATCGTTACCGGTACCACCGATCAGGATGTCGTTGCCGACACCGCCGTCGAGGTAGTCGTTACCGTCTTTACCAACCAGGCAGTCGTCGCCGGCCAAACCATACAGATGGTTGTTGCCGCCGTTACCTTCGATGTTGTTGTTCAAAGAGTTACCAGTACCGTTCAGGTTTTGCATACCTTGCAAAATCAGGTTTTCAACGTGATCGGTCAGTGTGTAGTCAATAACGGTACGAACAGTATCGATACCGGCGTGTGCATTGCCGTACTCGATAACTTGGTCGTTGGCATTGTCAACGAAGTAAACGTCATTACCGTCGCCACCGCGCATGATGTCCGAGCCGGAACCACCGTTCAGGTAGTCGTTACCGGCACCACCTTGCAGGTAGTCTTTACCTTCTTCACCGTACAGAGAGTCACCGTCGGCATCACCGTAAATGGTGTCATTACCAGCACCGGCGTAGATTACGTCTGTACCGTTGCCACCGTAGATGATGTCTTCGCAAGCAGTACCATAGATGGTATCTTTAGCATCTGTACCGCGGATAACGTTGCCGTCTTTGCAGTCTTCAGCTCGGATGACATTACCTGGGTTTTTGTCTTCGTGACCGTATGAGTTGTTTTGGTTATGGTCGTCAACACAGTCTTTGCAGTCTGGCTCAGGTTTCGGTTCTGGCTTAGGCTCAGGTTTTGGCTCTGGCTTAGGCTCAGGTTTTGGCTCTGGCTTAGGCTCAGGTTTTGGCTCTGGCTTAGGCTCAGGTTTTGGTTGTGGTTTTGGTTCTGGTTGCGGTTCTGGTTGTGGCTCAGGTTTAGGCTCAGGTTTTGGTTGAGGCTTAGGCTGAGGTTTAGGTTGTGGTTTTGGACATGGGATCGGTTTGATTGGATCGCAGTTGTAAGGTGGGCAAACCGGAACACATTTGTAGTTAGGAGTTTTTGCCGGTGGGCAGAAAGCCGCAATAGCAGAAACCAAACCAGTTACCGCATTAACTACTGACACGCCGACGCTGGCAATGCTAGCGATGCTGCCGATAGAAACAGAAGATTTTGCTGCAGGAGCGCAGTAGTAAGAAGAGTAGGAAGCCTTAGGCGCAGGAGCGCAGTAAGAACTAACCAGGGGTCTAGTATAATACCCCCCGTAACAGTATGCCATAATAATTACTCCCAAAAGTTAATAAAATATTGGGTTGACGGAACGAGCAAATCCGCCCTTGCCCAATTATTATTTTAGTAATATTTTGCAAAATATTTACTCAAAAATATCAAACGGTAGAATTTGCCGACAAAAGGACAGAAGCTCCCCTAATTTTAAATACCATTATCCTAATAATCATAAAAACATTAACATTGATTCACAATTTCTTAACTAATATAACCGCTTAATCCATCTAGCTAAAACCTATATTTTAACTATAGTTATAGTATATTATTAAAATATTGATAAATAGTTACATTATAGATAGATAATATCGACTACTTACTCAAATACAGCCCTATTTGTATTTTGTTCTACGCTAATAATGTGAATTTGTCGTATTTACACTATAATGACACGAACACCTATTTAACAGCTATCAGAGGAGATACTCAACCATGCGTACTTTATTGACCGGAGCCAAAGGCCAGCTTGCCCGTTGTCTGCGCGACCGCCTGCCCGAAGATTGGGAACTGATTGCTACCGACTCTACTTCGCTGGACATTACTGATACCGAAGCCGTGCATCACATGATCAAAAATTTCCAACCAGATGCCATCGTTAATGCCGCAGCTTACACTGCCGTCGATAAAGCAGAAGAAAACGCAGAGGCTGCTTTTGCCGTCAACGCAAGCGCTGTTCACAACTTAGCCGCAGCTGCCCGCGCCGCACACGCCCGCTTTATTCATATTTCCACTGATTATGTATTCGACGGCGAAGGCAAACGCCCTTACCGCGAAACCGACTATACCAATCCGCGCAGCACTTACGGTCAATCCAAAGTAGCAGGCGAGCTTTTGGCTTTAGCCGCGCATCCGGAAAGTACAATCGTCCGTACTTCATGGCTGTTTAGCGAATACGGCAACAATTTCGTTAAAACCATGCTGCGCCTTGCCAAAGAACGCGATTCCCTCTCCATTGTCCACGACCAAACCGGCTGCCCGACTTATGCAGGCGACTTGGCTCATGCCATCATCAGTTTATTGCAACAGCCCACTTCCCCACGCGGTATCTTCCATTACTGTGGCAATAAATCGGCAACATGGTACGAATTTACCAAAGCCATCTTTCAGACCGCCCACCAATTAGACGACAGCTTCCGCATTCCGGAACTGAACGCAATCACCACCGAACAATACCCCCTACCCGCTCCGCGTCCGGCATACAGCATTATGGATTGCTCACGCCTAGAGACCGAATTTGGTATCAAACCGTCCGACTGGCAAAAAGCCCTACGCGAAATTCTCCGCAAAATCGACTGATAAGCTTATCCATCTATATCAAGGCCGTCTGAAAACATATTTTCAGACGGCCTCTTTGTTTCTTTTATATCAAATGCTTTATCTATCCAGTCTGTCATTTGAAAAGTGCTACAATAGCCGTTTATTTTATTTTTCAGACGGCCTGACAATATGTGCAACCATCATCCCAAACATTCACACGATAATGACACCATCCGCATCCGCGGCGCGCGTACACATAATTTGAAAAATGTCGATTTGGATATTCCGCGCCACAAGCTCGTGGTGGTAACAGGATTGTCAGGCAGCGGCAAATCGTCGCTGGCGTTTGATACTTTATATGCCGAAGGCCAACGCCGTTATGTTGAGAGCCTTTCCGCCTATGCCCGTCAATTTTTACAGATGATGGACAAACCCGATGTCGATTTGATCGAAGGTCTGTCGCCTGCAATTTCCATCGAGCAAAAATCCACCAGCCACAATCCGCGCTCCACCGTCGGTACGGTAACGGAAATTCACGACTACCTACGTCTTTTGTACGCACGCGTCGGCACACCCTACTGCCCCGAACACAAGCTGCCGCTATCCAGCCAAACCGTATCTCAGATGGTCGATGCCGTCTTGAAGCTGCCGGAAGACACGCGCGTGATGATTCTGGCGCCGGCGGTACGCGAGCGTAAGGGCGAGTTTGTCGATTTCTTTGCCGACTTGCAGGCGCAAGGCTTTGCCCGTGTACGCGTGGACGGCGAAGTCTATCAGCTTGACGAAGTGCCGAAGCTGGAAAAAAACATCAAGCACAATATCGACGTCGTCATCGACCGCGTGAAAGTGAAGGCGGACATCAAGCAACGGCTGGCAGAAAGTTTTGAAACCGCGCTGCGCCACGGCAACGAGCGCGCGCTGGCGATGGAAATGGACAGCGGCGAAGAACATTGGTTCTCCGCGCGTTTCGCCTGTCCCGTATGTTCGTACAGCCTGCCCGAATTGGAGCCGCGCCTGTTTTCCTTCAACAACCCTATGGGTTCCTGCCCGACTTGCGACGGCTTGGGCAACACCAATTTCTTCGATCCCGAAAAAGTGGTCGCCCATCCCGAATTATCCTTAGCCGCAGGCGCGATTGACGGCTGGGACAAGCGCAACCAGTTCTATTTCCAAATGATTCAGTCGCTGGCGCGGCATTACGGTTTCGACGTGCAGGCTGCTTGGGAAACGCTGCCTGAAAAAGTCAAAAAAGTCATCCTGCACGGCTCGGGCAAAGAAGTCATTGATTTCACTTACCTGTCCGAACGCGGCACTACCTTCAACCGCAGCCACGCCTTCGAAGGCATCATTCCCAATCTCGAACGCCGCTACCGCGAAACCGACAGCGAAACCGTGCGCGAAAAACTGCGCGAATACCAAAACCACCGCGCCTGCCCGAGCTGCGGCGGCGCACGTTTGCGCAAAGAAGCCCGCTACGTTTACGTCAGCGGTGAACCCTTGCACGAAGTCTCCGCCTGGCCGCTGACCAAAACCCACCAATTCTTTAAAACACTGGATTTGGACGGCAACAAAAAACAAATCGCTGAAAAAATCCTCAAAGAAATCACCGAACGTCTCGGCTTTTTGATTAATGTCGGGCTGGATTACCTGAATCTCTCCCGCTCCGCCGAAACCCTTTCCGGCGGCGAAGCCCAACGCATCCGCCTCGCCAGCCAAATCGGCAGCGGCCTGACCGGCGTGATGTACGTTTTGGACGAACCCTCCATCGGCCTGCACCAGCGCGACAACGACCGCCTGCTCGCCACCCTCAAACGCCTGCGCGATTTGGGCAACAGCGTGATTGTGGTCGAACACGACGAAGACGCCATCCGCGAAGCCGATTTCGTCGTCGATATGGGCCCCGGCGCAGGCGAACACGGAGGCAACGTATTGATTGCCGATACGCCCGAAAACGTTGCCAAATGTGAAAAATCCGTTACCGGACAATACCTCAGCGGCAAAAAATCCATTGCCGTGTCGTCTGAACGCACGCCCGTCAATCCCGAGCGAATGCTCGTCCTCAAAGGCGCGCGCGGCAACAACCTCAAAAACGTTACCCTCGAATTGCCGCTCGGTTTGATTACCTGCATCACCGGCGTATCCGGCAGCGGCAAATCCACCCTGATTAACGACACCCTCGCCAAAATCACCGCCCGCGAACTCAACCGCGCCCAAGAAGAACCCGCCCCATACGACGACATCCACGGCCTCGAACATCTCGACAAAGTCATCAACGTCGACCAATCCCCCATCGGCCGCACCCCGCGCTCCAACCCCGCCACTTACACCGGCTTGTTCACCCCCATCCGCGAACTCTTCGCCGGCGTACCCCTCTCGCGCGAACGCGGCTACAACGTCGGCAGATTCTCCTTCAACGTTAAAGGCGGCCGCTGCGAAGCCTGCCAAGGCGACGGCGTGATCAAAGTCGAAATGCACTTCCTGCCCGACGTGTACGTCCCCTGCGAAGTCTGCCACGGCAAACGCTACAATCGCGAAACCCTCGAAATCCAATACAAAGGCAAAAACATCAGCCAAGTCCTCGACATGACCGTCGAAGAAGCCCGCGAATTTTTCGACGCCGTCCCCACCGTATCGCGCAAACTGCAAACCCTGATGGACGTAGGCCTAGGCTACATCCGCCTCGGCCAGTCCGCCACCACCCTCTCCGGCGGCGAAGCCCAGCGCGTCAAACTCGCCCTAGAACTCTCCAAACGCGACACCGGTAGAACACTCTACATCCTCGACGAACCCACCACCGGCCTGCACTTCGCCGACATCGCCCTATTGCTGGAAGTGATAGGTCGTCTGAAAGGCAAAGGCAACTCGATCGTGATTATCGAGCATAATCTGGATGTGATTAAAACTGCGGATTGGATTGTGGATTTGGGGCCAGAGGGGGGCGATGGGG